>DYLD01000138.1 GCA_020722315.1 Syntrophus aciditrophicus
GAATGACGACCGACAGTATCTTTTCCATTGCTGTTAGCCTTTCAAAAATGGAGAGGATCGTTAAGCTGCCCGGGACGGTTTGATTTCCCGGAGCGATTGGATTTCTGCTTCCGTTTACGTTTTGCTCCGGAATGACCGCCAACCGTCGGCCCTTTTGCTTGGGCCTCCCAGGAAATCTTTGGATCGCCGGAGAGGACAAAGAATAGAAAAATAGTCGCCGGCCATAACTGCAAAAAGAGTCGGTTCAGCGACGTCGCGATATGGTATTCGAGCGGAAGCGGCGTCAGCAGATAAACGAAAAAATAACCGCCTACCATCAACGAAAGAAGGGCCCCGAGCGTGGCGGCTGCCCCGCGCTCCTTTTTGTCCGGGCAGAAGCCGATAAAAAAGAGCCACGCAACGGGGAGAAAAATATTGACCAAACCCGGGTTGATTTTCATCAGACCTGCGCGCAGATCAACCGGCCCCGCGGTGAAATTCAGTGCCGTCACGAAAAAGGCCTTAGCTATCGTGGCATAGCGGCTCCAATCCGCCAATTTTGCCCACGCGGCTTCCCCGAGACGAAATCCCTCCGTAAGGTCATTCGGCGGCGCGAGCCCGATCTTGAAGGTAATTACAACCAGCATGACCGGCGCCGCGCCCGCAAGAAACCAGGCTAATTTAGCCGTCGTCTCTTTCAGCCCCCTTTTCAACGCGCCGGACACGGCGATTGTCAGCGCAACGACAAGAAAAAACAAAAGCCCTTCGTTCTTCACCCAGGCCGCGAGCGAAGCCGTGATCCCGGCAAGCATAAACAAACGGGAAGCCTCGCCTTCCCGGCGTTGTGCAGAAAAAAGCAGAAAGGCCGTCGCCAGCACGAAAAACGAAAAAGGTACGTCGGCGAACTGCGATATTCCCATCAGGATCAAAAACGGGGTCCCGAGTAGGATCATCGCGGCCGGGATTCCCGCCAGGCGGCTTCGCAAAGAGCTGACCGAACCCAGCAGAAGCCCGGCAGTCAGCAGGACGAAAAGGGCCGCGAAGAGAGCCGGGGCGTAAATGTCCTCCGCAGATGCGTATTTCCAGCTCCGGACGATCGAAAGGGGCAGCAGGAGCGGGTAATCCCAGTGGCTCCAGTCCATCGGAACGGAAAAGACGCCCTGCCACGCCTCCCCTGCGCGGAAGAGAAAACGGGCGTGCATGTTCCAGATCAGCCACGCGTCCCACCGGCCGTGCGGCTCCTTCAAAAAGGCGAAGATGAACGCCGCGACAAAGGCGGCCGCCTCGACGCAAAAAACGGCGATCAAGACCTTCTCGAACCCCGTTTTCGCATGAAAACCTCGCGAAACAGTTTCCCCGGCGTTTAGGAAGTTTTGACCTCGAAAAATCTTTAAAATCGCGCCGATGGATGCGGTTTTCATCAGTTGTCGAAGGCCTTCTTTGTGACTTGGGTTGATCGCGGGAAGTTCACCGGAGCCGATCCCGAGGGCGTTACGACGGTAAAAAAACAGAGCGCCGACAATAACGCACAGTAACGCGTCGATCAAAAGGACGAAATCCGTGAGGGCTGTCATCATTAAGAGAAAATAGACGCAGGAGGTCAATCCCGTTCCGATCCCCGCACCCAGCATGGCAATCACAGAGGGGTTCATATTCTTTTCGTCCGGTTCGGCGACGATTATCCGTAGCAAAAATACGCCGGTCAATGTCGATAAAAGAATCGCTGCCCAGAAACCGACGTTCACCTCTTCTTCTCCTTTTGATAGAGGAAGAGCCCCTCGCCGAAATCATGAAGCTCAACAAGGTTGTTTTTATGGAGAAATTCCGGTACGGGCACTCCTTCAATGAAGTTGCCGATAACGATCGGAAAATCAGGACTGTTGCGGACGACAAGGGGGGCAAGCGTGTACTGTGTCAGCACGTACTGCGCAACGAACTCAACGTTCGTAAAAGTTTTTTCCACCGTGAATATCTTTTCGTTTTCGATGCCGGTGATGTAGCCGACCTGTCCAGTGCTCGGCAGAAAAGCTTTAAGCTGTGCGATTCTGCGCTCATGAACCGTGACAGGGTCTGTTTCCGGGGCTTCGCGATACGAACGAATGTTTTCCCGGAGCGCATGAAACACCGACAGACATGTTAAAACAACGAGAAGGACTATCCCTATTTTTTGCCTGATATGTGCATTCGGCGGCATAGAACCTTTTAGCATGATTTTTTCGCCGGCGGCAATAAAAACTTCGGGAAAAATCGCCCGACGCATTAGCCCGGTCGGCCCGGATCGCGGCTCCATCTCAGAAGCCCGGCGATCCTCTCGATCAGGAACGGAAATGTGGCGGGCTCCAGCGCGCATACCGGCACCGCGTCAAAGCGGCGGCACAGCGCAGGCAGCACAGATTTGTCGGCGAGAAGGTCGGTCTTGTTGAAGACACGTAGCGTCTTTTTAGAAGTCAGATCAAGCTCGGCAAGGATATGTTCGACCGACGCGATCTGCTCCTCGAATGCCGGATTCGCGCAGTCGATCACGTGCAAAAGAAGATCCGCATCGTCCAGCTCATCGAGTGTTGCCCGAAACGCGGCGAAGAGTTCCTTCGGAAGGTTGCGGATAAAGCCGACTGTATCGGTTATGATCGCCTCGGTATCCTTTGGGAAGCGCAGCCGCGCGCTCTTCGGATCGAGCGTCGCGAAGAGCTTGTTTTCGGCGGCGACGGAACTCTTTGTCAGCGCGTTGAGCAGTGTTGACTTGCCCGCGTTCGTGTAGCCGACGATCGAGATGATCGGGATGCCTGTTTTGTTCCGGAAGGCACGCCGCTGCACGCGGGATTTTTCGGTTTGCCTGAGCTCCTTTTCGAGGCGGCCGATCCTCTCGCGGATGCGCCGCCGGTCGATCTCCAGCTTCGTCTCGCCGGGGCCGGTTCCTCCGATGCCGCCGACAAGCCTCGAGAGCCCCGAATCCTGTCTTGTCAGCCTCGGAAGGCGGTATTTGAGCTGGGCCAGCTCCACCTGTATCTTGCCCTCGCGGCTGTGGGCGTTCTTCGCAAAGATGTCGAGGATCACCTGGGTGCGGTCAACGACCTTCATCTCGGTGAAATCGGCAAGCGAGCGCATCTGCGAGGGGCCGAGCTCATGGTCGAAGACAAGGATGTTTGCGTCCATCTGCCGCGCCCGGATGACGGTATCCGCCAGTTTTCCCCTGCCGATGAGGAAACGCGGGTCCATTTCGGCACGGTGCTGGATGACGGCGTCGAACACCTCGACCCCGGCGGTGCGGCAGAGCTCCCTGAGTTCCGCGACCGACGCCTCCGTGTCGAAACGCGGGTCTGTTTCGGCACGGATGATGATCGCCCTCTCGGCGGCCTCTATTTTCCGGGTTCTCTGTTTTTTCGCGAATTCGGCTTCGAGCGCAGTGATAAACGACCGGAAATCCATATCGATGCCGGACAGATGCGCCGGCGGAAGGAGCTCCCAGTAGCGGCCCTCCGGGTTTTCGGGAATCAGATGGGCGATATGCGCCCTTCCGGGCAGACCGTCTTCGCCGGCCTCGATCGCGCAGATAAGATCGAGGCGAAGCATCGCCAGATCCACCAGATCCTCGGTCGAAAGCCCCTCGCTGTTCAGATGGGTGTGGATCAGCCTGAGGCCCTTGAAGCGGCGTGATGACGACCTAAACGAGTCAAGAGCGGGGATTACAAGATTGTGGTGGGAACCGATGATGACGTAGTTCACCTCGCCGCGGCGGGAAAGAAGAACACCGATCTGGCGGTTGATTTTTCCGGAAAGCTCGCAAAGCTGCCTTGCCAGCTCGTTCGTCACGACGCTTTCCGCCGGAACTCTCCGACGGTAGAGCCTCTCCAACTGCTTGATTTCGGCCGGCGCGAGGCCGGTCGTATCACCGTAGATCCGCTCGATAACGCCTCCCCTGCGCCTTTGATTATCCTCGCATCATCTCTTCATTTTTCCGGTCTAAGAAAAGAGGAGGAATGTCTCCCTGGTGTTTACTTGAATTTTTCAGGACTCACCCTTTTTTCCATCGTGTCGAGGAAATTCGCCCACGCGTTTGTCCGAAACGGCGTCACCATTTTTTTTGTTTGCGTCGCACCGCAAACAGGGCAGGGTGGCGCGGGATCGCCTACCTTCATTACCTTCTCGAAGCGGTGTTTGCATGACAGACATTCGTATTCATAAATAGGCATGGTCTGACTCCTTTTTACATCATAAATAGACAACTTCCCGTCCCCGGGTTTTCCTGGGCGCTTGTGATAATCGGTATTCGGTATTATGTCAGGGGGGGTTTGCCGGAAACGTTTGCAGTCCTTCCGCTCGGGCGGCGCGGGAGAGCTTGTCGTCGAAACAGGCAAATACGACGTCTTCAGGAAGCATTTCTTTGATCGCCAGCGCGGATGCGAGATGGATAGAGTCAAATCCTCTGAGGGGGTATCCTTCAACCACCCGCTCTATGTACCCATTGAGCTCATCGCTGACCTCGACACGTACGAAGCTATCCCAGTCACGGTGAAAAGAACGGACTACTTCGCTGATTAACGCATCCGCAATTTTTGCCTCGCGCTTTTTGCGGTATATGGAGGCCATCGTTTCCGCGAAAGCGACAGAAGATGTGACAATCTGCGGGGCCGATTTCCATCTGGAGATGATTTCATCGGAATGGGGCTCCTTGAAGTATCGTTTTACCAATGCGCTTGTGTCTAGGTAGAGAATCATGGATCATTCAGCGCCTGTCTTCTATCACCATTTCCGAAACGGGCTTTCCCGGGGCTTCTACCGCCTCGAGATGGTCTTTGCCTACGCTTCGGCTCGGCAACGTGATCAGCCCTCTCTGAGCGAGGCGCGCCAGCGCCGTGCGGATAGACTTATCAGGATGATTTTCCGCCACGATGCGGGCAACGGGTCTTCCTCGTTCGGTAATGACAACCTCTTCCCCGGCTTTCACCTGAACTAAAAACCGGCTCAGGTTGTTCTTGAGATCCTTTATCCCGGCACGAATCATGGCATCCTTCTTTCTTGTAGCTACTTTAGTAGTATAGTAGCTATCTTTCATGACGAAGTCAAGTGTTTTATCGTGACACTTTGGCCGGCCTTATAACCCTTCTTCGAAAATGCCAGCTTGTTTCATGATGGCCCGCTGAAGGCCTGCCTTGAGATCATCCTCCCCGTGAACGGGAACCGTAATCCGCAGGTTACTCCCCGGTCGTGTGAATACGTGATGGCTTCCCGTGAATCGAGCCAAAGTCCAGCCTTTCTTCTCGAGAAGTGAGCTCATCTTTTTGCCATGATTGTCTTCATATTACACGGCAAGCTCCATCACTTCATCATTTATGCCCAGTTGGGCTGTGCTCATATCCACACTGAGACACGCGTCAACCGCATCGTAGACGTTCTCAATGAGTTCGCGCAGATCTTCTCCCTGCGTTGCACAGCCGGGAATTGCCGGCACCTCTGCCCAGTATCCCCCCTCTTCGGCTTTGTGAATGATGATTTTCAGCTTCATATCTTCTATCTCCCTGGATTCGCCAACAAGCTTTTTTTATGAAAATAGTTTTTATGCTAACAATATCGTTGCGTTAAGCTACACCTTTTTTTATGTCTTTCCACGACCCCTGCTTTATGGATTTTCCTCGTTCGTTGTGCCCGCCCAAGGCATCGGGGCTATTCAGAGGTTTCTGGATTTTTCCACCAGCCATAGAACTCATGTATGATTTCGCAATGGAAACATGTTTTCGTAACATTTGCCGCCTGTGGACTTTCGAAACATTGCAAGAAGGAAAGTTGACAGCGCCCGGGATCCTGCGTGCGGTCACGTTGGTGGACAGTTCTTTGTCGGGGGATTTACCCGCGCTGAGTGCAGCGGGGGAACTTCCCTTTGCCTGGTCGTGGAGGTTGATGGAGTCAACACGGAAAATGGTTTCCCCGGGATTTCAAACGCCTGGATGCGGTCTATCAGCAAATTAATTGCACTCTGACCCCAATTAACTTTTTTATATGTTTGTGTAAA
>DYLD01000139.1 GCA_020722315.1 Syntrophus aciditrophicus
TTGCGGGGTCGAAAAAGATTTATGAGCGCGAAGGCGGCGTTTTGCAAAGGTCTCCACTCATGAATCTTTTTCGGGCCAATCCAGTTTTAGAATCTTTCCCGCGTCAAAACTGCTGCGGATGTAACCCAGGGTAACCATGTAATCTATCGTTCTTTGCACCTGAATCGGCTCAACGCTCGTGGTGACCTCCAAACCGCGGGTCAAAGAAGCCAGCACAATATCCGGAGAAATCGTCAGCTTGCCGGCAAGCGACGCTTGCTTAGCCGGAAAAACCGGGAACTTGTTTCCGCCCACCTGCAACGCATCGGCAACAATGACCGCTGCCTCCTTGGGATGGGCATTAATCCAGCGCGTGGCTTCACGGTTTATCTTGACCAAAGACCGTACAATCTCCGGGGAGCTTTCCAGAAGTCTTTCGCTTGCCACCAGCACGCTGCCCTGCATGCCGGGCCAGAGGTCTCTTGCCCCGACAAGGGTCTTGAATCCCTGAGAGACAGCGATGCTCGGGTAATGTTCAGGGATGACTGCGGCATCCAGCCGGCCCATCTGCAAAGCCAGCATTTGTTCAGGGGGATTCATCCGCCTGACTTTATCCAATATCACTGTCTTATCTAACCGGTAGTCACCGATCGCTTTTTGAAATAGCATATCTGCGGTATTTCCTTCTCTTACGCATCCGATGCGGATTCCCGGTTTTTGCAGATCTTGTGGCGTCTTGATTTTCTTCGGGTCAACCACGACCGCATAGCCGTAGTGATGGGTTCCCGAAACCACCTTCAGACGCACCCCGCCGTTGGCATAGGCGCTGATCGCCGGAACCAGGCAGATGTAGGCGGCATCCACATCTCCCCTTGTCAGGGCCGCGGCAAGGGCCATCCCGGTTATGTAGCTGTCAAATGTTTTAATCTGCAGGCCCTCGGCCTGATACAGCCCCCTGGATTTGGCCACATAAGCGGAGGCGGCATGGGTGTTGAATTCAACGGCCAGAACAAGGGGCTTACCCGTCCTGACATTTCGCTCGGCATACCCACTAGTTGCAACAGTCAAGATACCGCCTGCGGCGAGCCAGGAAAGAAAAAAGGGTATCAGCCTGAGAAGTTTCCCTTTTTTCATCTAAAAATTCTCCTTTCCTTAAACGTGGTATTATCCGGGGACTGTTTCGGGCGCTACGATGCGCGTCCCTTCAACTGTATGAACATCAAACTGCGTTTGCATACATCATTGCAAAGGCGCGCCGTCAGGAACGTTTAATAGCCGCTATCGTCCAAAGGGACATTGGGGGAAATGGCAAACCTCGCAGTTCATGCACAACCCCCCATGCCCCATCGCGGCGATATCGGCGGCGCTGGGCTGTTTACCGGCCAGAACCAGCGGCAGCATGATATCATAGACGGTCCGGGGGTAGTAAAAAACGGCGGCCGGAAGACCGATGATCGGCACATCCCCGAGGCGGGCGTTTAAAAACATCGCCCCGGGCAGAATCGGACTCCCGTAAGAGATAATTTCGGCCCCCGCGTCCCGCACGCCTTTGCGCGTGACATCGTCCGGATCGACCGAAAGACCGCCTGTCGTAATGATCAGTTCAGAACCCTCACCGACAAGCGTCCTGATTGCCGCGGCAATCTGCCCGGCGTCGTCGGATGTGATGATTCTTCTGACCAGTTCGCAGCCGTATTCGTTGAACCGTGACACAATCCACTTTTCCGATTCATCTCTGACAAGCCCCTCATATACCTCGGAGCCGGTCACGACCAGCCCTATGCGTGATCGTATATAAGGCCTTATCTGGAGCACCGGCCGGTGATTTGCTGCTATCTCCTCAAGCCTTTCAATCCGCTGGATTTCCGTAAATAACGGGATAATCCGGGTAGATGCGAGCATCTGCCCCTCTGTGCAGGGCATGCCGGTTTTGATCGTCGAGACGATCAGATCCCCGAGGCTGTTGATTTCGAAAAGCCCCTCCACGTCAATTTCCAGCAGGCCGTTTATCTGACTGATCATATTCGATCTCCCCTCTTTGGGTTCGGTCCACCGGATGTTGGGCCCGCAGATCGCCGCCGCAATTCTCAGCGCGGCATCGTCTTCGTGAAGATGGTTTGCGTCAAGTTCCAGCACATAGATATGCTTTTTCCCGAGCTTCAAAAGCTCCGGAATATCTTCTTTTGTCACCCTGTGGTTTCTCTTGAACCCTACGCCCTTGAACTTGCCGGGGATGATCTTCGTTATATCGTGCGCCAGAACCTGGCCGACGGCATCCTCAACTCTGATCTGTCTGATATTCATGGTTACCTTTCCTGCCGATCAAATCAGCAACTCCTCGCGAAAACGCTGAAAAACCCGTTTTTTTAGAAAAATCTTGCAACAGCTATCGTTTCCGGCCGTCATTCATTCGTGCTCAAAGGACAGATCCGGGGAATATCCATCAGCGCACTTATCCCTGCTACAGTCACACCGTAACATAGATAGGGTTTATGATACCTTTTTATCAGTTCGTAAATCCCGTCAAACGACAGATTACACAGCGTCGTGCCGGTCATCAGGATTACATCGGCCTGACGTATCATCTCCTCGGTCTGGGTGAATCCGTCCCAGACGACGACCCCGTATTTTTCAACGCCGATATTGCGGCGGTCGCGGTCGGTGATCATCAGATGATCGCTCCCGAAGGTTTTGACCATCCTCTCCGCAATGGCCGGATTAAGGCCCAGAAGCCCTAGATGAATATCCCCCCAGCGATCCCGGATATGATCCGCTATGATCACCGCGCAACGCTCCGGATCTTCATCCTTGCAATGGACGGTCCCCTCGGCAAGATTCAAAAAGCGAAGCACCGCGTTGAGAGTCGCCAGATAAATGGCCCTCTGTGCGTTCGTCTCCATCGGAAGCGACAAAACCTCGGAAAGGGGTCCTTCAAAATCGTCAGGCATGTCTGTAAAGGCGTGGCCGCGTGCACCCAAAAATTGCGCCTCTATCATCTTCTCCCGTCCGATAATGATCGGATAGTCGCGACGCATGGGCGAACCGATCGCCTCTTCGGGTGTCAGGACCCTTGCGGTGATTCTGATCCGGCTTTCAGACAGCCCCCTTTCCTTAACGATTTGCCCGAATTTTACCCTTGTTTGTTCTATGATTCCTTTCGTGTCTTGCATGTCCTCCTTCACCTTTTAACAGTTGTTGCTCTGTAGAATTCGTGCGCAACCGCTGCAAAGTACGTTCAGCGTCCTTTTTCGCCCGAGAAACATTTCGCGCTTGATGAAACGATCTCGAGGGCTTTTGCAAAGGGCTCACCGTTTCATCCTTCTGTTGTATCCCTCTTCTGCCGGGCAAATCAGTCCTATGGCAAAATTTTATTTTTCTCGCAAGCTAAATATCATCCCCAAAGTCCGCGATGAAATCCAATAGAGGGGCTCTTCAAAGGAACAACCACCCAGGTATGGATACCTTTGCAAAATGGTGCCTGAAGCGCAAATTTATTGATTTTTCTCGATCTACCCCGGCGTGAAGCCCAAGGCTCTAAAGGCGGTAAGAACGCAAGCGTTCCCAGAGCGTTTAGGCTTTAGAGCCTTTTGCGAGACGCCGCGGGGTCAAAAAAGATTTATGAGCGCAAAGGCGGCGTGTTGCAAAGGTCTCGTAACCGCCTGGTGATAAATAGATTGACATCCTTCAAAGGGCTTTCTATACTGCCCGCCGGAAGGGATGTTGCTATCAACGAATAGTACCGGCACCGGAAAGCCTAGCTTTTGTGTTTTTTATGATGATGAATCAGGCTTGCACAACCACGAGGAAAAGCTGCCTGAAGCGCGATTTTAAAGGTTTTTCTTAGGTATCCCGCCGTCAAAGAGCCAAGGCTCTAAAGGCGTTAAGAACGCAAAACCTGCTTAGTGCGTTGAGCCTCCAGGCTCATGCCCCGAGACGCCGCGTAGTAGAAAAAATCCCATCAGCGCGGAAGGCGGCGTTTTGGAAAGGTCTCACGATAGATGAGGAGAACAGCTAATGTCCCCGGATACCGACCTGGAAACAAAGATAAAAAACGCGCCGCACAGCCCCGGTGTTTATATCATGAAGGACGACAAGGGTCTGGTCATCTACGTCGGCAAGGCCAGAGACCTTAAAACCCGTATCCGGGCCTACTTTTCTCAGACCGATTCGCGGACGATGATCCCATTTCTGGTCTCACGGATACAGGACATCGAATTCATCCTCACCCAGACGGAAAAAGAGGCGCTGATTCTCGAAAATAACCTGATCAAGCAGCACCGGCCCCGCTATAATGTCGATTTCCGTGATGACAAATCCTTTTACCATCTGAGGATTGACTCTTCCGAAGAGTTTCCCCATTTCCAGCTTGTGCGCCGTCCCAAAAAAGACGGCGCCCGTTATTTCGGCCCGTACCCTTCCGGTGGAGCCGCGAGAGAAACCCTCCGGTTTCTCCAGTCGATCGTGCCGCTTCGCACATGCCGGGACAGGGAAATGAAAACGCGTCGCAGGCCCTGCCTTGAGTATGAAATGGGCCGTTGCAGCGCCCCCTGTGTCGGCCTCATTACCCCGGAAGAATACAAACGTCTGGTAAAAGACGGCGTCGCGTTTCTTGAGGGCAGGACACAATCACTGCTCAGCGAGATGCGTGTCCGCATGAACAAACTGGCGGATGATCTCCGGTTTGAAGAGGCGGCCGTTTTGCGTGACCGGATTGCCTCCCTGAACAAAACGCTGGAAAGACAGCAGGTTGACTCAATGCAGGGCAAAAACAGGGATGTCTTCGGCGTCTGCCGCGAACGGGATATGACGCAAATCAATCTGCTCTACGTCCGCGACGGGAAAATAACCGGACAGAAGGCTTTCGGGCCGATACACCTCAATTCCGAAACGGGCGAGCTGATATCATCGCTAATGATACGTTACTATGATGAAGTCACCGAGATCCCCGACGAGGTGATTGTGCCTGTGGAGCTTGAGGATGCCGGGGCTATTTCCGAATGGCTTGGCGATAAAAGGGGCAGGGCGGTCCGTCTCTTTTCCCCCCGGCGGGGCGAGGCGCTCTCCCAGCTGAAAATTGCACTTAGAAACGCCGAAAATGCATTGAAGACCTCGCGCCTGGCCGATCAGAATCCCCGGGAAACACTCCGGATTTTGAAAGAGAAGCTATCGCTCGGAAAAATCCCCGAACGTATCGAATGCTTCGATATCTCAAACATCGGCGGAACATACGCGGTCGGCTCACTGGTTGCATTTACCGGCGGACTTCCCGATAAAAAAGGCTACCGCCGTTTCCGAATCCGTACCGTTTCAGGCGCCGATGACTTCGCGATGATGTACGAGGTGCTTTGTCGGCGCTACGAAAAGAAGGAGCGAGTTCCCGATCTGATTGTCGTGGATGGCGGCAAGGGACAGCTCGGTGTCGCTATCGCGGCAATGAAGGATCTGCAGATCGAAGGGATTGATTTGATAGGACTTGCAAAAGAACGGACCGACGGACCACCATCAAACCGGGATGAGGCGGGTCTATTACGGGAGGGCGGCATGTCCGCCAAAAAAGAAAAGGACGTCGTCGACCGGGCCGGCCGCACGCACGACGACAAAACGAAAAAGAGTGAGGACCGCGTCTTTATCGTCGGAAGAAAAGACCCTATTTATCTGTCGCGGTGGCCCTCCGCGTTTTTTCTGCTGCAGCGGATCCGCGACGAGGCGCATCGCTTCGCGATCGACTATCACAGAAGGCTGAGACGGAAAGCCTCTCTGGAATCTGTTCTGGACGAAATACCCGGCGTCGGCCCGTCCAGGAAAAAGGCGTTACTTGTCTATTTCGGGGATCTCAAAAAAATTCGGGAGGCCTCGCCCGATGAATTGATGCAGGTCGACGGGATCGGGAGGGATACCGCTTTGAGCATCCGACGTTTCCTGGAGAATCATACCGGC
>DYLD01000140.1 GCA_020722315.1 Syntrophus aciditrophicus
TGACGGTGGTTTTTATAACACCCTTCAGGCGTTGATACAAGCTTTTGCTTTGCCCGCTGCATGCACGCTCAGGAAGTTAAGTCCTCACAGAAAAATTGATGATCGGATAAAGTTGGCGTGGCAAGAAACAAGATTTTTCAGATGATTTGTTCACCGCACGGCGGAGCGGTTTTTTGAGGTGAATGAACGCTTTTTCTGAAAGCCGGATGCGATTAGTCTAGCGATACGACAAAGCTCCCAGGATACCCGTTCGTTTCGAAGACCTTCTCTGCCGCTTCAGCGGATCGTAGGGATGGATACTTCCCGGCATAGACACGGTAGAAATGTTCCCCCCTGACCCAGGCCGACCGAATTTCCGAAAATCCATAGACCTTTTTCATTTCCTCAGAGAGCCTTTCCGCATTTTCGGCCTTGGTAAATGCACCCACCTGAACGCTATAATTTCCGGAATCATAGCTCAGAGGTTCTCTATACTGATTCGAACCGCCTTCGCTGTACCCGAGCGCCTCGATCCTCACCGGCGCCGTGCCGACAGCTTCAAATCCCAGCGCCCTGGCGCCCGAATAGGAGAGATCGATAATTCTTTCTTTGACAAACGGTCCTCTGTCGTTGATGCGTACGACCGCCTCCTTATTGTTGAGAGTGTTCTTCACGCGCACAAAAACACCCAGAGGAAGCGTCTTGTGAGCTGCGGTCATCGCGTACATGTCATAAATCTCACCGCTGCTCGTCTTTTTTCCGTGGAAATCCTCGCCGTACCAACTTGCAATGCCGGTCTGAACAAACCCGACATGGGTCGGCAGGGGCTCGTAGCGCTTGCCCATCACAATGTACGGCTTTTGATATTTCTTCGGTTGAGAATCGGGTAATTTCGCGACGTACGTCCTTTTTGATGCGCAGGCTGACGCCAGCATCACGCAACAGATGAGCAATGCGAGCCTTTTCAAAATAACCCGGATGATCATTATACCTTTTGGCCTTTCGAGCAACGGCGGGTGTCCGTGGCTTCGGGAGACAAAAACCTCCGCATCTTAGTCAGTTGATGCTCGCGTATATAAGCCAACGCCGATAAGTACGTCAAGTCTCTTTCCGAATTTGAAATCCATCACGGATTAGGGCAGATATATCTCTTGACAGGAAACAATTTTTGGGGGTAGAGGAAACTGCTTTAATCGTAACCTTGAATATTGGGCGTGCGTCTGGCAAACGCAGTTCAGGCAGAGTCATTTATGCTAGGGAGGTGCTGGAGATGGGTGCATATTTCAGTGATGATACGATCAACCAATCAAAAGAACTAACCAGGCAATGGGAAGAAGAGGTCAGACGAAGCCTTGCGCAGAGCCACGATCAGAAGTCGCGCTGGTCGACCGTTTCCGATCAGGAAATCAAGCGCCTCTATACACCTGAAGACATTAAGGATATCGATTTTGCGCGCGATATAGGGGTGCCCGGCGAGTTTCCGTTTTTGCGCGGCAACCAGCCGACCGGATACAGGGGGCGTTACTGGACGTTTCGTATGTTTTCGGGGATGGGGAGCGCCGCCGACACGAATGCCCGCTGGCATATGCTGCTTCAAAACGGTCAGACGGGGCTCAGCACGGCCTTCGATTTCCCGACGCTGATGGGTTACGACACCGACTCCCCGAAGGCCCGGGGAGAATGCGGCAAATGCGGCGTTGCGATCGACACCCTTGATGATTTTCTGACCCTCGTCGACAAGATTCCACTGGACAAGGTTACGACCTCGATGACAATAAACCCGTCCGCGTCGGTGCTGTGGGCGATGTACTGCGCCGCGGCGGACATAAAGGGCGTGCCTCTTTCGAAGATCGGAGGCACGATTCAGAACGACATGCTGAAGGAATTTATCGCCCAGAAGACCTTCATGTGTCCGCCGGAACCCTCCGTACGATTGATCAGCGACACAATTGAATTCGGAACGAAATATGTCCCGAAATGGAACACGATAAGCATCAGCGGCTACCATATCCGGGAGGCCGGATCGACCGCTGTTCAAGAACTGGCCTTTACGCTCCGCGATGGAATCGAGTATGTCGAAGACGTCATCCGCCGCAAGAAACTCGATGTCGATGAGTTCGCGCCGCGCCTCTCGTTTTTCTTCAACGCGCATATCGACTTTTTTGAGGAGATATGCAAAATGCGGGCGGCAAGACGTATATGGGCTCACGTAATGAAGGAACGTTTCCATGCTAAGAATCCCCGCTCTTGGTGGATGAGGTTCCATACACAGACGGCCGGGTGCTCGCTGACCGCGCAACAGCCCTACAACAACGTCGTGCGTACCGCGATCGAAGCCCTGGCCGGCGTACTCGGAGGAACCCAGTCGCTGCACACCAATTCGCTCGACGAGGTCCTCGCGCTTCCGACCGAACACGCAGTTCAGATCGCACTTCGAACGCAGCAGATCATCGCCGAGGAAACAGGCGTCGCCAACACGATCGACCCGCTGGGCGGCTCGTATTTTATCGAATCACTCACAAACAAGATGGAAGAAGAGGCATGGAAATACATTGAGCAAATAGACAACATGGGCGGCATGATCTCCGCGATCGATAAAGGTTTCCCGCAGATGGAGATCGCCGATGCGGCCTACCGTTTTCAGCAGCAGCTCGAATCCGGGGAAAAGATCATGGTCGGCGTCAACAAATACGTAACCGACGAGGAACAACCCATCCCTATCCTTCAGATTGACGAAAAGGTGGAAAAGGAGCAGCTCGAACGTCTTAAAGCGGTCAAACGGAGACGTGACTCGCGCGCCGTCAAACGCGATCTCGAGGAGATCAGAAAGGCGTGCAAAACCGGAGAGAATGTGATGCCTTACTGCATTCAAGCAGTGAAAGACATGGCGACGCTTCAGGAGGTCTGCGATGTCTACCGTGAGGTATTCGGCGAATACCGGGATCCCGGTCTGTTCTAAATAATACGTTTTTATTGCAAGGAGATCTATGACAGAGAAACGAATACGCATTATGGTTGCCAAACCAGGCCTCGACGGTCATGACAGAGGGGCAAGGATACTTGCCAGGGCCTTTCGCGACGCCGGCTACGAGGTGATCTACACCGGTGTCCACCAGACCCCGGAACAGATCGCCGCGGCGGCAATTCAGGAGGATGTCGATCTGGTCGGATTGAGCTGTCTTTCCGGCGCCCATGGGTATCTGTTTCCCCGTGTAGTCGAACTTCTCCGGGAAAAGGGGGCTGAAGACATCACCGTTATCGGCGGAGGCATCATACCCGATCAGGATTTTCAGAAGCTCTATGATGCCGGGATCAAAGCGATCTTCACGCCGGGCGCCTCTCTCGAATCCATCCTTGAATGGGTCGGGGCAAATGTAAAACCAAGAGATTGATTCACAACCCAAACGCCGAAAACCGCCGGGAAAACACCCAGAAAATTCATCACCGGACAGTAAAAAAGGGTCAGACATATGGAAGAGTCGGAACAACTCAAAAAAATTAAGGCCGGAGATGTGCGCACCGCATCGCGCCTGATCAGAAATCTGGAGGACGAAATTCCCGAAGCGAAAAATGCGCTGAAACGGATCTTTCTCCACACGGGAAAGGCCCATGTCGTCGGTATAACAGGGTCGCCGGGCGCCGGCAAAAGCACGCTTGTCGACGCACTGATAACCTCATACCGAAAAAAGGGCGACACCGTCGGGGTTCTGGCCGTGGATCCGACCTCCCCGTTCACCGGCGGCGCAATCCTCGGCGACAGAATACGGATGCAGAAACACGCCGAGGATTCCGGTGTTTTCGTGCGCAGCCTGGCCACGCGCGGGGCGCTGGGAGGGTTGTCGAAGGCGGTCGGGGACGCAGTGCATGTGCTCGACGTGATGGGGAAAAACCTGATCCTTATCGAAACGGTAGGTGCCGGACAGCAGGAAGTGGATATCATCAACCACTCCCATACCGTCATCGTCGTTTTGGTTCCCGGCATGGGGGATGATATACAGGCGATCAAGGCCGGGATGATGGAGATAGCGGATATCTTTGTCATCAACAAGGCAGATCGAGACGGTGCGAACAAGCTCTATAACGAGCTTGTCGCGATGCTGAACATGGCTCACGAGTTCCCCGGGGGATGGCGCCCGCCGATCATCAAGATCGGCAACTGCTTTGACGCCGTTTCGTTTGCCCAGAGCGTCGATAAGCTCGCGGCGACCGTTGCCGACCATTACCGCTGCCTCGAAGAAACCGGGCTGCTCGGCGACCGGATGAAACGCAAGGCGATGGTTGAGCTAGGGGAATCGCTTCGCGATGCGATCCTCTCCCCGATCCTCAAAGAGATGACGCAGAGCGGGGAGATGGATCTGTTCGTCGAAAAACTGCTGAAAAAGGAAGCGGATCCGTATACGATCGCCGAAGAGGCGGCCCGCCGTTACCTCAAGTGAACGGCCGCTGAAATTCAAAGGGCTTAAGAAAGATGGTGGAAAAGACAGATCCGAGGGAGGCGGTCCTCGAAAAATACCGCCGGGGAATCGTCCAGGTCTATACCGGCAACGGCAAGGGGAAGACGACCGCGGCGTTCGGCCAGGCGCTCAGGGCGATCGGTCATGGATTCAAAATCTGCGTCATCCAGTTCATGAAGGGCCGCAAGTACGGAGAATTGCTTGCTTTTGAACGATGCTTCCCCGATGCCGTCGTTTACCTCTCCGGCCTTGACAGCTTTGTCATGCGCGACAATCCCGCCCCGCTGGACATCGAACTCGCAAATAAGGGACTCGATCTTGCCCGGAGCGTGATTGCGTCGGGCGAATACAACATGGTGATCCTCGATGAAATCAACGTCGCTTTGGATTTCAAATTGATACAACTGTCCGCTGTCATCGAGCTCATTCAAAACAAGCCCCCCGCGCTTGATCTTATCCTGACCGGCCGCTACGCCCCGAAAGAGATTATCGAGATTGCCGACACGGTGAGCGAAGTCCAGGAGATCAAACACCACTACAGCGCCGGCATCAAAGGGCGGGCGGGGATCGAGTACTGATGGAACTGTCCGTCATCGCGTCGGGAAGCAACGGGAACTGTTACCTGGTGCAGCAAAACGGGGACTCGATACTGATTGACGCCGGTCTGGGTCTTCATGAAACAGCGAGACGGCTTGCCGTTCTCGGGAAAAACATCCATGATATCAACGGAATCGTCCTCTCCCACGCCCATGAAGACCATTATCTTGGAGTCGGCCCGATCGCCAGAAGCCTGCATATCCCCGTTTACACAAGTAACGAAGTCTATTACGGCTGCAAAGACAGGCTCGGCAGGGTGGATTTTCGGCCTTTTGATGGTCCTTTTTGTATCAACACAATAAAGATAACCCCCATCGAGACATCACACGACGTTCCCGCCTTCGGCTTTGTTGTCGGCCGCCTGGGGATTTTCACCGATACCGGCCGCGTGACCGACGGCATGAAGGATGTCATCGGCGATCTGGATGTCGTTGTTCTCGAATCGAATTACGACGAAGAAATGCTGATGAAAGGCCCTTACCCGGTTCCTCTCAAACAGAGAATTGCTTCCGACTACGGGCATTTGAGCAATGACGACGCAAGCGATTTCATCAGCCGCTTCGGGTCGCATCTATCTTTGGTCCTTCTCGCGCATCTATCCGAGAAAAACAACACGATCGGCCGGGTCAAAGAGACATTCGAAAATTTGAACGGGGATCTTTGCTATGTCGTCTGTTCCCGTTACAGGGAAACAGGGACATATCAAATAGACTAACCTCTTGAGATCTTTGAAGAACCGTCAAAAACGGTTTCATGCGCGCTTAAAAAGGCTTTTCCACCCTGTCATCTAGCTCAAACTCTCGAAGGCTAAACTTTTCTGGTTCTATGCGATTTTTAGTGGGTGGTGGTATAATCCAGATCACAGGCAA
>DYLD01000013.1 GCA_020722315.1 Syntrophus aciditrophicus
TATTTTTCGACCCCGCAGCGTCTCGCTTGCGGCGGCAAAGCCTAAACGCTCTCTACTGTTCGCGTTTTTAACGGCTTCGCCGCCTTGCTGCGACGGCGGGGTACCTAAGAAAAATCTTTGTAATCGCGCTTCAGGCAGCATTTTTCAAAGGTCTCCTGTTATGGAAGGTAAAAGATGTGCTGATTCTGCTCCCCGAGTAGGATGATTCCGGTTAAGCCCAAAAGCATATTTGCGCGAGAGGGGTCTATGTCAGGCCGTTCACGGCCGGGGTAAAGTGTCGTGATGACCGTTCGCCCGACGACAATACTGCGTTTGCCCCCGTGAGGACCTCTGGTGCCTACTTTCCAGAAATTATGAAAAACCAGCGGTCTTCCTTGTTGTGCCCCGATATACAGCATAATATGTCCCGGCATCCACAGGAGTGTTCGCCAGGGGACGGCCTGTTTGAGAATAGTTTTTTCCTTTTTTTCCGGAGAAAGACCTAGCAATGAAACAAACCGCCCCGCACCTGCCTGGTCGCTCGAGTTCCGGGGAAGCAAAATCCCGAACGGTGCAAACAGGTCCCTCATCGTGGAGGAACAATCCCTCCTTCCGTGTACATCCCCCCAACCGTATTGTCCGCCGACGAGTTCCGCCGCAAGTCTCGCAACGTTGCGCGGGGTGAAAGGAAGAGGTTTTTTTGCGGCCGCGTTGCGAGGGATGCCTCCCTTTGACAGAGTGGCCTTGCCGTCAAGGCCGCGCATTGGTACGGCGATACGGATTGTGTCTGTGCTCTCGCCGATTTGTGGGAAGTAGGCTCCGAGCGGTACCCTGTAAAGAATTTTTCCCCCGCAGGTAACCGGAGTTTTGTCTTTCAGAATGGTTATATAATTCTTGTTTTCCCAGGATGTGATAAAGTCGGCCGTGACTTTGGCCACATCTTCGGCCCTGATCCAACCTATGATATGGTTTGTTTCGGCAAGGAACCATTTTTTGTCCCGGCTTGTTAATGTTACCAATACGGGAGTTCCAGCTCCAACCAGAGACTGTTGCATGTTGTCGAACGATTTCAGCCCTTTAGAAGAAGGGTAGTTAAAATGGGATTCGTGTGTCGGAAGGATTCTGAAAGCGGTGTTTCTCAATGTTATTGCCGGAGACATCTGCTGAGGGTAGTCTGCTATATGGGCGTTTCTTTCTATTTCAGCAATCCAATCCCGGTTGCGAGGACGGCCTTTTTGGTCGTACCCGGGATTGGTTTTATATTTTCTGAATCCCCAGGACGCCAGTTCCTTGCTGTGGTGGGGTGTCTGCCGGTGCCAGGGGGCGAAAAAGGCGCTGTTCGATTCCCCATCGAGCTGTTGCTGTAGTGTCGCGGGAAGCATGGGTTTATCCGCCGATTCGTCATCGATATAGGAAAGGGGGTTCTGGCTGAGATGAGAGAGGTCTTTGATATCGACCCGGCTGAAGGCCCTGCAGGGAACGGCAAATTGTGCAAGCAGACAAAAGCAAACGGCAACTGCCGATAGCTTCGTCCGCCGTGCCCGAAAAACACCTGCGGTTGTAGATTTTCTTATTCTTTCTTTCATCGAATCCTTGAGACCTTTGAAAAATGCTGCTTGAAGCGCAAATTTATTGATTTTTCTAAGGTACCCTGCCGTGAAGCCCAAGGCTTTTAAAGGCGGCAGGAACGCGAACGATCCCAGAGCGCCTATCCTTTGAAGCCTTGAGCGAGACGTTGCGGGGTCGAAAAAGATCCGATCAGCTTGGAAGGCGGCGTTTTGCAAAGGTCTCTCCTTTGGTTTTGGTCTTTTTAGAATACGGGCTTCGCCTCCGGCGTTGTTACAGGTCTTTGAGGGGCCTGTTGGAAGGCAGTTTTTCGACGGCGTGCCCGAATGATTCCACCGATTCCGTCAGAGCTGCAAATGCATCGGAATGGGCGAACGGTACCGCGTTGATCCCCCGGCTTTCGACGGCATGAATGACATGCTGGATCGTCAGATTGGCTATGTCACGGGCCGGCTGAAAACCACGCACCTTTTCGTGACCTGTTTCCGTTGCGGATACGATCCCGCTTTCGACCAGCTCGAATAGGATTTCATTGACGAGACGAATTGGGCATCCGAGGTCATGGGATATTTCATGCGCTGTAGGCGCCTTTTCTCCGGCCGCGAACTTCATGATGATGTAGTGAGCGACCTGGAGTGAAAGCAATATCTTGAGGCGGTGGCTTACCTGACGGGCGTCGGGTTCAAATTCGTAGGTATCCACGTTCTGATGGGCGAACGACAGCTCGGTCCCGTACAAAACAATCAGCCAGCTCAACTGCAGCCATGCGAGAAAGAGCGGAAGCGCCGCGAAGCTCCCATAGATCACGTTGTATTTGGCCGCGCCGACCTGGAAGGCGATGTATATCCATTGCGTGATCTGAAAAACAGTGCCGGCAATGATGCCGCCGATCAGGCCGGAGGTGAGGCGCACTTTTGTATGGGGCATAAAGACATAGAGAAACGTAAAAAGCACCCAGATAAGAACCAACGGAGAGAGTTTCATCGACAACAGAATCAGCGGCCTGAATGCACCCAAGACAGCTGTTTTTTCGATGATAAGATTTATCTGTGTCGTCACAAAAACGGTAACGCCGCTTGATAGGATCAAAACAATCGGTGCAATCAGCATTACGGAAAGGTAATCACCGAACTTCCTGCCTAGGGGTCTGGGTTCCTTGATCCCCCAGATGTCGTTGAACGAGTTTTCGATTTGTCCGAGAACCTTGATGACGGCCCAGAACAAAACGACGACCCCGATACCCCCGATGACCCCCCCTTTTGTGTTTTCCAAAAGAGAATGGGAAAACTCTACGATGTTTTCGAATATTTCCTCATGGCCGACAAGTATGCTCTGCAATTGTTTTTCGAGAACCTTTTCCAAACCGAAACCTTTCGCGATTCCGAAGGCCATTGCCGCGACCGGAACAACCGAAATGAGCGAGTAGAAGGTCAGGGCAGACGCGCGTAACTGGCATTTGTCTTCATCGAATCCACGGATAGAGAGGATCAAAACCCTCAGCAGGTTAATAAGAAAGGATTTTCCAGGAGAAAGATCGGTGCGGCGGATCCTCCAGATGTCCTGTTTGGCAAATGCCGCCACCCTGGTAAATAATTGTCTTATTCTGTCCGCCATGGCCATACTCCCTCTAGGGTCAAACAAAAAGTGAGACCTTTGAAAAATGGTGCCTGAAGCGCAAATTTATTGATTTTTCTTAGGTACCCCGCCGTGAAGCCCAAGGCTTTTAAAGGCGTCAGGAAGGCGAACTATCCCAGAGCGCCTATCCTTTGAAGCCTTGAGCGAGACGTTGCGGGGTCGAAAAAGATCCCGTCAGCGCGAAGCCGGCGTTTTCCAAAGGTCTCGCTATTCCTGTTTATTTTTATCCATACCGTTTTTAGCGTTTTTCTGTCAAGGATGGCTAAAACGGATTGTCCGGCCGGGACGATTTCGTTTTCGGTAGATTTCGAGATTCTGCTTGATTCGTAAAATTTTCTTGGTAGAATGCGAACATACCAAGTTGACGGATCTTTCCCTTTATCCGGATCAGGAGGGACGTATGAGCACAACGAAGAAGACCGTCTTGATCATTACAGGGGTATTTCTGCTGCTGGTTATTTTCGCGGCTGCAGTTCTGCCGGTTATCATCCGGGACCAGGCCGTCAAGGCCCTTGAGAACGCGACAGGAAGAAATGTCCTGATTGAAAAGGTTTCTCTGAATCCCCTGACCTTACGTGTTTCGGTAGATAAATTCTCTGTCGAGGAAAGAGGCGGCGGCCCCTTTTTTTCTCTCGGGGCGCTGAAGGTGGTGATAAGTCCTTCTTCCATCTACAAGAGGGCGCTCGTCCTTTCCGAGGTTACGATTGATTCTCCTTCGTTGAGAATTGTCCGCGCCGGCGCAAACCGATTTAACTTTACGGACGTTCTGGAACGCTTGAAGCAGGCAGAGGAAAAGCCGGAAGAAAAGAAGCCGAAAGAGGGCGCGATTTTTCCTTTTGTCGTGAAAAATGTCCATCTGGTGAATGGTTCCGTCGAATTTGACGACCAGGCAGTTGTGGGCGGCTGTAAACACAGTCTTAAAAATCTCAAGATAAATCTCCCGTGGCTCAGCAGTCTTCCCGCCGACATCGATAAACAGACAGTACTCGACATGTCGACGATAGCAAACGGCGCATCTTTGAGTATCCTGGCCAAGAGCAGGCCGTTCAGAGAAGATTTGGCCTCATCGGTCCATATCATCCTTCAGAAATTGGATCTTTCGAGGCTCACGGTTTATGCCCCTCACCACTTCCCGTTGGAACTGGCATCGGGGCTTTTTGGCCTCGATGCCGAGATCGATTTCCGGCGTGTTGCGCAGGGAAACCCCGCGATCAGCTTTAAAGGCACCACCCGGCTTGACATGGTCGCTTTGAACCTGAAAAACAAAGAGCCCATTTTAAAGCTTCCCGCGCTTGAGATAAAAGCCGCCAACGTGGAGCCGTTTGCCGGAATATTCATAATGGAATCGATTACCCTTGACGAACCGGAGTTCTTTGTGCACCGCTACCGGGACGGAAAATGGATGTACGAGGAGCTGCTTTCTTTTGCACGTCTGAAGACGCCAAAAGGGAAAACCTCAAACAGCCCGGCAGCAGGAACCATAACCGAAGCCAAAGGCCCGTCGAATACTACGGATGTAGCGTTACCTGCTGCGGCCGGCGGGAGTTCCGTCGTCTCGAAGGGGCACAAAAAACAGCCTGAACCTCCGCAGTTCTCGATCGCCTCCTTCACGATCAAAAATGGGCGCATCTATTTTCAGGATGATGTTCCCCCGGGAGGGTTCAAGGCTGAAATCAACGAGGTCAATCTAGCCTCGCAGGAAATTACGAACAGTCCGGGAAAAACAGCGCAGTATGACCTTTCCCTGCGGGTGCAGAAGAATACCCGGGTCTCTTCGACCGGGAGCTTCACCGTTGCCGAGCCGGGAGCGACGGCTTCTGTGAAGCTGACGGCTCTTCCTCTCGAGACGGCCCGGCCCTATCTTACGTCCTATTTTTCCTCTCCGGCGAAAGGGGTTGTGAACCTTTCCGGGGACATAGCCTTCAGCAACCCGGAAGGTTTATCCGTGAATAACGGACATCTCGATCTTAAAAAGTTCTCCGTCAGTTATGGCGAGGGTGAGGGGATTGAACTGGCAACCCTGACGGTGGACGGCGCGACGTTCCGGCAGCAGAAAAACGATGTCAGGATCGAACGGATCAATCTGTCCGGCGGGGATATCTCGTTATCGCGGGACAGTGACGGTACCCTCTCCGTTCAATCACTGATAATCCCGAAGGAAACCGGTAAAACTAAGGAGATACCTTCCACAACAACGGCGAACGGACCGAAAAAATCGGAGTCGCCGAAACCGTTTGTCTACCATCTGAAACGGGTTGGAATAGACCAATTCAAGGTCGCCTTTATGGATAAAAGCCGCGAGGGAAGTCCCCGCTTTTCGTTGCGGGATCTCAAGCTCTCCCTGGCCGATTTGCGCGGCCCGGACCCGCAGTTTGCAAAAATGGTTTTTTCTTCGCTTTTCGGAGAGGAGGCGACCATTGCACTGGCGGGGGATATCATGCCTGCTCCCTTTTGTTATCGTGGGAATCTAAAGATCGGTCGCCTGCCGGTACGGGATTTTGAATCGTATTATCCGGAGACATTCAATTTCCGGGTTCTCGGAGGATTTTTGGATGTCGACACGACGCTCGACATTGCCCTGAAAGACGGGGTGCCGGTGGGCAGCTTTAAAGGAAACGCAGGGGTCGGTCTTTTGCATGTGGTTGATTCAGTTGAGGAAGAGGACCTTCTAAAGTGGAAACGTTTACAGCTTGACGGCATCGATGGAGACATCAAACCGCTTCGGCTCGTCGTCGGCCAGGTGTCGCTTAACGAGGTTTATTCGCGGATCATTGTTCGGGAGAACGGGACGATTAATTTACAGGATTTGATTAAAAAGGAGCAAACCGATTCCCCCAAGACCGAACCGGCGGACGAAGACAAAAAATCCTCTCAAGCCCAGACACCTTCTAAAAAAGAGAACGCACCGAACGTCCGTGTCGGTGCTGTAACGATCGCAAATGGAACCGTCAAGTTTACCGACAAGCATCTGCCCAATGATTTTGAAACGACGTTCTATAACCTCGATGGGCGACTCAGCGGTCTTTCATCCGAGTTTTCAACGGTTGCGGATGTAGAGCTCAGGGGCAACCTTGAGAATCACTCGCCTCTTTTAATTGCCGGTAAAATCAACCCGCTACGGGGGGATCTGTTTGTCGATTTGAAACTTACCTTCTCGGACATTGAACTCTCGCCGATGAGCCCCTACAGTGAAACCTACCTCGGCTATATCCTGAAACAGGGCAAACTCTTTCTCGATCTGAAGTACCATATTGAAAACAAGAAGCTCGTATCGGAAAACAGGGTCCGCGTCGATCAGTTCACGTTCGGCGACAAGGTCGAAAGCGACAAGGCCACAAGCCTTCCGGTCAAGCTCGGGCTTGCGTTGCTGAAAGACCGCAATGGTGAAATAAAACTCGACATCCCCGTTACCGGCAGCCTTGATGATCCCCGTTTCAACATCTGGCGGATCGTCTTTCAGGTCATCAAAAACCTGTTGGTCAAGGCCGTGACAGCCCCATTTTCGCTTCTCTCGTCCCTTTTTGGCGGTGAGGGCGACCTCGGCGTCGTGTTCTTTGCCCCGGGATCGAGCACCCTTAATGCCGCGGAGCAGAAAAAACTCGAGGCGCTGGCAAAAGCTCTGAACGATCGTCCCGCACTGAAGATGTCGATTACGGCCTATGTTGACCGCGAAAGAGATTCCGAGGCGTGGCAAAAAGAGCTGTTCGAGCGTAAATTGAAACGGGAGAAATTTCTTACCCTTACGAAAAAGGGGAAAATTGCGGCGGGCGAAAGCGTGGAAGCGATCAGTGTGGCACCCCAGGAACGCACCGAATATATCAAATCCGTTTATGCCAAAGAGAAATTTCCCAAGCCGCGTGATGCCAAGGGAGCCCAGATCAAACTCCCCGAGCAGGAAATGGTCAAGCTGATCCTTGCAAACATAAAGGTTGAAAAAGACGAACTCGAAGATCTGGCGCGCGAACGCTCGGATGCCGTGAAAAACTTCCTTGTTCAAAAGGCGGGTATAGAGGCCCAAAGGGTTTTTGAGAAAAGCGATGATTTATTCAAGGAGCCCAAGAAGAGCGATGCGTTACGGAGCAGAGTGGAGCTCAACGCGGTTGCTCAATGATCGGGTTATCCCCGCATTCGGCATGACACTTTGAGTTGTCGGCAACAGGAAGTTTATCGAACGGGTGCCCAGGATGTGCTTCTCTCCCGTGCCGGCCGTTACCGGGAGGTTCATCCGGAGGGCTTATCCGCCGAAGATCCTTCCCCTTTGAAGGTCAAGGAGGTGATCGTGGATGGCGTTACATCTTCAAGGCACCCATTTATCTGAAATGGTGAAACTATTTTTCGGCAAGTGTTAATGATCAGTAAGACCTGTTTTTTTTCTTGACTTTTCTTCCAAACAGGGATAGTAAGACGTACGTTCGTATCCTTTTGGGTTTATTCTCTTGGTCAATAGGGTAAAGGGTACGACGGAAGGTTGGATAGAGACATTTGTAAAGGGAACGGGACGGCCACCCATGCTCTGATGTCTTGGGTGGCTGTTTTTTTGCCCTGGTGTCTTTTTGATCCGGCTGAGCAATACTTAAAGAAAGGAGGATGCGAAAGATGCCAGAAGGTAAAGTAAAGTGGTTCAACGAATCTAAAGGTTTCGGTTTTATCGAGAAGAGTGACGGAAGTGGCGATGTGTTTGTTCATTACAGCGCGATTCAGTCTGCTGGATTCAAAACCTTGACTGAAGGCCAGTCGGTAAGTTTCGATGTTGTAAAGGGTGCAAAAGGCCCCTCTGCGGAGAACGTAAAAGTTATCTAAGAATCTAAAATATACTTACAATAGCGGGCACTCCTGCGCAGAACCATCCTGCTCCGGAGTGCCTTTTTTGCTTATTGAAGATTCGATCGCCCCAAAATACAATTTGATACCCGGTTGTCTATGTGTGTTTACAGGTTTATTTGTGGGGATTTTTTGTTTGAGATTACGCAGAATTTCAGATTTTTCTAGTGTATTTGATCGCCGTAAGCGGGGTTCGCAGAGCCCCTGTGTTGAGACTTTCTCCGGGGATATCTCGGATCAGCTCTTCTTTTGATATCATTCCGAGGCTATATCTGTAAGCACCCGTGAGCATTGCAACAGCCCTGGAGGTGGCCTGCATAAACAGTTGATCCGGTGTGGTCTGCCGTTCTTCACCGGTCAGTATGTCCCGGTAGTGAATGGCTGACAAATCGATGGCCGGTTCGTGCCCGAGGTTTGCGTAGAACAGCCCTTTTATGGTTTTGTCAGGGATGAGGCCGAGGCGGCATAGAACGCTGCAGATCATATAGCCGGTCCGGGTCGTGAAGAGACCATTCATCAGAAGCTGTGTATGCAGGGCGCGCCTGATTTCCTTAAGGGTTATCGAGAATTTTTCTGATACAATCCTTTCAAAACACAAACCGTTGAGAAGGCCAGCCTGCAAAAGTTTGTGGATCCGTAACGGGTTGCGGATAAAGACATCCAGGGAGGTTTCAATATGCCGGTGCATATAGCAGGCGTGCTCGCGGCGTGCAGGGTCAGGGTCGTAATAATCACCTGAGAGGTAATACACGACCGGATGGAAGGTGATATCCAACGCACAATGACTGATATACCCCAGGCATAAGGCCAGATCGCGCCTGTCTTTTTTGTGTTCCAGCATATCAAGAACCGGTTCGTTTGTCAGGTTTCCCGCCTTTCCATGCAGTGTATCGGCGATATCGGGGCGTCTGCTGTAATACAGCGTATCCGGGATGAACGACCCGAGAAAATAATATTCCCGGTTCGATTCGAGAAGTTCGCGCAGTGCGGTATCAGGAATATCCCGCAGAAGCCCAGAGGCAAAAAAGACATGCGTATTTTCCTTTGGCATCAGCACTCCCTGTGAGAGCTTTGAAAAACGCTGCCTTCGCGCTCATAAACCTTTTTCGACCCCGAAAAATCAATAAATTTGCGCTTCAGGCAGTGTTTTTCTTTTGGTTGTGCAAAGCTTTCCTTGTATCTTTCGATGATCAGCGCACTGTTGTTTGCGATCAAGCCCTTGTTACCGTTTATGTTGATTTGAGTTTGCATTGATTTGATCCGCCCATTTTTGAAAAGACACACCTTTTGTAAAACGAGAGCTGTTCGGCTTGCCCGGTAGATATTCAAAAACTGCGAAGTTATCACGTTCAAGATCATCTATCGCCTTGTTCAGTTCGGCATTCGTGACTTCGTAGGGAAGCCCCTTGGCAAGCTCGTAAAGCAGCACAGCCTGGTCAGGTTCTGTTGATTCGAGCAGGTCAAATAGTGCCGATTTGACAATTTCAACCAAATCTTCTTTCATTTCCTCACCCCGTTTGCTTTGATGACTGCAATGGAATCTTTGCAAAACCCCAGAGGGATGGTTTCCTAAAGCTTCCTGAGCGCAAATGAAACCGTCATGGGTAGTTCGGCAAGCTTCTTATAGTATCTTTACCGGTTTTGCACACGCTTTTTTATTTCGTCTCCATTGTTGATCTATTGCCGTGACACGCCCACTAAATCGTCATAGTTTCCAGGGCGAGAATGGGATCGTTGATTAAAGCATCGTCGGAGGCATTATGATCTGGACTATCTGGGTTTTTGTCGCGATATGGTCAGTTGCAGCCCTGATTATGATCTGGTTAAAGCGCCCGGCGATCATTGTCGTGGGCGGCAGTTTCTTGATGGCTGTTGCGCTTTTGGAGACCTTTGAAAAATGCTGCCTGAAGCGCGATTTCAAAGATTTTTCAGGTACCCCGCCACCGTAGCGAGACACCTGCGGGGTCGAAAAAGATCCGATCAGCGCGAAAGGCGGCGTTTTGCAAAGGTCTCTTTTGGTCATTGTGGATATGATTGCCAAACCACCATCCCGCGTCTCCACAGAAAGCAGTTACAAAACAGCAACGGACAAGCAATCTGAGAGCTGATAGATGCACGATGCCGGAGGTGGAAGAATGAAAAAGGGCCTTTTCCTCACTGTCAAGATGCCCGTCATCGTGGGCATAGTCGATGATTCGCTGATACTCTTTGAGGCGTTACCTCGAGGGCTTGGACTGCCTCATGGATAAGCTTCTGGAGATTGGTTGCGGTTTTACTAGGGTGTTTCATTGCTTGTCGCTCCATTATGACATTTTTATTCTTCCGGAGATTCCCGGGAGAAGCGGTCATTTTTGTATTTTTTTGATCGCTTCCGTCAGCGCGGGTACGACTTTTCTGTAATCACCGACAATTCCAAGGTCCGCCTCCTGAAATATGTGCGCATCAGGGTCTCTGTTTATCGCAACGATGCGCTTCGAGTTCGCGCACCCGATCATATGCTGAACCGCCCCGGAAATGCCGACCGCAATGTACAGATCAGGCGTCACTATCGAGCCTGTCTGTCCCACCTCGATGCTGGAGGAAACCCAGCCCTCGTCGCAGGGGACCCTCGTCGCGGCAACCGCGCCTCCGAGGACCTGTGCCAGTTCCTCCAGTATCTTGAATCCTTCGGGTCCGCCGATCCCTCCGCCGCCGGAGACGATCGTCTTGGCATCCTCAAGCTTAATGCCGCGGATTTGCTCAGTTCGCGTCTCAACAAGTTCAATCCTGTGTGCCGATTCATAGTCGGCGATGTTAAGAGTAACGAGCTCACCGGTTCTATTTCTGTCAGGCTCGGCTGCCGGCAAAGACCTGGGTCGCATCGCAACAATGAACGGTCCCGGTCCACCCGAGGTCCAGATTGCCGTCGCATTGCCGCCATAGACAGGACGAGTCTGAACCAGCGATCCGGTTTGAGGATCTATATCGACGCCGACGCAGTCCATCGTGACGGCCGCTCCCAGTTGGGCCGCGAGAGAGGGGGCCACGTCTCTTCCGATATCGGTCTGGCCAAATAGAATGACAAGGGGTGTGATTTCCCGGCATGCCCGTGCAACGATGGCCGTATAAACATCGGGCGATGAATCTCTAAACGCAGGTGCATCAACCAAATAAACGGTGTCCGCGCCGAGAGAGACAATCTCGCCGGCAGCTTCCCGGATATTCTTACCGATGACGAGAGCTCCCAGAGGGCGGTTGATCCTTCCGGCCAGTTTTTGCCCGGCCTGCATCAACTCCTTCGTCATCGTCGTTGCCCTGCCGTCTGAAATCTCGGTGCAGACCAAAATGCCTGCCGTCATGCGCGTCCTCCTTTTTTATCGAATTGCACCCAGCTGATTGAGCCTTTGGGCCAGTTTGTCTGCCGCTTCCAAGACGTTTTCCCCGCCGATAAACTCGCAGCTCCTGTTTCTCTCCGTGACAAAGAGGCCCGTCAATTTCCTCCGTCGAGCCCTGCCTCCGACGAGCGAAACATCGGCGCCGATATCCCCGGCATTCCAGACGGCGATCTGCTTTCGGTTTGCCGCGATAATGCCCCACCCGGTCGGCAGGCGGGGTTGGGGCGCCTCGTTCGTGACGGTTGCCAGAGCCGGGGCGGCGACGTCAAAGACCTGCTCGCCGCCGCTGATGACCCGCGTGAACCTCAATTTATCATTGCTCAGCTCTATTTCCCTGACCAGATTGATCACGGGGATGCCCAATCGGTGCGCAACAAGCGGGCCTGTCAGGCCTTCGTCCCAGTCCGCCGCCTGCCTGCCGCACAAAACGAGGTCGTAATTCCCGATTTTTTTAATCGCGCAGCTCAGGATATACGCGACAGAGAAGCTGTCCGAACCGTCAAATGCCTCATCCGAAAGCGCAAAGCCGTCGTCGGCGCCCAGCGACAGCGCATGCTTTATCGAGCTGAGGGCTTCCTGACCTCCTGCGCTGAGGATGATAATCTTTCCGCCGTTTTTTTCCTTCAGCCTCAGGGCAAGCTCGAGTGCCTGCTCGTCATAGGGATTCATCACAAAAGGGATCCCTTCCGGCGGAATGACCCGCTTGGACTGCTCGTCGACCCTGAATTTTGCAGGGGGCAGATCGGGATCCAGTATCTGTTTGACACAGACGATAATGTTCATCCTTTTTCCTCCGCTAACCGTACTGGTAGCTGATCCCGAAGCCGGCACGCGGCAGCGTCCAGTCCACGGCTCTGTTCGGGCAGACGATGCGACAGCTCCCGCACTCGAGGCAGCCTTCGAACGAAAACGTGATACCCCCGTTCGACAACGTGAAGCAGTGCGCGGGACACGCGTAGAGGCAATAGTGCTTGTCGCATGTCTTGCATATCTTACCGTCGATTTTTATATGGACATCTTTATCTATCGTGTACTTGTTGACCGCCAGCTTGTCTTCAATGCTTGCCTGTTTCATAACGCTCTTGCCGCCTCGATCAGATCACGGGCCATCCGATAGAACGATACCCTTCCTTTCATCTTTTCCCTAAGCAGCTTCCAGGTTCTTTTCCTCGGTTTTCCGTCACTCGTGAATACACTGTCCGCCAGCTCGCAGGCCAGTTTCGGGTATAGGCTGTAGATGCGCCTGTTCTCGAGGAAATGCGGGGCCTTCTGATGGGTTTTCAAATCCTTAAGGACGAAGCTCTCTTCGAGGAGCTTCTGGTAATAACAGAGGGTCTTTGCCGAAAAATCGGACTCCTTGGTTGCCTTCAGTACAGCCTGAGCGGCGGCGATTCCGGACGAAACGGCGAAGTTCGCCCCTTCGAGGGCGAGTCCCGTGCCAAGAACAAGCGCCGCAGCATCACCGGCCACCAGAAAGCCGTCCGCGTAGAGGCGCCTCGGCATCATCCCGAGGCCCGAAACCGGGATCAGATGCGCCGAATATTCGACAAGCCTTCCTCCTTCAATCAGCCCGGCCACCGCAGGGTGTCTCTTGAAATCTTCAAGCAGATCATCCGCCCTGATTCCGGTTTCGACAAGGCTTTTGAGCCCTACGACAACGCCGACGGAGAGGCTCTCCTTGTTCGTGTAGATAAAGGCCCCGCCGGGCAGTCCCCGGGTGCAGTCGCCGATGAATTCCCAATCAATCCCTCCGCCGTCAAAGAGGTTGAAACGCCTCGCGACTTCGCCGGGTGGAAATTCGAGCACCTCCTTGACCCCCTGTTTCACGTCGCCGGGAAGCAACTCTCCCCTCAAACCGGCCTTTTGGGCCAAAATCGAGTTCACGCCGTCACATGCCACGACGACCCTGGCAGGCAGTTCATCCCCACCGGCTCTTATTCCCGAAATCCTGCCGCCGTTTTTGAGGACGTCATCCGCCTGCAGTCCGGTTGCGATAATGGCTCCCGCCTGTTGCGCCTTCGAGGCAAACCAGGCGTCGAATTTCGCGCGGAACATCGTGAAGCCGTTATAGGGCCGGGATTTGAACCTGGGGCCGGTATAATCGACGGATAAACAGCTCTCGCCGGACAAAAACGAATATCTGTGCTGAAAAATCGGCCTCTCCACCGGAGCCTCTTGCCAGAAGTCCGGCAGCAGATTCGTTAAAACAGGCCCGTAGAACGCCCCGCCCCATGTGTTCTTTGCGCCGGCGAAGCTGCCCCTTTCGACAACAAGAACCTCAAGACCTTCCTTTGCCAGCGAATACGCGCACGCTGATCCTGCCGGCCCGGCTCCGACCACTATCGCGTCAAAGACCTGCATCCGAACCTGCCCAAAACGATCTCATATACGACAGAGAGTCTTCTTTTTGATAAAATCTTTTAAACTTTGTCTTCGTAAGCGATGAACCCATTTCTTGAGATAGAGCGACGCATTTTAAGTGAAGGCGGAGATGTCCAGAAGCTGTCTGCCGATGGTCAGTTTGTGTATCTCTGCCGTGCCGCCGAGGATCGTGCTGGTGATGATATCCTGGTAGTGGCGTCCGACCGGGTAATCGTCAAACGTGCCGAAAGAGCCGTGAATCTTGACTGCCTGGGCTGTTACCCACAGCGCCGTTTCGGTCGAAAACCATTTCGCGTAGGACATTTCTTTTATATGCGGGAGGCCCTTGCTTTTCATGTCGGCGACGCGGTACGTGAGCCAACGGGAAGCCTCTATTCTTGCCGCCATTTCGGCTATCGTCCCCTGAATCAGCTGGTGGCCGCCTATCGGCTTGCCGAACTGCACGCGCTCTTTAGCGTATTTGATCGACGCCTCGAGGCAGCTCTGCGATACCCCGACGGCTCCCGCGGCCAAAAACAGGCGCGCCGTGTCTATGCCGCGCAGGGCGTCCCTGAGCCCCCGTCCCGGAGGCGAAACCTGGTTCTCCATCGGGAGCCTGCAATCGGCAAACCGCAGCGTCCCCTCGCTACCGGCCCTCCAGCTTATCTTTCCCCTCTGGGGGATCTGGGAAAAACCGGGGGTTCCTTTCTCGACTAAAAACGAAGCGATTCCCCTTCCTCCCTTGCTCTTGTCCGTCTGCGCGGTGAATATAACCAGATCCGCCTCGGCGCCGTTTGTGATGAATATCTTGTTTCCGTTTATAAGCCAGCCTTCATCCTGTTTGACGGCGGTCGTCTCGGTCAGGGATGAATCGCTTCCCGCGTTCGGTTCGACAACCGCTCCGGCGAAGATCAGATCTCCCCTGCAGATCGCTGGCAGCCATTTCTTCTTCTGCTCGTCGCTGCCGGCATCCAGCAGATTGGTTCCCGGTTGAATCGGGCCGCTTAGTGCCGCCTGCGTCATTGCCAGACTGATTTTGGAGAGCTCCTCCCAGATGATCGAACTTGTCACGTAGTCGAGCCCGAGCCCGCCGTATTCCTGGGGCATATGCGGGGCAAGCAGACCTGCATTGCCAAATTTCTTGATCAGCCCCGGATCGAACCTTTCTTCCCGCATGCACTCTTTGAGCGTCGGAAGCATCTGCTGTTCGGCAAACCGCCGCGCCATGTCGCGGAACATAAGCTGTTCTTCGTTTAACTCGAAATCCATACGATGGCTCTCCTTATCATCAATAAACGCAAAACCCGGAGTTTGTTTCCCACACCATTAAGTTGCTCTTTGTCATTTTTTTTCGACCAGTTCCGTCATGACGCCGTGCGTGCTCTTCGGATGGAGAAATACGCTCATCCCCTCCGCTCCCGGCCTGGGACTGCCGATGATTTCCATCCCCTTGTTTTTCAAAGACTCCACTTCCGCAACCACGTCATCGACGACATAACAGACGTGGTGAATGCCTTCCCCATGTCTGTTGAGGAATTTGGCTACAGGTCCCTGATCGCCCAGGGGCTGCAGAAGTTCGAGCGAAGAGTCGCCGAGCTTGATCATGCTTGCGAGAAGATCCCCGTTGCCGCCGACCATCGGCTCGGAAGATTCGACGCCGAACACACTGCGATAGAACTCTCTGGCCTCCTCAAGATTATGTACAGCAATTCCCAGATGACTGATTTGTTTTATCATTTTCCCTCCGAAGCTTTTTAATCCCTATTGTCAAACACCCTCTTGGTTTTTCTCTCCGACCGGGGCAGCGCGCCGTAGTCGGCAACTTCCACCTCACAGCTCACCATGATTTGCCTTTTGACGGCCTGCTGGACGTCATTTCTGATACGTTCGTCTAGACTCGAATCCGAAATATTCATATCGCGTTCCAGCTTGATCAGCATGTGGTCTTTCCCCGTTTTATCGCGGTTCAAAATAATCTGGTATTCACTCCCGGCACCGTCGATGTGCGAAAGAATCTGGTCGATATGGCTGGGATAGATGTTGACGGCCCTGAAGATGAACATATCGTCCGAACGGCCGAGGATGCGGTCGTGCATCGGCATCACGCTGCCGCACGGGCACGGCTCTGTTATAAGCCTTGTCAGGTCTCTCGTCCGATAGCGGATCAGAGGGGAAGCCTCTTTCCTCAGCGTCGTTACGACCATCTCTCCGACCTCGCCGGGAGCAACCGGCTCGAGCGTTTCAGGATCGAGAATCTCCAGGATGTAATAGTCCGCCCAGTAGTGGATGCCCCTGTGATACTGGCAGTCGAGACCGGTTCCGGGACCGTAGAGCTCCGTCAGGCCGGGAATATCGTAAAGCTGGTCTAGCGCAACGCCGGAAAGCTCGGAGATACGTTTCCTCATCGCGTCGCTCGACCGTTCGGATCCGAATATGATCTTTCTCAGGGCAATCTTTCCCCTCAACCCCCGCTTGTCTATCTCTTCCGCCATCAAAAGCCCCATCGACGCGGTGCAGCACAGAACCGTTGTCTGGAGATCCTCGAGAAACTGGCACTGCATGTCGATGTTTCCCGGTCCGGAGGGGATCGCCATCGCGCCGAAACGTTCGCAGCCGAGCTGGAAGCCGCATCCGGCCGTCCAGACCCCATAACCGACGGCTATCTGGATTTTGTCTTCTTTTGTGCAGCCGGCATAGGCGTAACAGCGGGCAAACATCTCGGCCCAGTCGTCAACATCTTTCGCGGTGTAGGAAAGGATCTTTCGTTTGCCGGTCGTACCGCTTGACGCATGAATCCTAACGACATCTTTCAGTGGAACGCTCAGAAGTGGAAACGGATATCCCTCCTGAAGGTCTTTGCTGGAAACAAAGGGAAGCTTTCGTATGTCGTCCAGCGTCTGAATGTCCTTGGGCTTTACACCGGCTTTATCAAACTTGGCGCGGTAGTAGCCCGAGCCGTTGTACGCATGGGCCACAGTCCATTTCAGACCCTCCAGCTGGAATTCCCTCAATTGCTTTGCGGTCTTGATCGGTGTACGGACGTTCTTTTCCATCTCTCTCTCCTTTTACGATTGGTGAAGATTGAGCTTCGCTTTCTTGCTGGTTTGTTTCTTTGTTGTGCCGACGATTCGTCTAGAGGTTTTGACATCAAAGCCGTAATCTTTGCGGGCTCCTCTCGGACTCACATACCCCTCCGCCAGATCGCTGAGGATCAGATCTATATCGCGCTCAAGAGGGTCGCCGTAACCTCCCCCGCCGGGGGCGTCAATCGTCACGACATCGCCCGGCTGGAGCTGTGTCAGGCCGTACGGGTTGCCAGGCGAGCCGTTGATAAGAAACTGTGCTCGTGCCCCGGGCTTGCCGCCAAAAAGCCCTTTCGGCGGGTAAATATACCGGCCGGCCTGTATTCCCAGATTTACCGGCGGAAGCGGTGCATACCGATCGTCGGGAACCCTGAAGACTTCCCGTTTTCCGAGGCCGCCCCTCATCTTGCCGGGACCGCCCGAATCAGGGATCAGCTCCCTTCTCTCGACGATCAGCGGCGTGTCGTTTTCAAATATCTCCACAGGCGTGTTTGCGCCGTTCGCCGGAAAGATATAGACATAGTTGCCGTCGTTTGCCGCGCCGGCGCCCATCCCGCCTCCCCGGATGATCACCGAGTGCCAGGGCTTCCCGTCGAATCTTCTCCCGTAAAACACGTTCATCGCCGCCGGCGTCCCGCCGGAGGAGGCGATCACACGGTCGGGCAATACCTCCGAAAGGCCTCTATAGATGATCTCGGTCAAAAAGTGGCCGATCATCATCCGCGCGGCGACGGCAGCGGGAAACCTGCAATTGACGACGGTTCCTTCGGGCGCGATCAGTTTTATCGGCCTGGCGCAACCCTCGTTGTTGGGGATATCCGGCGCAAAGATGCTTTTAATGGCCATGAAGACATACGCATACGTAAAATTGTAAACAACGTTTCCTCCCCATTTTACCTGTCCTGAGGAGCCGTCAAGATCAACGACGATGTCGCTTTTGCTGATACTGATCTTTGCCTGGATCACGATGTCCTGTCCTTGGTTCTGCTCGATGATGCCTTTTGCCGCATACGTGCCGTCGGGGATCTTTTCGATCATGCCTCGCATGCTCTTTTCGGTAAAGCCGATGATCTGATCCGCCAGGTCGTCAAGGTTTTCGAGATCATTGTCCTCGAGCATCTGGCATATCTTCTCGGAGCAGACATGGTTCGCCGCTACCTGGGAACGGATATCGCCGATAACCTGCTCCGGCGTCCGGACATTCCAGCGTATCATGTCAAGGACCGATTGGTTGAGAACTCCTCTGTCGTAGAGCTTGACGAAGGGGATAAAGATCCCCTCCTCGAAAACGTCCTGATTGTCTGACGAAACGCGGCCTCCTATATCGGAATGGTGGAACACGCAGGCCGTAAACGATGTCAGTTGGTTTTTGTAAAAGATCGGGCTGATCACGCAGATGTCATTCAAATGACCCGCCAGCGCCCATGGGTCGTTTATGATAAAGATATCCCCCGGATGGTAGTAATCGGCCGGATATTTCGTGACGATATTCTTTATCCCCAGCGCCATCGCTCCCGACTGTCCGGGCGTTGCAAACGTGCCCTGGGCCAGCTCCCGCCCTTTTTTGTCGGTAAATATACAGGTATAATCGTGCGCATCCCTGAGCAGGCTGGAAAACGCGGTACGGGAGACGCTGCTGTCGGCCTCATCGACGATTGAAATCAGCCTGCGCCACAGTATCTCCAACGTGATCGGATCGAACACAGCAGCCATTTTCAGACCTCCTTAAAGATCAATCCAGAGAAAGCCATAGTCGTCCATTCTGATATGGGAGCCCTCGCCGACAATCAACGTGGATTCCCTCTCTTCGATAATGGCAGGTCCTTCGAACTCTGCGCCGGGAAAGAGACTGTAGCGATCATAGACGGTATACGGGATAAAATCGTGGACGGCGGCGGAAAAGGCCTGCCTCTTTCCCTTGATAGCCGCACCGAGCGTATGTCCTCTGCTCGGGGCCAGTTTGGGAATTTTCAGAAGCTGTGCGGAAAGACTGGCCCGCACCCTGAAGTTGATAAATTCGACTTCAGACTCCGGATAGGTCCTGCCGTAGAGTTTTTCGTAGGTTTCATCGAAAAGGCGCCGTACGTCCGCTTTCTTGAGGTTTGCGAAATTTCCGTTCGGGACGGGGATATTGGTCTCCGAACCCTGACCGATAAACCGCATGTCGATGGATCTTTCATAACTGATGCTTTCTGTGCCGGCTTCCCTCTGCAGGATCTTGGCGGCCTCCCTCTCAAGCTCGCTGAAGAGCTGCTCGACCTCTAAAAAAGAGGCCGAGCTCAGCGTCACCTTATGGCTGCGGAGGAGATCAAAGGCCCGCGGTGCGGTGAAAAACCCCATCGCGGAGCCGACACCGGCATTCGGCGGAACGAGGATACGCGGTGCACCCAATTTCTTCGCCAGACCATACGCATGCACCGGCCCGGCGCCTCCGAACGCGGCGATTGTTACAATCTTCGGGTTCCCCCCTTTTTCGGCGATATGGGTTTTGGCGGCCGCCGTCATTGTTTCGTTGATCAGATCATGGATCCCCCAGATCGCATCGATGAACGATACGCCGAGCGGTTTGGCAATCTTCTCCTCGACGCCCCGCCTCGCCTTCTTTTTGTCGAGCTTCATCTCACCGCCGAGGAAATAATTCTCGTCGAGATAGCCCAAAAGCAAATCGGCGTCGGTGACGCAAGGCTCCTTTCCGCCCCGTCCGTAGCATATCGGGCCGGGCGCCGCCCCCGAACTCTCCGGCCCTACCTGGAGCGTACCGAGTTTGCTGACCTTCGCGATGCTGCCGCCGCCGGCCCCTATCTCCATCAAATCCACAACGGGCACCTGGATCGCAAGACCGCTTCCCCTCATGAACCTCTGAACGCGCCCCACCTCGAAGGTCGGAACGACCCCGGCGACGCCCTTCTGAATCAGGCACGATTTGGCCGTTGTGCCGCCCATGTCAAAAACAAACATCTCCGGGATATTAAAGTTCTTGCCGTAGTACTGGCCGGCGATAACCGCCGCGGTCGGCCCCGATTCGATAATCCGGACCGGAAACTCGGCCGCCGTCTCGACGGATGTAACGCCGCCGCTCGAGAGCATAATAAAGAGTCTTCCCGAAAAGCCGATCTTCTTTAGCCGTTCGGAAAGCCCCGACAGGTATCTTCCGGTAAGGGGCTTTACGTATGCGTTCGTGACGGTGGTGCTGGTTCTTTCGTACTCCTTGATCTGCGGTAGGACGCGGTATGAAATGGAAACAGCTACGCCCGGCGCCTCTTTCTTGATGATCTCTTCGAGCAAAAGCTCATGGACTGGATTCTCAAACGAATTGATCAGACAGACCGCGATCGATTCCACACCCATACCGACAAGGGCACGGACGACCCTTCTGGCTTCTTTCGGATCAAGGGGCTTCAGGATGTCCCCGTTGCTCCGGATTCTTTCATCCACTTCGAGTCGGTATTTTCTCGGAACCAGGGGACGGGGAAACTCGGCGAAGATATCGTACGGGGCGTACCGTATCTCCCGGCCGATTTCCAGAACGTCGCGGAATCCTTTGGTTGTGATCAGTCCGGTTCTGGCGCCCTTTCTTTCGATGATCGAATTTATGACCAGCGTTGTGCCGTGGATCAGCTCATCCAGCTCGGAGACAAAACCGGGCAGCTTTGACTCCAGCTCTCTTATTCCCTCTTCGACCGCGTCGGAAGGGTCTACGGGCGTCGTCAGACATTTCGCGGTCGTTATGTTACCGGAGTCATCATCGATGAGCGCAAAGTCGGTGAACGTTCCTCCAATGTCGCACCCCAGGCGGTAGTGGTGTTTTTTCATTCCTGCCTCCCACACGGATTGCTTTGTCAGACCAGACCGGGCTCTTCAAACTCGCCAAAGACGTCGCGGAAAATCTTCGTCATCTCGCCGACGGTCGCGTACGCCCGGCAACAGTCGACAAGAAAAGGCATCACGTTCTCGCCCGCTTTGGTTGCCTTTTCGAGAGCCTCGAGGGTGCGTTTCACATCGCGCTGATTTCTTTCCCTTTTAACCCTCTTTAGTTCCCTGATCTGTTTTTCGGCTGTTTTTACATTATAGCGGTGCAGTTCAACCTCTTTGGATTCCCCTTCCGTGTAGATGTTCACGCCGACCTTGAGAAATTCCCCGGATTGCACACCTTTTTCGAATTCGTAGGCCTGCCTGGACACAAGCCTCTGGATATAGCCCGTTGCCACAGCGGGGATGATTCCGCCCATCTTCTCGATTTTTTCGCTCTCCTCTTCGATCTTTGCCTCCATCTCCTTCGTGAGGGTTTCGATGAAGTAGCTTCCGGCCAGCGGATCAACGGTATCCCTCATGCCGACCTCGTCCATCAAAAGTTGCAATGTTCTCAAAGAGATAACCGCTGATTCCGGCGTCGGAATCGTATAGGCCTCGTCGTAGCTGCAAAGCGCGATCGTCTGCGCACCACCGAGCGCCGCGGCTAGTGCGTAATAGGCACCCCGCATGATGTTGTTTTGGGGTTGCGCCTTCGTCAGACCGAAGCCCCCGCCCCCGAAGAGCCCCCGGAGAAACATGTTCGACGTCTTTTTTACGTTGTATTTCTCCTTGAGGTTTCTCGCCCAGAGCTTTCTTGCGGCGCGGAACTTCGCGATCTGCTCCCAGAGATTACCGAACACGTTGAGGTTGAATGAAAACCGCCCGACGAATTCGTCAATGTCATAACCCCGTGCGAGGACATTGTCGATATACGCGTTCGCGATCAGAAACGCGAACGCGATCTCCTGCGCGGGGGTGGCGCCCGATTCCCGGATATGGTACCCGCAGACGCTGACGGGATTTGTCTTCGGTAAGGCCTTGATCGAATACTCGATCACGTCGCCGACAAGCTTGACGGCCGGCTCGACCGGAAAGATCCAGGCCCCCCGGCCTATCATTTCCTTGAGGATATCGTTCTGCGGCGTTGCGGAAATCACCTTCGGGTCGTATCCGTATTTCTCGGCCGCCGCCTGGTACATCGCGAGCATAATCGACGCGACGGCGTTGATCGTAAGCCCGGTGCCGATCTCGGCCAGGTTGATGTCCCTGAATGCGACCTCGAAGTCGCGCAGCGAATCTACTGCCATCCCGACCCGTCCCACTTCCCCTTCGGCGATCGGATCATCGGAATCGTAGCCCATCTGCGTCGGCAAATCGAACGCGACGTTCAGACCTGTCTGGCCGTTGGCGATCATCAGCTTGAAACGCTCGTTCGTCTCGTAAGGAGTCCCGAAGCCTGTGTACTGCCGGGTCGTCCATGCCCGGCTGCGGTAGCCCTGCGGATGGATCGCCCGCGTAAAAGGGTACTGGCCCGGATCGGCAAGGTCCTTTTCGTAGGAGAAGCCTACCCGTTCGAGATCCTCCGGGCCGTAGAACGTCTTCACATGGATGCCCGATTGCAACTCTACATCGGTTATCTGGCCCTTTTCGTTCTTGGTATATTTTGCTACGCCCATCGCGCCTCCTAAGCATGCGTTAAGTTATCCCTGATAAAGCGGACGATGTCCAGAAACGGCGTTCCTCCGGGGAACACGCCGCTGATCCCTATTTTTTTCAGTTGCGGGATATCCTTCGCTGGGATGACTCCCCCGATGACGACCATCTTGTCGTCGATTCCCGCGTCGCGGGCCTTTTGCATGTACTTTCGCGCGATCGGGACATGCGCGCCGCTCATGATCGAAAGCCCCACGACGTCGACATCCTCCTGCAGCGCGATCCTGATGATATCATCCACCGTTTTATGAAGACCCGTATAGATGACTTCCATCCCCGCCTCCATAAGGGCGTGCGCGACAACCTTCGCTCCCCGATCGTGCCCGTCGAGGCCGGGCTTTGCTATGAGCACCTTGATAGCCTTTGCCTTCAATTTGTGCCTCCTTATGAAATGTGCTGCGCCGCCGCGCAGTGGGCGTCAGATATTTGTCGTTCCCAGAGAGTCGAGGACCTTTTGCATCGCACTGTAGGGATCGGTCTTTCCCGAACGGACGTCGCTGAGAACATCCTTGAACAGGCGGTTTTTTTTCAGCCTCTTTTGGGTTCTCTGCCAAAATTCCTCTTTTAAGAGCGCGATAAACAAAAGCCCCAGCTTTTCTTTTTTCTTTTGCTCCTTTTTTCCACTTTCGGCGACGAACCGCCAGTGTCTTTTGATAGCATCCGTCAGGACTTCAATTCCCTCTCCGCTGTCCGCGCGGGTTAGAAGCACCGGAACATGCCAGTCGCCCGGCGTGTTCACGCGGGACGAAAAGGCCTCGAGGTCCTTTTTTGCCTCCTCCGCCCCGGGTTTGTCTGCCTTGTTGACAACGAGGATATCACCGATTTCGGTAAGCCCTGCCTTTAAAAGCTGTATTTCATCCCCGTAATCGCCTGTAAAAACGGTGATGATCGTATCGCAGAGCAAAAAAAGCCCCTTCTCCGACTGTCCGGCCCCGACGCTTTCGAAAATGATCACATCCTTGCCGAGACCTTCGAGAACATACATCGCCCCCGCCGCCGCCTTCGCGAGCCCGCCGGGATAGCCCCTGTGCGCCATCGAACGGATGAAGATCTTCTTTTTTTCCGCGTTCTTCATCCGCAGCCGATCCCCCAAAAACGCGCCTCTTGTGTGGATGCTCGTGGGATCCGTCGCGATCACGCCGACGTTGCGGCCCGAATCGGCAAAGGCCACCGCCAGACGCCCGGCAAGCGTGCTTTTTCCTGCCCCCGGGGGGCCTGTAATCCCTAATACATTTGCCTTTCCTGTATGGGGCAAAAGACGCGACAGCGCCGTATAGGCACCTGAGTTTTCTTCCTCCACTTTTGAAATCAGCCGGGCGGCGCTTTTTTCATCTCCGTTCAGTATCTTTTCGACGAGTGACGTCAATGTCGTCTTCAAGGCCTTTAAATAATACCCTTTTCTTTCATTTCCACGAGCTTTTCCGCTGAATATCCGAGCTCGCCGTAAATTTTTGCGTTATGTTCCCCGAGTCGGGGAGGAAACGACATTTCGCGGTTGGATTCCTTCAGAAAAGCGGTCATGTAAGGCGGCGGGGCCATGTAGATCCTCGTGCCTGTAACCGGATCCTTTGCCGTGAGGATGGACTCTTTGACAAAGTCGTCGTTGAGTACTTCCTCGATCGTATTCACGCGGGAGATCGGTATCGTCGCGTTCCTGCAGAGATCGATCATCTCGTCGGTCGTCTTGTTCTTGATGCATTCGCCGATCAGCAGGTTCAGTTTCTTTACATCGTTGATCCGCCCGGCGTTCTTTTCGTATTCGGGACGCGCCAGATGCTCAAATCCCGGGAGTTTCGTGAACGACTGCCACTGCCGGTCGTTTCCGACGGCAATATAGGCGTAGCCATCCTTTGTTTGATAGACCGACACGGGCGCGAAAAATTCGTGGGTGTTGCCTCTTCTCGTTATCCTTTTGCCGAACGACTTCGCAAGCGTAATTGCCTGCGTGAGCCAGGAGACCGTCGAGATGAACATCGAAAGGCTTATCTTCTCTCCCTCTCCGGTCAAAGCGCGTTTGAAAAGGGCCTTCATGATCAGCCCGTAGGCATGTTCGCTTGTCCCCATGTCGGAAAGCGGTATCCCGAGCACCTGAGGCTCGCCGTCGGCCTCGCCGGTAAGCTCCATAAGCCCTCCCCGCGCCTGCAAGATCGGGTCATACGCCGCTTCGTTGCTGTCCGGTCCGAAACCGGTAACCCCGACCCAGATAAGGTCGGGCTTGATTTTCTTCAGGGTCGAGTAATCAATCCCCAGTTTCTCGTAATTGCGGGGCAGCTGGTTCGTCGCGAAGATATCAACGTTGAGCTTGACGATCAGCTCTTGGAAAAGCTTTCTGCCTTCGGGCGAGCCGAGATTCAGTGTAATCGCCTCTTTGCCGGCATTGAACGCCATAAAGTAGGTGTTCATCCCCTCTTCGGAGAGCCTGTTCTCTCCTACCATCCGATTGGGATCGCCGGTCGTCGGATTCTCCAGCCGGATCACGCGGATGCCATCCATCGCCAGCCGGTAACTCAGAAAAGGAAGGACCGTTGCCTGTTCCAGGGAAAGCATTGTCATTTTGCGGAAAATGTCCATGTAATCCTCTTTCTTGATCTGGATGCATAAACCCTAAACTGTTTCTCAAAGGTGGTTTTGTTTGCCCCGTTCTTTTTTACGTTTCAGTGCCTTCAGGATCCTTTCGGGCGTTATCGGATACTCCCTGATCCAGATTCCTGTCGCGTCATAGACCGCAGACACAACGGCCTTGTAGACGTTCATCGAACAGGTCAGCGCCCCTTCTTTCGCGCCGAACGGGCCCTCGGGATCGTTCGTCGTGATCAGCTTCTTTGTTACAGAGGGCTGCTGGATGGAAAGGGGCATCTTGTAGTCGAGGAAGTTCGCGTTGAGTACCAGCCCTTTGTCCCAGCGGAGCTCTTCCTGCAGCGCGCCGACGCCCGCCCGGGAGACACAGCCCTCGATCTGGCCTTCGATCGTCTTCGGGTTGATCGGATTGCCGCAGTCCTGCGCCTCCCAAACGTTGACGATTTTCACGACGCCGGTCTCCGGATCAACCTCCACCTCAGCAACAACGGTGTTGAACGAATAGGTTCCGGCCATCTGGCCGAACGGGTTTTTGATCCACTCCCTGTCGGGGCTGATTTTCGGGAAATAGGCGCCCTTGCCGACGATGTTGTTGCCCATCCCCATCGCAATCTTCGCGATGTTTGCGACCTTGATGTTCTTGGACGGGTCGTACGTCGCAAAGACAACACCATTTTGAATATCCAGGTCTTTGATGGAGACCTGCAGTTTCGAGGACGCGATCTCGAGAACCTGTCTTTTGACGTCGAGCGCGGCCCGCATCACGGCGTTGCCGCTGACAAACGTTGCGGTCTGCGAGTAGGCGCCGGGATCGTGCTCGGTCATCTCGGTGTCGGCATTGACCAGATTGACGTCTCCGATCGGTACCCCCAGCGTCTCGGCGGCGATCGTTACGGCCATGTTTTCGTTGCCCTGGCCGTTATCGACGATCGCGGTAAAGACCGTGATCTGCCCGCTTTCGTTCATCCGGATGAACGCGGACGAGCCGGACCGGAAACCCATCGGAAATCCGCACATGATAGCCAGCGAACCCATTCCTATGCCGCGGTACATCGGCAGCTTTCCGCGTTTCTCCTTCCATCCCGACATGCTGGCGGCCGTCTTGATCGATTCCGAAAGACCGCACGAGGTTATAACCGAGCCGGTTGCTGTTTTATCACCGCTGTGCAACGCGTTTTTCAGGCGGATATCCATCGGATCCAGTCCAAGTTTCTCCGCGATTCTGTCCATTTGAATCGTATTGCCCATCTGGAAGGCGCGGCCGTGATGTCCGAACATCCCTCTTGCGCATTTATTCGTGATCACGCGGTAACCGTTGTACCTCACATTCGGCAGACGGTAGGTTTCTTCGTAGACATAGAACGGGATTGATGTCGCGATCGGGCCGGTGGACGAGTACGCGCCGCCGTTGTAGTAGGCCCTGTAATCCTTTGCGATAATGGTTCCGTCTTTTTTCGCGCCGGTCTTCATCCAGACCTTCATGTCGTGGACCTGCCTGGTCGCGATGAATGTCTCCTCGCGACTCAGGACTAGCTTCACCGGTCTTCTGGCTTTGATGCTGAGAAGACACGTGACAAAATCATTAGGGTTGACCTCGGATCTTCCGCCGAACGCACCGCCGATCGTGATATGACGTATCCTGACCTTATTAAGCGGAATTTTCAGCAGATTCGAAAGCGCCTTGCTGCGGACATGGGGGCCGGCATTCGGAACCCAGACGTCAAGGTATCCGTCGGTGGTGTATTGGGCGACAACGGCGTAGGGCTCCATCATCGCGTATGTCTCGCCGTCGGAGGTGACTTCGTCCTCGACGATAACATCCGCTTCCTTAAAGGCCTTGTCGACATCGCCGACGTTGATGCTTACATGGATGTTCAGATTTCTTTCGTACTGGTCATGGATCTTCGGCGCCCCTTCGGACATTGCCTCTTCGATGGTGAAGACCGCCGGCAGCGGTTCGTACCGGACGTCGATCAATTGGATCGCCTCTTGTGCGATCTCCTCGGTCTCAGCCGCCACGGCAGCGACCTCTTCTCCGATGTATCTCACCTTTTCTATCGCGATCAACGCGTGATCCTGGGTGTACGGGAAGACGCCCCATTTCTCCCCATAGGCGTCCCGGCCGGTGATAACGGCTTCAACCCCTTTGAGTGAAGTGGCCTTTGAAACATCAATGGAGAGGATCCGCGCATGGGGATGGGGGCTCCGCAGGACCTTTGCATAAAGCATCCTCGGCAGTTTTAAATCCGCCGTGTATATTGCCTCGCCGGTCACCTTGGCCGGCGCGTCGATCCGGGCTCTTGATTTTCCCAGAAGGGTTTCTCTGTTCACGTCTCCACCCCCTGTTGCCTCTGCGATGCCTGCATGATCGCGTCGATAATCTTCGTGTATCCGGTGCAACGGCAGATGTTTCCGGATATGGCCCTTGCCGCGTCTTCCCTTGACGGCTGCGGGTTCTCAGCGAGGAAGGCCGATGCCGTCAGAACCATTCCGGGTGTACAGAATCCGCATTGCACAGCCTGATTTTCTATAAAGGACCGCTGAAGAGGATGCAGCTGCCCGTTTTTCGCGAGCCCCTCGATTGTCGTGATCTCTTTACCCTGTGCCTCAACCGCGAGCAGCATGCAGGATCTAAAGGGTTTGCCATCGACCAGCACTGTGCACGCTCCGCACTCCCCGCGGTCACAGCCCTCCTTCACCCCGGTAAGTTCGAGATCTGCGCGCAGCACTTCAAGAAGTGTCTTGTTCTCCGGAACATCCAGCGTGTATTCCCGCCCGTTTACGTTGAGTACTATCATCACGCCAACCTCCTTAGAACCTTTCCGACAAGTATCTTGACCAGATATTTGCGGTATGCAGGTGTGGCCGACATGTTGGCGATCGGTTTTGCCTTTTTGGCAACCACCTCCGCCGCGTACGAGATGAACCCCTCGTCGAGCCTTCTGGCATTCAAAAGAGGCTCGGTGACGACGAGCGGGGCCGGGCCTATCGCTGTTACAGCGAAGCCGTTTTCCTCAACCAATCCCCGGCGCAATTTTACAAAGGCCGCGACGCCCACAACGGGATAGTCGAGCGCACCCCTTTCGCTCTGTTTGACATACGCCACCTTTCTTGTTTCAAGACGCGGGAGGATGATTTCGGTCAGGATCGAGTTCGGCGGCAATTTCAAGGGAGATAAGCCGTTGCCGGAAAAGAGATCGGCGATTTTTATAAGCTTATCTTTCTTCGGCGATGAAATGCGTACGCTTGCATCCATGCAGATCAAAACCGGCGCGAGATCCCCCTGATAGACGCTCCGGCAGATTTTACTGGCGGGCACGGCGTTGCATTTGTCGCCGCCCTGTTTGAAACAGGCGCCCTTTATCGAACGCCAGAACTCGGATTGGTCGTAGTAGATGCAACGGGTGTCCTGGCAGATGTTGCCGCCGATCGTGGACTGGTAATGCAGCGATGGTGCCGAAACGTTTTCTATGGCCTCGGCCAGCGGACCGTAGTGTTCCTTCACCGTGGCAGATGTCTTGATATCCTGCAAGGATGCCGCTGCGCCGACGTGCAGGCCGTCAGGCTTTTCTTCGATGCCGGAGATTTCCCGAACATGATCGAGCAGGATCACGTATTGGGGGTTTTTCAGGCCGAGCCTCATTTCCGGGATCAACGATGTTCCGCCCGCCTTGAGAACGGCGTTTTTCTTGTACCTGCTTTTGAGAGAGAGGGCCTCCTTCAGGGTATTCGGTCGGAACGTTTTGAACGCATGAAGCCTCATTTTTCCCCCTGCTGAGCTTGTCAAACCGGCTCAACCAATGTGTTGAGCCCGATTCAACAAAGAAGGTTGTGCGAAAGCGTTTTTTTGAATGTTACTACCCCCTGGACGTATCCCTAGTCTTGTTCCGATTGATTTATTAACGGCGATGACGATCTTTGTCAAGAAAAAAACAGGACGGTTCGCAGAAACATGATATCACCAAAAGAACTGCAATTTAAATGACTTATGTTTAAGATCAGCTGCTTTCCCGGCAGGGTATTACCCTTTTGTGTTTTTATCTGACAAGATTGGAAATAACGAGCACCGTCCAGTAGGGCGACAGTATAAGCAGCATAATTGAAAACAGATATGCCGGGATGTACCAGAAAGCGCCTCTAAAAACGGTGGCCAGAGGAATGTCCGGAGCCATTCCGGCAACGATGTAGCAGCAGATGCCGACAGGCGGCATGATTGCACCCATCGTCACGACGATGGTAATAACCTGCCCGAACCAGATGGGGTCATACCCGAGTTCCATGACGATGGGATAAAAGATGGGCAGCGACACCAGCATAAATGCCAGCGCATCCATTACGCATCCGCCGAGAACGTAGAAGAACAGAATGACGATCAAAAGCATCCAATTGGGCAGGGCAAGCCCGCCGATCCAGTTGGCGACCTCGAAGGGCAACCGGGTTACCGTCAAAAAACGGGCAAAAATTACGGCTCCCGCAACAATCATAAAAACAAAGCAGGAAATACGCAGCGTATCGAGGATGGACTTCAAAAAATCCCCCCAGGAAAGCTTCCTCCTGAGGAGGCAGATAATAAGACCGAGCGTACAGCTCACCGCCGCCGCCTCCGTGGCCGTCACGACGCCGGTAAAAAGGGCATACATGATGACGGCAAAAAGAATCAGAATATCAACAATATCAGGCAGGGCCTTAAACCGCTCTTTCCAGGTGCTTTTGGGTCCCTTCGGCCCCCAGTCGGGATGGCGCCACGTGATAAACAAAACAGTCGCCGCGATAGCAACTGTCAGGATAACGCTCGGAATAATGTTCCCCCAGAAAAGCTTTCCGATGGATTGCCCCGTATAAAGCCCGTAAACGACAAGAACGATGCTCGGGGGTATCAGAACGCCAAGCGTCGCGCCGGCGGCCACCGAACCGGCGTTCAACTGGGGATGGTAGCCGTACTTTTTCATTTCCGGGATAGCCACCTTGCTCATCGTTGCCGCGGTGGCGGTATTGCTGCCGCTGATCGCCGAAAAAGCCGCGCAGGCCATGATGGTCGTAATCGCCAACCCGCCCTTGTAATGGCCGAACCAGCGGTAGGTCGCATAATAGAGACCGTTGTTATACCCACCCCAGTGAATAAACTCGCCGACGAGGATAAACATCGGAATAACCGTGAGCCCGTAATTCGAGAAAATATTCCACATGTCCGTGCCGATCATCCCCAACGCCGCTTGAAATGTGGTGACATACGCGAACCCCAGAAAACCGACCAGAGCCAGTGTGAAGGCGGCGGGTATTTTGAGCAAAAACAGGGCAGCAAACATGATCACAATCCCCAACACCCCGACAGCAGGCCCTTCCATTTTTACTCCTCCTCCCCAAACAGCTTTTTCAGAAAGCCAACGAACGCCGACAAAGACAAAAGGGCAAATCCCGCAGCGACGGCAAAAACGAAGGGATAAAAAATCAGCTTAAGAGTCTCAGATACTTCGTGTGATTCATATATTTTCATTCCCCAGATATAGATCTGCCAGGACACAATCCCGAAAAAAATCATGATGATAAATTCCGCCAATGTTTCAATCGCGGACTGAATCTTCTTGGGAAATTTCTCCGTTAATATCGTAACCACAATATGATCCTTGTGCTTTTGGGTGTAGCCAAGCGCAAAGGCTATAACAATGGCGCCAAGAAAAGAGACCAGCTCGTAAACTCCCCGGAAGGGCCTATCAAACATCCTCAGGATGACATTTCCGGTGGCAAGAAGCATCAGGGCAATTACGGAAATTCCGCCCAGGATCATCGAAATCTTGTTGAGGAGGTCATTGAACGCATCAAGATATTTCATGGTTTTTTTCCGAGACGAGCAAAGGCAAAGCACGCCTTCACGCGCGTTGCCTTTGCGAGAGGTTTGCAAAACGCCGCCCTCGCGCTCATAAATCTTTTTCGACCCCGCAACGTCTCGCGGCGGCTTCAAAGGCTAAACGCTCTGGGATCGTTCGCGTTTTTAACGCCTTTAAAGCCTTGGCTTTGACGGCGGGGTACCCCGAAAAATCAATAAATTTGCGCTTCAGGCACCGTTTTTCAAAGGTCTCTTTGCATCTAAAAAAAGGACAGAAAAACCTATTTTTCATATTTCGCTTTTATCTTGTACAAATCATCAACGATCTGGGCACCGTTTAGTCCCGCCGCCGTCATCTTTTTGATATAGGCGTCAACAATCGGTTTTAACAGCGCGGGTATCTGCGCCTTGTCGGAGGCCGGCAGGTCAATCATCTGGAAGTTGTATTTCTTTTTGGACCATTCAATGGCTTCCGTAACATGCTTGTCGACATAGTTGCCTGTCCACTCGGCCTGTTCGCGTCCAAGGTCGTCAAAGACCTTTTTCACGTCGGCGGGCAGGGCATTCCATTTGTCCTTGTTCATGACCACGGCAAAGCTTACGACATAAAGGGGTGTTGTGTTCGCATAGCGCGTGTAGGCGGCATAGTTAAAATCCTTGAGAACCTCCATCGAAGAGGCCATTCCCTTGACGATCCCCTTCTGCAGCGCCTCGGGGGCGTCCGATTGCGGCATCGCAATCGGAATGCCGCCCAGTCTTTTTATTACCTCGGCGCCTATGCCTGTGGTGCGGATCTCCATCCCTTTCAGATCGCTTAACGATCTAACCGGCTTGATCGTCATCAAATGGGCGGGCGGGCAGGTAAACAGCGTCAGAACCTTTACCTTCTTAAAGTCATTTGGATATTTTTCGGTAAGGTCGTACAGGGTAAGGCTCGCGGCTCTGGCGCTCGTGAAACCCACCGGAAGATCAACGGCTTCTGAGATAGGGAAACGACCCGGCTGGTAGGCCATCGCAAAGTTTCCGATGTCGGCTGTCCCGGTAATAACCCCGTCAAAAATGCTTTTTGCCGGAAGGAGTGTGCCCCCCGGGAAGGTCTGAACCTTCACCGCGCCTTTCGTTCTCAGCCCCACTTCCTTTGCCCATCTTTCCATTTGGACACACGGAAATGTCGGAGCAGGCGGGAAGTTCGCATAGGTCAGCTTGATTTCAGCCGACGCGCCGCCGGGAAAAACAATCAGTCCGCCCGTAAGAATCATAAGCGACAGAAAAATAACAAAAAAACATTTCTTGCTCTTCATAAGACCCTCCTTGCTGTTAATTTGTTGATTCTAACGGAACTACTCTCCACCATTCTTTTTGAAAGTCCGAAATCCTTTTGCTGAACATGTTATTAGATGTGTTGCGAGTGCAAAAAATTCTTACTTGAGGCAGGGGTATTTGTCAAGCTGTTTTTTTGATTTTTGCGGCACAGAGCTGTTTATTCTAACCTCACAGCTTGAGGGGTGAAGCGACGATGGCTTAAGCAACAATCCCTTGACATGTTTAGGGTGAATTGTGTATGGGATAACAAAATACCATTGGAGTTTTGTCATCTTCACCGGGGATGTAGCTCAGCTGGGAGAGCGCGGCGTTCGCAACGCCGAGGCCAGGGGTTCGAACCCCCTCATCTCCACCAAAACCTATGCCAAACAAAGTCCAAAGAACTACAGAAACTCG
>DYLD01000141.1 GCA_020722315.1 Syntrophus aciditrophicus
TTTTCGATCAGCACATAGAAGAGCGGCGAAAAAATGACGACCAGAATCGTCGCGGTCACCATCCCTCCCAGAACGCCCGTGCCGATCGCATTCTGGGCGCCGGCGCCGGCGCCGGTTGTCAGCGCCAGAGGAAGCACCCCGAGACCGAAGGCCAGCGATGTCATCACAATCGGGCGGAAGCGCAGCTTTGCGCCTTCCAGCGTCGCCTCGATCAGTCCCATCCCGCCCTCGAGTCTGGCCTTGGCGAACTGGACGATCAGGATCGCGTTTTTCGTCGTCAACCCGAGTGTTGTCAAAAGGCCGATCTGGAAATAGACATCGTTCGTCAGACCCCTCAGACCGGAAAAAATGACGCCGCCGATTGCACCCAACGGCAGAACCAGCAGAATCGAGATCGGTACCGTCCAGCTTTCATAAAGGGCCGCAAGCGACAAAAAGATGACGAAAACCGAAAACGCATACAGGAGGGGGGCCTGAGAGCTCGCCATCCGCTCCTGGTAGGAAAGGCCGGTCCAATCATAACCGCACCCTCGGGGGAGTTTGGCAATCGCCTCTTCCATTGCCTGCATCGCTTCGCCGGAGCTTTTTCCCGGCGCCGGCTCCCCCCAGATGTTCACGGACGGAAATCCGTTGAAACGCTCCAGGCGTGATGGGCCAAAAGACCAGCGACCCGAGGCGAATGAGGAGAAGGGGGCCATCCCGCCCGCCGTATTGCGGACGTAAAGCTTTTTGAGGTCATCGGGCAGCATACGGTAGGGTGCGTCGGCCTGGACGTAAACCCTCTTTACATCGCCACCCTTCACGAAGTCGTTGACATAGGCGCTGCCGATCGCCGCCGAAATCGTCTGATGAATCGACGTAATCGGTATTCCTAAAGCCCCGGCCTTGTTCCAGTCCACGTCTATGCGGTATTCGGATACGTCTTCCAGGCCGTTCGGCCGCACCGAGGTCAGCCTCGGATCCTTGGCTGCCAAAAACAGCAATTGATTGCGTGCCTCTATCAGCGCATCGTGGCCGAGGTTTCCGCGATCCAGAAGCTGGAAGTCGAACCCTCTGGCGTTTCCCAGTTCGACAACGGCCGGCGGCGGAAACACAAAGACAATCGCGTTGCGCAGCGATGAAAACGCCGCCGTGGCCCTCTGCGCAACGGCTTTGGCGCGGAGGTCTTTTCGGTTTCGGAGGTTCCAGTCTCTTAGTTTGATGAAGACCATGCCGTTACTCTGGGAACGTCCGGAAAAGCCGATTCCTGAAATCGTCATGCACGACTCAATGGCCTCCTTTTCGTTTTCGTTCAGATACCGCTGAACCCGTTCGGCCGTTTCCCGCGTCTGCTCCAGTGTGGAGCCCTTCGGCATCATGATCTGGGCAAACAGCATGCCCTGATCCTCGTCGGGAAGGTACGAGGTAGGCATACGGACGTAAAGAAGTCCCATCAGGACGATGATCAAAACAAAAACAATCAGGTAGCGTCCCTTCTTTGCCAAAGAGTGGCCCACCAGACGGACATACTGGCGGCGGAACTGGAAAAAATTCCGGTTGAACCATCTAAAGAACGGGCGCAGAAAGAAGATCGCGTTTTCCGCCTCCCGGCCTCCGGTAACCGGTTTGAGCAGAGACGCGCACAGAACCGGCGTCAGGATCAACGCCACGACGACCGAAAGCAGCATCGCCGAGATGATCGTTATCGAGAACTGGCGATAGATGATGCCGGTCGAACCCGGGAAAAAGGCCATCGGGCCGAACACTGCCGACAGGACAAGCCCTATGCCGATCAGCGCGCTGGTGATCTGCTCCATCGACTTGGCAGTTGCCTCGCGGGGTGAGAGTCCCTCCTCGGTCATGATCCTCTCGACGTTTTCAACCACGACGATCGCGTCGTCGACAAGCAGGCCGATAGCGAGCACCATCGCGAACATCGTCAGCATGTTGATCGAAAAGCCGAAAAGCCCCAGCATCGCGAATGTTCCCAGCAGGACGACCGGGACCGCAATCGTCGGAATCAGCGTGGCCCTCATATTGCCCAGAAACAGCCACATGATCAGAAAGACCAGAAGAACCGCCTCGAAAAGGGTTTTGACGACCTCTTTGATCGCGACCTTGATAAACGGCGTCGTATCATGGGGATAGACGATCTTCAGCCCCGGCGGAAAGAACCGGCTCATCTCGGCCATTTTCTTTTTCACCGCGTCGGCCGTATCCAGCGCATTCGCGCCGGCGGCCAGCCGGATTGCCAGGGCGGCGGAAGGCTTTCCATTGTAATAAGATTCGATGTCGTACGTTTCCGTTCCGAGTTCGGTTCGTCCGATATCCCGGATTCTTACCGTGGAGCCGTCCTGATTGATCCGGATCGGAACGGAGGCGAATTCCTCCGGGGTCTTCAGCATGTTCTGAACGACTATCGGGGCGTTCAGCCGCTGGCCTTTCACTGCCGGCGCACCGCCGAACTGACCGGCGGAAACCTCCACATTGTAAGTCTTGAGCGCCGCAATGACATCGGCGACTGTGAGCTGATAGTCCAGCAGCTTTTCGGGATTGAGCCAGATCCGCATCGCGTAGCCCGATCCGAAGATCTGTACCTCACCTACGCCGGGCACCCGGGCAATGATCTTTTCCAGATTGGACTTTGCGTAGTCCGTCAAATCAACCCGGTCCATGCTCGGGTCTTCCGAGACGAGCCCGACGATCATCAGGTAGTTTCTCGTCGATTTGCGGACGGTGACCCCGTGGGTTTTGACCGTATCGGGCAGGCCCGTCATCGCGAGCTGGAGTTTGTTCTGCACCTGTGCCCACGCAAGATCGGGATCGGTGCCGGGCTTGAACGTCAATTCGATCCGCGACGCGCCTGCCGAATCGCTCGATGAGGAGATATACAAAAGATTATCAAAACCGGTCATCTTCTGTTCGATGAGCTGTGTCACGCTGTTTTCGACCGTCTCCGCCGAGGCGCCGGGATAGAATGCGTCAATCGCGATCGAAGGCGGGGCGATCGGGGGGTACTGGGATATCGGCAGGTTATAGATGGCAAGCCCGCCCGCGGCCATGATGATGATCGCGATGACCCATGCGAAAACAGGACGCTTCAGAAAAAATTTTGACAACATGATGCACCCAAACTCAGTTCGATTTCCCGGATGGAGTCGTCTTTTCAGGTCTCCCGCCGTTTTTGCCGCCTGCTTCAAATGGAACAGCCTTTACAAAAACGCCGGGTTTTACCTTCTGGGTTCCTTCGACGATGATGTCATCCCCGAACGAAAGCCCCGCGGATACAAGCCATTCGTTGCCGATGGCCCTGTCAAGCTTGATCATTTTCTGTTGCACCTTTCCGGCAGCATCGACGATAAGCACCAGCGGTTCCCCTTTAGGCGTCCGTGAAACGGCCTGCTGCGGGACGAGCACTGCTTTGGGGTTTATGCCCTCATCGACGACGGCGCGGACGAACATTCCCGGCAGCAGAATTCCGTTCGGGTTGGGAAAGATAATCCTCAGAATGACCGTCCCCGTGGTTTTATCCACACTGACATCGCGGAACTGAAGCGCACCCTCCCACGGATAGTTGCTGCCGTCTTCCAGCCGAAGCCGGACCCTGTTCAGGTTTTCCCCGCCCTGATGGAGACGGCCGTCTTCCAGACGGCGCCTCAAACGAAGAAGCTCAGCGGTGGATTGAGTGACATCCACGTACATTGGATCCAGTTGTTGGATTGTTGCCAGCCCAAGCGGCTGATAGGCGGTTACGATCGCGCCTTCGGTAACGGAAGATTTGCCGATGCGGCCGGATATCGGCGCCGTCACGCCTGTATATTCGAGATTGATCCGGGATATCTTCAGTGCCGCTTCGGCCTGATCAATTGCCGCTTCAGCCGCGGCGACAGCCTGCCTATTGCTTTCCACCTGCGCCTCGGCGGCTATAAGCGCGGCCCCGGCCACATCGGCCTCGGCAACCGCCTGATCCCGCTGGCCGGCTGACACAGCACCTTCCTTCAGTAGTTCCTCCATGCGGTCGCGGTTTGTCCGTGCGAAATCCAGGGCAGCCTTTTTCCCCGACAGATCGGCGAGGCTTGCCTTCAGGGCCGCCCTGGCCCGGTCGGCCGCTTTTCTCGTGGCGGCAAGGTTTGCCGCGGCATTGTCGTAGGCCGCCTGAAACGGGGCGGGATCGATCCTATAGAGAATATCGCCTGCCTTGACGTCCGAGCCTTCCTTGAACAGCCGTTTTTGTATGATCCCGCTGACCTGCGGGCGGACCTCGGCGATCAGTCTGGCGGATGTCCGTCCGGTTAGTTCTGTTGTGATGACAAGCCGCCGGGGCTGTATCTTCACGATTGCAACCTCGGGAGGGCCGATCTGTGAAGATCCGCGCTGTGTACCCTGCTGTCCGCAGCCGCCCAGAATCAGAATTCCGATAAGAAGAACCCCGGCAACGATTCGTTTGGAATTGTGCATGCAACACCTCTGCTGTTTTGAATTCTGCAAGACCTTTGCAAAACGCCGCCTTCGCGCTGAGTGGATCTTTTTCGACCCCGCAGGTGTCTCGCTACGGCGGCAAAGCCTAAACGCTCTCTACTGTTTTTTTGTTTTTAACGGCTTCGCCGCCTTGCTCAAGACGGCGGGGTACCTAAGAAAAATCAATGAATTTGCGCTTCAAGCGCCATTTTTCAAAGGTCTCTCTGCCACCTTGGCCAAATCGGACGAGCCTTCCGCGCTATTTCTTAATGCTGTCCCAGCATGCCTCGGCGATGCGCCCGATCAGCGATTCATCCAGCCTGATAAAGCCTACAATGTGGTCCCGAAGCAGCGAAAGGAGAGGCCCGAACGTGAACGCGGCCAAAACGAGGGAAGGCAAATCCTTCAGAACCTGCTGTTCGATCCCTTCCTTGAACAAATCCCTCGCAATATCGCGTTTGCCGGACTCATCGGAAAGTCGTTCCTTCCTTCTCGAGATGCCGTACGGTGAATTGTAGTACTGTTCCATATAGCGGAAGTGCAGCGGATTCGCGACAAAATAGCGGAGAAGTTCCCGGATCATATACGTAAACCGTTCACGGAGGGGCTGTTCGACGGGATAGTTTTTCCGAAGCCTCTCATTGATCTTTTCTTCCAGTTCCCGGTTTAAAATGATGATCAGCATATCCTTGTTTTCGAAATAGCGATAGATCGTTCCGGCGGCGACACCCGCCCGTTCGGCGATCTTTGCGATCGGAGCGTCATGAAAACCCCGCTCCGCAATGACCTCGAGCGCACTCTGCATGATACTGTTACGTTTATCTGTCGTTTTCATGCCTCAGATTCCATCGATAAATAAATGAACGTTCATTCCGCCGAGCTTTGTCTATATGAGGCAAACGGCCGTGTCAAGGATTTTTTTCGACGGATATCGGCCGTGCAGAGGATTTCTCAGACATACCTCAGCGGATCCATTCGGGTTGTTTTATCGACCCGGTTTATGCTAGAAAACAATTATACAGCCTGAGTCATCAACACTTGTGATTAGACGCGAAGGGGGAGCAGAGCGATGGATAGAGATAAAAAATTTGCGGAATTGATGGGAGATACGGCCTTTGCCCTTGTCGGTACGGATCCGATTTCTGTGTTGCGTTTGATGAGGGAAAGGGATGACTGGTATGATTTTGCGGCAAAAATTGGTTTTGTCAACGTCCAACCATCCAAAAAGAAAAAGGTGTTTGTAGATTCTGATTATCTTTTTGACAGTACGGGCAAAATAAGGGATGTGGCGATCAAGTTCCTGGAAAGGAAAAAGGAATTAAATGTTTAAAACAGCGAGACCTTTGCCAAACGCCACCTTCGCGCTGATCAAATCTTTTTCGA
>DYLD01000142.1 GCA_020722315.1 Syntrophus aciditrophicus
CGATTTCAAAGATTTTTCGGGGTACCCCGCCGTCGCAGCAAGGCTTTAAAGGCGTAAAAAACGCGAACTATCCCAGAGCGCCTATCCTTTGAAGCCGCCGCGAGACGTCGCGGGGTCGAAAAAGATTTATGAGCGCGAAGGCGGCGTTTTGCAAAGGTCTCGTTTTGAGAACGTTGCCAAACTATTTAGGACGGTTTGATTCGCGCTCGGAAAGTCTTCGCGGCTCTCTCAGATGATCCCTTGCCACCCAAAACGCCTGTCCTCTTCTCTTTGATTTTCGAGCATGTGCCTTTCCAGACCTGATCGGATTTCCTCGAAACGCTGGCGGGTCATTTCCCGGGGAACGCTTATCGGATCATCCCAGCGGATGACGATCCTGCTGAACGGCTTCGGGATAATGCTGCGATCCCAGTTTTTCAGGATCCATGCCCTGCTGACGGAGGCATAAACAGGTATGACGGCGGCACCGGATTGCATCGCCATGACAACCAGTCCCGGTTTGATCACCCCCTGCGGACCTTGCGGCCCGTCGAGTATATGGACGGCAAAGGGATGATGCTTCAGATCTTCGAGCATTGCCTGGAGAGCCTTGCTTCCATCGCGTGACGAGGAACCCCGGACAGGACGGAAACCCATCCGGCTGAAAAGATCGGCAACCAAATCACCGTCGCGGCTCCGGCTTATCATAACCGACGGCCGGTACGCGGAAAAACGTCTCGCATAGCTGATGACCGGGATGATCCGTTGATGCCACAAGGCCGCGATGAGTTTCCCCCCTTTTTGCAGGTGTTTGAGGACGGCATCCTCGTTGATCCATTCGACCCGGATCGTAAAAAAGTAAAGACGAACAAGGAAGTACGCAACAACCATCAGGTTGTGATCGAGCGCATAGCGAGAAAACGATTTAATCCACTCGGGGCGCCCCCGTTTTTTTTCTGAATTATCGCCCTTTGATGCTGTGCCCCCAGAGGTCTCCATGGTTTATCGTCCGTATCGGTTTCGTCTTCGCGGCGCGACATGTCCAACTCTAATCCCCAAGCAACAGCGGCGGGATATAGAAAAACGCTACGGCTTTTCCAAAACCGTAAACGCAAGGAAGGTTCGTTCGCCCTCCTCATGGGTCGGATCGGCCGCATGAAACGTTTCAACAAAATCCATTTTTACCGGCGTTCCGACTTTTATCTGTTCCGGTTTCGAGACATCGACCCCGAGAATCCGGGCGCAAACCTTAACCCCCTCCTCCAGTTCGACAACGCCGCAACAATAATGTTTTTCCCGACCATAGCCTTCCTCGACCATCAACGGGGCGCCGACGGCGACAACGGTATAGGCCGCAATCTTGCCGCCACCCTTCATTTCTACAACGTCGATTTCGGATCCATGACATTTGGGGCAGACAGGTTTCGGAGGAATACTCAAGTACCCGCATTTTTTGCACCTGGACGCCATCAATTTATGTTCGCGGATCGATTTGTTATAGGCCAGACTGTAAAGTCTATTTTCGGCTACTTCCGAGAATTTGCTTTCTAAGGGCATGGACTATCTCCTTTCAAAGATGTTGATGACAACAGTTGAACCGTGGGCGCCGACATTATGCGTCAATCCGAGATCGACATCCTTTTTCTTCACCTGTCTCGGTCCGGCCTCCTCCCTCATCTGCTTAAATATCTCGACGATCATTCCGGTGCCGGACGCCCCGATAGGGTGTCCCTTGGCCTTGAGCCCCCCGTCGGTGTTGATCGGGAGTTTACCGTCCAACCTGTTCTCCCCTTCCCTGACGGCCCTCACGGCCTCGCCGGGCTTGTAAAAGCCAAGATCTTCCATGCCGATCAGTTCCGCTATCGTGAAACAATCATGAACCTCGGCGATTCGTATATCCTGCGGACCGACTCCGGCCATTGCATAAGCCTCGCCCGCGGCAATCCTGGCGGCCCTCAGCGAAGTCAACTCTTCCCTTTCCGCCAAAAAGTGGTCACTTGCCTGCCCGGTTCCAATGACGAATATCGGTCTGTCGGTGAAGTTTTTCGCGATATCCTCGGCAACAACCAAAACACAGGAGGCGCCGTCGCAGACGGTTGAGCAGTCGAACAGCCGCATCGGCCAGGCAATAACGGGGTTCTGCTTGGGATCGTGCAGAAATTCCATTTCATCAGCCCAGCTGGGTTCGGGCAGGCCCTTCTTCAGTGCCGCGGCCGCCTTTCGTTTCATCAGATCCGTTATCGACGCATCGAAATGGGCATGGGGATTCAGGCTGCCGTTATAGTGATTTTTTATTCCGATTCTCATAAAGTCTTCGACGGTCGTGCCGTATTTGGCCATGTGGGCTGTTGCTATCGTCGCGTAAATCCCGGGGAATGTCTCGCCGGCGGCAATTTCGGTGTCGGGGTCCATAGCCGCGGCAAGGACTTCGGTCACATGGGTCGTATCGAGATTGGTCATCTTTTCAACACCGCCGGTAAGAACAACATCATATATGCCAGAGGAAACCGCAATGACCGCTTCCCTGAAGGCGACCCCGCTCGCGGCGCAGGCATCTTCAAAGCGAATGGTCGGCTTCGGAACGATCCCGATCCGGTTGGCCACCGCAGGACCCATATGGACCTGGCGTTCAAAAAGGTCGCTGCTTAAGTTCCCGAGGTAAAGCGCATCGATATCTTCAGGGTCAAACCCCTTGTCTATCGAGGCGATCATTTCCTTGTAAGCCTCGACGAAAATATCTTGACCCCTGACACCTCTGGGATAAGCACCAAACTTGGACAGCCCCGCCCCGACAACAGCAACCCCCCGTCCCAATTTACGTCTCTTTTGCACTGGACACCTCCTGATATTCTAAATCCTTTTAAGAAAAACCCTTTATTCGAAAACAACAACCGACCGGCACGTTTTTGCGGTGCTCCCCTTTGAGCATCCATCGGATACCACTGGAATCTTACATCTTCTTATATAACCCACCCCGATAAGGTCAACAAGACCTTTGAAAAATGCTGCCTGAAGCGCAAATTTATTGATTTTTCTTAGGTACCCCGCCATCAAAGCCCACGCTCTAAAGGCTTTAAGAACGCAAAGCGTTCCCAGAGCGTTTAGCCTTCTATAGCCAAGTCCCAAGACGCCGCAGGGTCGAAAAAGATCCGATCAGCTTGGAAAGGCGGCGTTTTTTAAAAGGTCTCGATATATTTTTCATTGTCAAAGGCTACGGCGTTCGTCATGCTTTTTTATTCTTTTTTGATGATGCTCTTGGGGTTCTTACGAATCATATGCCGGATTGCCAGAACCGGATGGCGCCAGATCATCTTCGGCCCCGCAAACCGCATGACCTCTATCATACGGGCCCTCATCCGGGGTTCATAACAGTGGATCGGGCAATGGTTGCAGGCAGGCTTCGCATCCCCATACGGACATCTTCTGACCCTCTGCTGTGCATAATCGGCAAGCTCGCGACAGCTATCGCATAAAACCGCTGTCCGGTGAACGCTCCGGCAGTAGATGCCGATCATTACCCTAAGCGTCTCGATCTCCCTGTCAAGCGGCCGGCTCATAAGAAACCTCGTTCCATGCAATTCTCTATGAATTCCAGGGAAGTCTTCCGGGTAGCGGTCAAAAAATCGTAGAGCTTTTTGCCGACATCAGGGTAAATCGCATAATCACGCAGTTTTTCCACGGGCACCCACTCTATGCCGATGGAATGGGTGCTTTCCGTTCTGATCCTCGGGGTTCCGTAGATCTCCAATGCCTCAAAAATAATATGGAGTGTCTGCGGGTGTCTTTTTGTTGCCGGTGCTTCACCGATCAGGATGATTCCCCCAATTTCGACCTTTACGCCAAGTTCATCCTTCCACTCCTCAAAAAGGGTTTCTTTAAGAGGAGTATCGGGATCAACGCCGCCTCCGGGCAACGCGAAGACATCCTTACCGCCGTAAAAATACTTCATGCAGAGTATTTCCTTGTCCCTTTCAAACACGGCAGATACCCTTATTCTCATTGCGCCCCCCTTTTTTGTTCTGAACGATCAAAACGCATTTCTTTTTAACACAACTACGCCAATTTAGAAACCACCAAGTTTTTGGCAGTCGTTTGAATCTTCGAGACCTTTGAACAATGCTTCCCGAAGCGCAAATTCATTGATTTTTCTTAGGTACCCTGCCGTCAAAGCCAAGACTCTAAAGGCGTTAAAAACGCGAAAGATCCCAGAGCGTTTAGCCTTCTAGAGTCTTTTTTAGAGACGCCGCGGTGTCGAAAAAGATCCGATCAGCTTGGAAAGGCCGCGTTTTTTAAAGGGCATCTTCTGGAGATGTCCCGGCGATTAACGGTTGAAAATAGCCCCGGTTCGAAGTATTGTTAAAGATAGTAAAACAAAAAGGGGAAAGGCATGCTTTCGGTTAAAAAAGGTTTTTTTATTGCGGCGGCAGTTGTTATCCTCCCTGAAATCCTTGCCGCGTCTGCATTCGGCGAGCATCGACCCGTCGCGGAAAACAGCACGCCGGAGGGAAGGGCAAAAAACAGACGGATTACAATCATTTTACAGCCGAACTAACCCTTCTTGCATCCTCAGGTTTCAAACATGGCCGATAAACCAAATCTCAGGGATCTCTCGCTTGAAGAGATAGAAATCCTGATTGACGGGCTGGGAAAGGAACAATACCGCGCCCGTCAGATCATGAAATGGCTTTACGCAAACGGCGCGACGTCCTTTTTTGAAATGACCAACCTCTCCCGCGATTTCCGCGACCAGATTGCCGCGTCGGCAACGATCAAAGAACCGGCAATCCGTCACATCCAGGCATCGCGGGACGGGACAAAGAAGGTGCTGTTTGGTCTGGCCGACGGTCAAGCCATCGAGAGCGTCCTCATTCCCGGGCGCAACCACTGGACGGCATGTCTCTCCACACAGGCAGGCTGCGCGATGGGGTGCCGTTTCTGCTTTACGGGGAGCCAGGGTTTCAAACGCAATCTTCTGCCGTCCGAAATCACCGGACAGATGACGATGCTCAGGCGTCATATCCCTGAAGGCCGCCTCGTCAAAAACATCGTTTTTATGGGGATGGGCGAACCTCTGGCAAATTACGACAACACGATCAAGGCTGTCCAAATCTTAACATCCGATTACGGCCTGGGATTTTCAAACCGTAAAATCACGATCTCAACATGCGGAGTTGTCCCGATGATAACACAACTGGGCAGGGACATCTGCGTAAACCTCGCCGTTTCACTGAACGCGACAAATGACGAGACGAGAAACGAACTGATGCCGATCAACAGAACATACCCGCTCGCCGAACTCCTGGCCGCATGCCGCAAATACCCGATGCCGGGAAGGCGCATGCTTACGTTTGAGTATATCCTGCTTGCCGGAGTCAATGATTCCCCAAAAGACGCGAAGGCTCTTGCAAATCTGCTCCGCGGCATCCGCTGCAAGCTGAATCTTATCGCATTCAACGAATTCCCCGGCTCGCCGTACCGAACCCCCAAGCCGGAAAGAATCTCAGCGTTCCAGCAGGTATTGCTTGATCACCATTACACGGCGATCCTCCGGGCGAGTCACGGCAGAGATATTCTCGCCGCGTGCGGCCAGTTGACCGGTCGGGGCGAACATTTGGCTCCTGCCCAAGGCATCTTTTGACCCATCCGGCAATCCTCAGGGGCAGCGGGGGGCGATCCTATAGCACCGGGTTTTCAATCCTGCCGAGGAAAAGAATGGTTCCTCTTTGATTGTC
>DYLD01000143.1 GCA_020722315.1 Syntrophus aciditrophicus
AGAGATGAGAAAAAACCATATACGTAACATTGCAATCATTTCCCATGTTGATCATGGAAAGACAACACTCGTTGACAGCCTGCTAAGGCAGACCGGAACATTCCGCGAAAACCAGGTTGTCGAGGAACGCGTTCTGGATTCACTTGATCTCGAAAGGGAAAAGGGGATCACCATCATGGCTAAGAATACGGCGATCCGCTACCGGAACGTCAAGATAAACATCGTTGACACGCCGGGTCACGCCGATTTCGGCGGTGAGGTCGAGCGAAGTTTGAACATGGTGGACGGCGCGCTGCTGCTGGTTGACGCGAGCGAAGGTCCGCTGCCCCAGACCCGTTTTGTACTGAAAAAGGCCCTTGCCTCCGGGCTGCCGATCGTTTGCGTGATCAATAAGATCGACCGCCACGACGCACGCATTGATGAGGTAATCAACGAGGTTTACGACCTTTTCATCGATCTCGACGCGACGGAGAGTCAGATCGAATTCCCTATTCTATACACGAACTCGAAAAAGGGCGTCGCCCACGTTCATCGGGGTGACGATTCAATAGATATGACCCCGCTGCTTGAGACCATCCTGCGAACGATTCCCGGGCCTGAAGCAAATGACGAGGCCGTACCGCAGTTTCTCGTAACGAATCTCGATTATGACCCGTATGTCGGTCAGATCGCCATCGGCCGGCTGATGAACGGAATCCTGGAAACCCGTCAGACTTACACCCTATGCGGTAAGGACGGATCTCGGCAATCTATCAGGTTTTCAACGCTGTACACATTCATAGGGCTCAGAAAGGTCGCGGCAGATACGATTGAGGCCGGGGATATTGCGGCCTTTGCCGGCGTCGAAAACTTGAACATCGGGGACACGGTTTCCTCGCTCGAAAAACCTCTACCGCTGCCGAGAATCCAGGTGGATGAACCGACTGTTTCGATGCTTTTTTTTGTGAACAATGGTCCGCTTGCAGGGAGAGAGGGCAAGTTTTTGACTTCCCGCCATCTTTCTGAACGGCTGGAAAGAGAAACCATGCAAAACGTCGCAATCCGTATCAAGCCGACACAACGCCCCGATTCATTCGAGGTTTGCGGACGGGGCGAATTGCAGATGGCGATTATCATTGAAACGATGCGCCGGGAAGGATACGAATTCACGGTTTCCAAACCGCACGTCATTACGAAGACCGAACGTGGAGGGATTCTCGAACCGGTGGAACAGGTCTTTATCGATGTCCCCGAAGAATTCATCGGAGTGATTTCCGAAAGGCTTGCGGCTCGAAAAGGGCGGATGGTAACGCTGACGAACAGAGGAAGCGGACGGGTGAATCTGGAATTCGTGGTCCCGTCGCGCGGCCTGATCGGGTTTAGAAGCCGCTTTCTGACGGATACGAAAGGCTCCGGTGTCATGAACACGCTTTTTGCGGGCTATCAGCCGTGGGCCGGGGAAATTCCGCAGAGGGCAACCGGGGCGCTTGTCGCGGACCGGCCTGGCAGGGTAAGTACGTATGCCTGCCATGCGATGGCCGATCGCGGCGAGCTGATCGTATCCCCCGGAACGGAGGTATATGCCGGCATGATCATCGGCGAGCGCAACCGCTCAGGCGACCTTGATGTCAATATTGTCAAGGAGAAAAAGCTGACGAATATGAGGAGTTCAACCTCCGACCAGACGGTTATACTGCGTCCGGCCCGACTTATGTCGCTCGAGGAATGCATCGATTTTATCGCCGAGGATGAGCTGATCGAAATCACGCCTGAAACCATCCGGTTGAGGAAAGAAGACCTCGGCGCCCATGCGCGAATCAAAAGCAGGTGATTTTCAACCACTTTTGATCATTAGTTATTTATTTTCCCATCCGTTTCCTGTCAAAATTCCACTTGACGGCAAACGGGGAAGATGGTTTCATAAATAACACCATTTTTGACCCCCGGGGCGCCTCAATGTTTTGGCGCCGCTGTGCACCGAAAAAACGTTTAGAGAGTTAAACATCCCGGCATTTCTTTGTGAAAAGGCTTTAGAACACATCAGCACCCTCCTGAAAGAGGGTTTTTCTAAGATATAACTGCATAGATGATGCCCGTCCTGGGGGATATAAAAAGGTGAGTGAAACCGCGGCATTGTTTTAAGCAATGGTAGGGAGGTGATTCATGGAAGAAAGGTTTTATTTGGAAGATTACACGGTTGGGGAACGGTTTATCTCTCCGGCACGCACAATAACGGAAACGGATATTGTGATGTTTGCCGCGATGACGGGTGATTGGCACCCGCTGCATACAAACGCGGAGTTCGCGAAAAATTACCTGTTCGGCGAAAGAATCGCCCATGGATTGTTGATCCTCTCCGTCGGCACCTCGCTGATTTTCCGCCTCGGGGAGCATGTCGTGCTGCCGAAGTCCTTCATCGCGTTTTACGGGATGGATTCCGTCCGTTTCGTCGGGGCGGTAAAGATCGGAGATACGATCCATTGCGAGGTGGAAATTGCGAAACTGGAGGAAAAGAACGACAAGCACGGCGTTATTATTGCGAATAATTCCATCAAAAATCAGCGGAACGAGGATGTCATCGTTTACTCAACCAGTGCGCTCGTAGGCCGACGACCAAAGGAGGAACGCAACAAAAACCATTCATCCCCCAATAAAGCGGTTCGCGAATGAACTATCCCCCGCAAGCAGCGGGGTATCAAGAACCGTAGTCTTAAGTCTTCGCCGCAAGGGGCGGGCAATTCAACACGCAGAGATTAAAGTCGGCTGCGGGTTATCCTATCTTTCTCAGGAGAGCGAACATTGTACAATCAGTATTTTGGCGAGTCCCACGAAATGCTCCGCGCCAGCGTCCGCAAATTTGTGGAACGGGAGATCAAACCGTTTATCGATCAGTGGGAAGAAGAAGAATCGTTTCCCCGTGAACTCTATAAAAAGGCCGGCGGGGCCGGTTTTCTCGGCCTTGGCTATCCGGAAGAATACGGAGGAACACCGGCCGATATCTTCCATGAGGTGGCCTATATCGAAGAGATTGTACGATGCGGCTCGGTTGGCCTTGCTGCCGGTCTGAGTTCGCACTCCATTGCTGTACCTCCAATTCTTGCAATGGGATCGGAGGAACAGAAGAAAAAATACATCCCGCCTGTTTTGGCGGGGGATCTGATTGCCGTTCTCGGGGTCACGGAGCCGAGCGGCGGCTCCGACGTCGCGAATCTACTGACAAAAGCAACCCGCAACGGTGATAAATACGTCGTCAACGGTTCCAAGACGTTCATAACCAGCGGGGTTCGGGCCGACTATGTAACCACCGCCGTGCGTACAGGTGGACCCGGCCACAGCGGGATAAGCCTTTTGATCATCGAAAGGGGAACGCCTGGCTTCACGGTTTCGCGGAAGCTCGAAAAAATGGGATGGTGGGCGTCCGATACGGCGGAGCTTTCCTTTGACGACTGCGAGGTGCCCGCGGAAAACCTTCTCGGCGAAGAAAACAAGGGTTTCTACGGGATCATGGTCAATTTTCTGAGGGAACGTCTCTATCTCGCCGTTATGGCGCACACTGTCGCGGAAATGGCGCTCGAGCTCTCTATCAAATACGCGAAGGAACGAACGGCCTTCGGGAAGACGCTTACTGGATTTCAGGTGACAAGACACAAACTGGCGGAGATGGCGACTTCGATGGAAGCGGCGAAGCAGTTCGATTACAGCGTCGCGGCGAAGATCGGTGACGGAGTCGATGCGTACAAAGAGGTATGCATGGCGAAAAACTTCGCAACGAAGGTCTGCGACAAAAACGTCTACGAGGCGGTGCAGATCCATGGAGGTTACGGGTACTGCCGCGAGTACCTCGTCGAGAGGCTCTACAGGGATTCCCGGCTGCTGTCGATCGGAGGCGGCACTTACGAAATCATGAATGAGGTGATCACCAAATTTATGGGACTCAGATAGGAAATGGAGGTGGAGCATGAAATACCCCGACATTGCATTTGAACCACTTTTTACATGGGTCAACCGGCCGCGGATTCTGTTTTCGCCGGGCGTGCGCAGGGAGATCGGATTCGAGATGGCGCAGCTCGGCGGAAAAAGGGCCGCCGTCTTTACCGACAAGGGGCTTGTGAATGCCGGCGTCGCGGAAATGGTCCTTGCGGAAATTGAAAAATCAGACCTGGAACTTGCAGGTGTGTTTGACGAAATCCTTCAGGACGCCCGTATCGAGGTGATCAACGCCGGAGCGGCGTTCTACCGCAGAGTCAATGCCGATTGTCTGATCGCCGTCGGAGGCGGAAGCGTCATGGACACCGCCAAGGCAGCCAATATTTTAATCGGAAGTGGCGATGAGGACTTTCAACCACTGGCCGATCAGGCCGGGCTGTGGGAAAATGCAACGCCTCTGAAGCCGCATATCGCGTTTCCGACAACGGCAGGAACCGGCTGCGAGGTTACCAGCGCGATGGTTGTTCTTGACACGAAGGCCAGAGCGAAGCTTTCGGTCACGCATCCGTATTGCAACTCCGATCTCGCGATGCTCGATCCCGAACTGACCGTCCGGCTGCCTCCGAAGGTTACCGCGTTTACCGGTGTGGACGCACTCACCCACGCGATTGAATCAATTGTCTCGACCGGCGCCGAACCGATTGCCGATGCGCTTGCGCTGCATGCAATACGGCTGATCTTCAAATATCTGCCCGTGGCGGTGCACGAACCGGAAAATATCGATGCCCGGGGCTCGATGATGCTTGCCAGCACAATGGCCGCGATGGCGTTTGGAAATACGATGACCGGCGCCGTCCATGCACTGGCACACGCACTTGGAGCTATTTACGGCATACCGCACGGCCTTGCGAACGCGATCATGCTTCCGCACGTGATGGAGTACAATCTTATTGATGAACGTCTCGACCGGTTCCGGATGATCGCCGACGCGATGGGAATTGAGGTCGGAAACATGGAGGCGAAAGCGGCGTCCGAAGAGGCCGTCGTTGGGGTAAAAGGTCTTCTGGCAACAATCGGTCTCACCGAAACACTGAAGGATTTCGGCGTTCCGACGGACCGGGATGAGCTGCAGCCCCTGGTGGAGCTGGCCGCCGCGGACGGCCAGATAGGCTACAATCCCCGGTATGTAGAGGAAGAAGACATCGTCAGTCTCTATCTGCAAGCCCATTAGAGGGGAGAACGAATCATGCAATACTGGAAGGATCCACAGGAAGCGGTAACCGCGATCTCAAAGCTCTTTGAAAAGGTGGCCGATGACCCGGATCTGGGAGGGTCGATGAAGAAGGTCAATCAGCTTATCCTCTTCGATTATTCGGAAAGCGGCCCCGGTTGCGCAATCTGGGTCGACACCCGCAACGGAAGGTACGAATTCGGCACCGGCAATCCGCCTGGAGAGCCGGATCTGACGATGAGCCTTTCGGCGGACGACGCCCATCTATCCTGGTCAAACAAGCTGAATCCGGTGATGGCGATAACCCGAAGAAAGATACGCGTGAAAGGCTCCGCAACCGGCCTTTTGAAGCTAGCGCCCAAACTCAAGAAGGTCGCGGTGCTCTATGAGCAGGTTCTGAAGGACCTCGGCTGGGAGGACAAGATCGTCAAATAGTTTAAACAGGCTTGCAAAAATCTCGCCGGATAAGAGATCTACAGAACCGCGCCAGACTGGTCCATGCGCGCCCAGGAAATTCTTTTATGATGGACCCCGAAATTTGGACAGTGTGCTAAGTTACACTTGGGAGCAAAA
>DYLD01000144.1 GCA_020722315.1 Syntrophus aciditrophicus
TTGCCCTTTCACAATACGCTTGACGTCTTGAGCGTGTTGAGTATATGAGGGGGAGCATTCAAGCAAGCAAATCTCTTTTCTTCGTTGAAGCTGATCGGTGATCGGCTCTTTTGCTGGACGGATGGAAACCACACCAGAGAACACAGCTAAAGAGAGTTGAAGTATGAAAGAACCACTAAAGGCATCATTCGGATGGATTTCATTCTCACTGGCCGTTGTGTTAATCGTTCTTCTATCTTTCGGGGTCTGGTTCTGGCGCTCTCAGGAACAGGTTATGCGCAAGAGGGTGGCGGAGAATCTCGGCATGATTGCCCGTCTGAAGGCAGCCGAAATTGCCGCATGGCGAAAAGACCAGTTGCAGGATGCGTCGCTGATTGCCGAAGACCCGTTTATTCGTAGAAGCGTTTCCCGTTATATCGCTCATCCGGACGACGCCAACCTCCGGGAGATTCACAGCCGGTTTCGCTCCCTGGCCCGCCAACATGACTACGCCGACATCCTGATCATAGAACCAAAAGGAAGGCAGATATTCAGCCTCCACGAACCCGCCGAACGTCATACCGGATACCTGTCCGTTCTGGAGAACGCCTTTCGCCGGGGGCTTCCGGTATGCGTTGACCTCCACACAGGCCCTCAGGCAGATGCTCCCCATCTGTCCGTCGTTATGCCGCTCTTTTCGGGAAGCGGCAAGACACGAAAACCGGTTGCCGCGTTTGTTTTTGTCAGCAGCTTATCCGATTTTCTCTCATCGACATATGGATTCTGGCCGCTGCCGAGCGAAAGTGCCGAGATATTGCTCGTTCGGAAGGAGGGCGACCAGGCGTTGGTGCTCAACAACCTTCGTCACCGGCCCGACGCGGCCCTCAAGCTGAGTTTTCCTCTGAGTCGAACGGAAGTCCCGGCCGTGATGGCCGTGCTGGGGAAAGAGGGATTTGTCGAAGGTACTGATTACCGGGGCGTGAACGTGGCGGCTTTTCTTCTTCCCGTAGAGGAATCACCGTGGTTTCTGGTCGCCGAGGTGGATAGCCGGGAGGTTTTTGCCGACTGGCGGTTCCGGTCAGTTTTGATTTTGCTGCTTTTTCTTGGATTGATCCTGTTCATCGTTGCAGGTGCCCTTTTTTTCCGGCAGAGAGAAGCCAAGATTCGCTACAGGGATCTCTATTTTTCCGAAGCGGCGCTACGCGCGGAAAGGGAGCGCCACAGCGTGATACTCAACGCGATCGGCGACGCCGTCATCGCAACGGATTCTCAGGGGCGCGTGGAGATACTCAACCCCGTCGCCGAGGCACTCACAGGGTGGAGCGAGGCCGAAGCACGCGGCAGGCCGCTGGAAGAAGTCTTTCATATTATCAATGAAGACACGAAGGGGAAGGTTGAAAACCCGGTTACACAGGTGTTGCGCGAGGGTATCGTCGTCGGGCTGGCCAACCATAACCTTCTTATCGCACGCGACGGAAGCGAGCGGCCCATTGCGGATTCGGGCGCACCGATCCGGGACGATAAAGGAAATACCACCGGTGTCGTGCTGGTTTTTCGGGACTGCAGCGCCGAGCGAGCCGCCCAGGAAAGTCTCAGGGCAAGCGAAGAGCGATTTCGGATAACATTCGAGCAGGCGGGTGTCGGGATCAGCCATCTGGCGCTCGACGGACGCTGGCTGCGGGTGAACGAAAAGTTCTGCGATATTCTGGGTTATACCCGCGAGGAACTGCTGACGAAAAATTTTCAGGAGCTTACGACTCCGGAGGATCTTGATATTTCAATGACGTACTTCAGGGCCCTGCTGGATGGCTCGATGAAATCGTATTCCCTGGAAAAGCGTTACGTCCGCAGGGATCAATCAACGGTCTGGATTGACCTGACGGTTACACTCATCAGAAAGCCTTCCGGGGAACCGGATTATATAGTTACGGTCGCTAATGACATCACCGATCGTAAAAAGGCCGAGGAAGAGCAACAGAAGCTGCAGGCCCAGCTGATGCAGGCCCAGAAGATGGAATCGGTCGGCCGGCTGGCCGGAGGTGTAGCGCACGATTACAACAACATGCTCAGCGTGATTATCGGAAATGCGGAGCTGGCGATGGTCAAAACAAAGCCGGATGACCCGCTCCATGCCAATCTGAAGCAGATCATGAATGCCGCAACACGCTCTGCCGACATCACCCGCAAATTGCTTGCGTTTGCCCGCAAGCAGACGATAAGTCCGAAGGTGGTTGACTTGAACGGCGCCGTGGAGGGCACGCTCAAGATGCTGCGGCAGTTGATCGGAGAAGATATAGAGTTTTCCTGGCAGCCGGCGGCGGCCCTCTGGCCCGTCAAGATTGACCCCACGCAGCTTGATCAGGTACTGGCCAATCTCTGTGTAAACGCCCGTGATGCGATTAAAGGCGTCGGAAAAATTACGATAGAAACGGAACGCAGGGTATTCGATGGTTCCTATTGTGACGATCATCCCGGATTTAAGCCGGGTGAGTACGTCATGCTCGCGGTAAGCGATAACGGATGCGGCATGGACAAGGAAACCATGGCGCAGATATTCGACCCGTTTTTTACGACGAAGAGTCCGGGCGAGGGCACGGGCCTCGGTCTGGCAATGGTCTGGGGCATCGTCAAACAGAATAACGGATTTATCAATGTTTACAGCGAACCGGGAAGTGGTACGACCTTCAAGATCTATCTGCCGCGGTACCTGGGTGCAACCGAAGCTGATACGCAGCGCCAAATTGCCGATCCGATAGAGCCGGGGCACGGTGAAGGCGTGCTGCTTGTCGAGGATGAGGTGTCGATCATGGAAATGGGCCGGCAGATGCTGGAGAAAATCGGCTATCGGGTGTTTGCGGCCTCCACGCCGCAAGAGGCCCTGCGACTGGCGGCGGAGCATACCGGGGAAATTCGCCTTGTTGTTACCGATGTCGTCATGCCGGATATGAACGGCCAGGTTCTGGCCGAAAAATTGCGTGCAATATCCCCGGATATAAAGACCCTGTTCATGTCCGGCTACACGGCCGACGTCATCGTCCACCGGGGGGAACTCGAAGACGGCGTGGACTTTATTCAAAAGCCCTTTTCTATAAAGGATCTGGCCGCGAAGGTTAAGGCCGCGCTCTATCCGGGATAACAGCCAGTTTCTAAAGGATAGCCACATGGAGAAAAAGCCGGCCTACGACGAGTTAGAAGAGCGGATCAGGACGCTTGAAAAGGAGCTTGACCGGAGAGCCCGGATCGAGGAGCAACTCAAAGGGGCTCTCGAGTCATTCCGGTCCTTGATCGAATCCGCGGGGGATCTCATTTACCGTATAAACCTGAAAGGCCATTTCACTTTCTTTAACCCTAAGGTCGTCGAAACAACCGGTTATTCCGAAGAGGAACTTCGAAAAATCCATTATTCGGAACTCATCCGTTCCGATTACCGTGAGGCAGCCGCACGTCTCTACGAGCGCCAGTACATAGAGAGGATTCCCGTGACCTATTTTGAGTTTCCGATGATCGCGCGAGACGGCCGCGAGGTTTGGCTGGGACAGCAGGTCCAGACGATATTTGAGCACGACAAAGTGGTTGGTTTTCACGCAATTGCCAGAAATATCTCCCGGCGTAAACTTGCCGAGCTGGAATTGCAAGCCGTGAAAGAAACGCTGGAGCACCAAATACAGGAAAGAACCAGGGAATTAAAGGATGCCAACACGCTCCTCCAGCGTGAGATGGAGGAACGAAGACGGCTGGAGGAGGAAGAGATCAACCGCCTTGAACAGGCGGGGGCACTCCTCCGTGATAGCGAATCGCGCTACCGCAGCGTCTTTGAGAACAGCGGCACCGCAACGGTCATTCTCAACGCGGATTCTACGATCGCGATGGCCAACACGGAATTCGAGAAACTGAGCGGTTATACGAAGGCCGAAATAGAAGGCAAGATGAAATGGACCGAAATGGTGGTTCCGGAAGACCTGGAAAAGATGAAAGACTACTTCGCACGCAGGAGAAAAAGAGGCGATTCTTCCCCGCCCGCCGAGTATGATTTTCACTTTGTGGGCCGGGATCGGCGTGTAAAGCATATCCACCTCCGCGTGGGGATGATTCCCGGAACCGATCAACAGGTCTCTTCCCTTACGGATATCACCTACCTGCGAGAGACCGAGAAACTTTTCCAGGATCTCTTCATGAACGCCGAGGTCGGCCTCTACATCCTCCAGGAAGGTCGTTTCCGGATGGTCAACCGTCGGATCACCGCGATGACGGGTTATACCGAACAGGAGCTGATCGGCCTGAAATCGATGGAGCTGGTCCACCCGGACTACCGCAAGAAGGTGAGGCAATACAGCATGGAAATGCTCAGGGGGCAGAGGTCTTCACCCTACGAATTTGTTGCGGTCAGTAAGCAGGGGGATTTGCGATGGATACTTGAAACCGTGACACCTGTTTTCTATCAGGGAAAGCGGGCCGTCCTCGGGAATTTTGCCGACATAACCAAAAACAAGTTGATGGAAAGAGAACAGCTCCGGGCGCAGCGGCTTGAGTCTATAGGGACGCTGGCGGCCGGTCTCGCCCATGATTTTAACAACCTTCTCAACGTGATTCTGGGTCGTATAGAACTGTCGCTGATCTCTGGGCCGAAAGAAGGTGCACTGACAAGGAATCTCGAAGAGGCAAAAAGGGCATGCCTGCGTGCGGCGGAACTGGCAGGCCGTTTTATCACCTTTTCGGAGGGCGGGGCGCCCAGGTTAAAGACGGCCGCCATCGACCGAACTCTCATTACGGCCACGAACGAGAACCTGTCAGGGACCAATCTGACGGCCGAGTTTTCTTTCGGCGGGGATCTGTGGAATGTAAGGTTCGACGAGGCGCAGATCGCCGACGTGATCAGGATCGTAATCAACAACAGCGTGGATGCAATGCCGAACGGCGGGAATATAGCCGTATCGGCAAAAAACGAGATCATCGACCAGGAAGCCTGGGGCGCCAATCTGCCCGATAGAAAAGGCCGTTACGTCCACATTGCCATCAGGGATGAAGGAACGGGGATTCCCACGGAACATCAATCCCGCCTTTTTGATCCCTATTTTTCGACGAAGATGCGCGGGAATAAAAAGGGAATGGGATTAGGTCTTGCCACGGCCTATTCGATCGTTCAAAGACATCACGGACACATCGCCGTGGATTCTATCCCGGGGTCAGGCACGACGGTGCATATCTACCTTCCCGCTTCGGAAGATATTGTCGGAGAGCACAAGCAGGCATCTTTGGGTTCCGGATCATGCAAGGGCCGGGTTCTCGTCATGGATGATGAACAGATGGTGCTTAAGATCGTAACGGACCTGTTGCGCCATGCAGGGTATGAGGTGGAAGGCGCCGGAGATGGTGGACAGACCATAGCCCTTTATAAAAAAGCCCTGCAGGAGAAAAGACCGTTTGCTGTCGTGATTCTGGATCTCAGCGTGAATCAGGGAATCGGGGGAAAGGAAATTATCAAACAGCTTCGGGAGGTGGATCCCCGCGTCGCCGGGATTGTATCCAGCGGTTATGCAGACGATCCAGTGATGAGGGAACCGCGGAAATACGGGTTCCTCGCGTCGATACAGAAACCCTATGGCCTGGAACAGCTTGTACAAAAGCTTTCGGAGGTTATGGACAACGAAAAAAGGTCTGGGCAATGAGGCCTTTGCAGCCTTGCTGCGACGGCGGGGTACCCCGAAAAATCAATAAAT
>DYLD01000145.1 GCA_020722315.1 Syntrophus aciditrophicus
TTTTATTCCTGCGAGAAAAAAGCGGAAAAGAACTTACCTATCAACTTTTCATCGAACCGAAAGGCGCACATCTCAAAGAACATGACCGCTGGAAAGAAGCCTTCCTGAAAGAGATCAAGGAAGAATTCGGAAACAGAATTTTGAAACTCGAAGATAAATCAAAGTACCGCCTGGTTGGCGTGCCGTTCTACAACAATGAAGACGAAAATGTTTTCAGGGAAAATCTGGAATCCGCGTTGAATTAGCAGGGCAAGATAAGCATGAACAACGGCCTCGGGACAAAATGTCCACGAGGCCGTTGTTGACGGGTGATTGAGGTTGCAACTGTCAGGAAACCGTCACATTGGCAGGAATGCGTTGGAACATGGACTCTTCCATCCCTGAGGAGTGGGTGGCGGGTTCATGCGCTGACCGTAGCAGGTTTTCGAAACCGAATCGGCACAGCGTCGCGGGTGATGTTTTGATACAGTCCCGCCTGGATGCGCTCCATGTATTGCCAGCGCGCCGCGCTGATCACTCGGACGTCCAGTTGCACATCATATTTCAGCGCAATGTCAGAGAGAATAACGCTGATGGGTTGGCGATATTTCCATTTGTCATCTGTGACGATCAAGAGAATATCAACGTCGGAGTATTTTGTATCGTCTCCTCGTACTTTGGATCCGAACAAGGCGGCGCGTTGAATTTTGTCGCCGTAAGTCGTGCGAATCGTCCTGATGAACTCCTGGACGGCCTTTTTTTCCCTTGGGGTTAAAGGCTTTACAGTAGGTCCTGCTTTTGCAGCCATTTCTTTACTTCCTCTACAAATTCCTGTGCCTTTGCCATAACGAGAACGACATCTTCACGATCTATCGCGTCGTATAGATCGTAGTCGGCTGTGTGTCTGTTGTCCATTATGAACTCGTAATCGTCGCTCCATCTCTTGTCGAACTCGCCTGTCTTGATAAAGTATTGGCGAAAGGCGGCAAGCACCGCGCTGTGTTTGCCGTAGGACTTTCCCTTTGAAAACAACAGCGCACTGGCCGCGTAAAATACCCCTAATAAGCGCGGTTGCAAGCTGAATTGACGCGGTTGTTGTCCAGGTTTTCCTTCGCAACTTCCAGCATTTCCTGCGCGTTTTGCATGTAAAGCCGGTAGTTTTCTTTTGGGTCTTCCATGCGTTAAGTATAATCCCAAACTTTCTGCAATTTAACGCTTTTACCTCCCCAACACCTCCATCAACAAATCGGGACGGTCTGTGATAATCCCATCCACCCCAATCTCGATCAACATTCGCATCTCGGCGGGATCGTCAATTGTCCACGCGTCCACCCACAGTCCGCGGGCGTGAGCGACTTTCACGAAGCGACTCGTCAACAGTGTGATGCCGCTGTCTTCGATGGGAAGTTGGACGGCGGAAAAATTCGGCGGATAGAGTCGTCCCAAAAACACCAGGTGCATGTAGATGAACGGCTTGATCTGTCCGCGGCTTCCAGACGTAGCCACTTCGGGGCAAATCTCGCGGAACTCGGCCAGCGCTTCGTCTTTGAACGACGCGACCAGAACTTTATCTTCCATTCCGTGCTTGCGAATCAAATCGCAGAACGGCTGGGCAATCGAAGGCTCGGCCTGCTTGATCTCGATGTTCATCCGATAATCGGGGAAACGCTCGAAGACCGATTCCAGCGTCGGGATGGTGATCCCCTGTCCGCGATACGGATATTCCGCGCCGTCATCCAGCGGACTCCAATCGTACGCCGCGTCATAACTCTGGACCTCCGCGAGGGACTTCTCCTTAATGAGCCCTTCGCCATCGGTCAGGCGATCCACCGTCTCATCGTGGCTGACGACGAGGATGCCGTCCTTCGTCGCATGGATGTCCATCTCCAGCACGTCCACGCCGAGTTCGGCCGCGTGTTCGAAGGCGAAGAGCGTGTTGCTCGGCCAGAGACCGTCCCCGCCCTGGTGGGCAATGACCATCGGTCGTGGCGCGTTTTGATAGTACGCGGCCTGCGGCGCTTTGGGCATGACCAGCATCCCGACAAAAATCAATACGACAACTGCAACCAGAATTCGAACGATCCATTTTTTCATTGTGAAGTCTCCTTTGGCAAAATAACTATCGCCTTTCTTCAAATTCCACGGGCTTCAGCAGGGACCAATCCATCTCGCCGATCCTCGTCGGCCCAAGTTCCTGCCAGCATTGAACTGCCTGGGTGAGGTCTGTGCGGAGTTTTTTTACATTGATCCCGCGACAGGACGCAGGCCAGGCACGGAGATATTTGATGCACCGTTTATACACTTTGATTGCCCCCATGAAGTTGCCGCGTCGCATGTGCAGATAGATAACCGCCGCCTGCAAAATGCCCTGATAGAGAAACCGTATCTCTTCATGCTCCTCACGCCAGGCCTGTTCCAATTCCTCGTGACATTCAAAGTATTGCCCCGCGTTGAAGAGATGGAGTCCCTCGATGACGCGAGACGGCAGGGGAGCGGAACAATCTTTCAACGGCAGGTTCTCCTTTGGAGCGCGATGAAGGGTATCCTACTTGAATTCCTTCCAATTCGCAACGGTTTTTGTTGGACATTATGCCGCTGGAGAATGTCAACCTCCCCGAGGGAATCTGGGACCTTCAAATACCAGAGAACCAAAACTTAAAACACGAAGGCCGCGAAGGGAACGAAGGAAAACCGAAGAAAATCCTTTGTGAATCTTCGTGCCCTTTGTGTTTAGGCTCTTTCCCGTGTTCATCCGCCGAAGGCTCCGCATAATCTATGTACCGATCTTTCCCCACCTTTTCACTCTACTTTTTAGTGGTAAGATTCCCCTCGATGAAACTCAACCTCGCCTTAGCGCAAATTGTTACTCATCTGGGGGACGTGCAGTCCAACCTCGAGAAGCACCTCGACCTCATCAAACAAGCCAAAGAGCAAAACGCCGACCTGCTCGTTTTCCCCGAACTCTCCCTCACGGGCTACGTTTTGCAGGACCTCGTCCCAACTGTGGCTCACCATCCGGCAGACGATGACCCCGTCTTCAAGCATCTGCTCAAAGCCAGCAATGACCTCGACCTCGTCGTCGGTTTCGTGGACGAGGACTCCCGTCACCGCTTCTACATCGCTTCGGCCTACCTTTCGGGCGGGCGCGTCCTCCACGTCCACCACAAAGTCTACCTGCCCACCTACGGCCTCTTCGACGAAGGCCGCTTCTTCGCCTGGGGCGACTCCATCCAGGCCTTCGACACCCGCTTTGGCCGCGTCGGTTTGCTCATCTGCGAAGACTTCTGGCACGCCTCGCCTCCGTACCTGCTCTGGCTCGACGGCGCCGACATCCTGCTCTTCTCCTCGGCCTCCCCTGGCCGCGGCCTGAACGACCACGAAAAACTCGAGTCTGCCCGCTGGGTGGAACGCGTCAACAAATCCTACGCCAGCCTCTTCACGACGTTCGTCGCGCACTCCAACCGCGTCGGCTACGAAGACGGACTCAACTTCTGGGGCGGCTCGACGGTCTTCGACCCGCGCGGCGAACTGGTGACCCAGGCCCCCTACCAGACGGAAGCCCTCGTCGCCTCCACCTTGGACCTCGGCCTGCTGAGGCGGACCCGCGCACGCCTGCCCCTCCTCCGCGATGAGCGGACGGGACTCGTGCAGAAAGAATTGGGGAGAATCTTACAAAATGAAAAATAGTCTTGTAATTTATTGTTTTGTCTTGTAAAATGTCTTTGGAGGCTGAAATGCAAACCACGCTTTCAAGACGCGGACAATTGGTGCTTGCCGCCGAGATTCGTAAACGCCGTAACTTCAAGGAGGGGGATCGCTTTGTGTGGTTGGATGATGGAGAGATCATCAAATTGATTCCAATTCCAAAAGATCCGATCGCGGCTTTACAGGGACGCGGAAAAGGGGAGAACCTGCTGGCGAAGTTAATGGATGAGCGGCGAAAGGATCGCGAGCGTGAGCAATAAGCGTTACCTTCTGGATACTTCCGCCTTGTTGACGCTGATTGAGGATGAATCGGGTGCAGATCGCGTCAAGGAAATCTTTCGCCGCGATCAAGTCATCCTTCCGTGGGTTGCCTTGATGGAAGTCTACTACATGACCCTGCAAGAGCAGGGACAGCAGGAAGCGGAAACCCGCTTTGCCATGCTGCGTCATTCATCCGCTGAGATCATCTGGAATATGAATGAAGCCAGCATCATCCGCGCGGGAAAAGTAAAAGCCGCCAACAAGGTTTCCTTTGCTGATGCGCTGATTTCCTCGCTCGCCATTCAAACCGAATCTGTCCTGGTTCACAAAGACCCCGAGTACGAAGCGTTGATTGGGCAGGTCGAGATGGAAAAATTGCCGTACAAAAAATGACCACCCCCACCGCCTCCGCCGTCCACGTTCCTCCCATCAACCAACGCGACCGCATTCCCCAGGCCGCGATTGACGATGTCGTGCGCCAGATCGCGGAGAAATTCCATCCCATCAAGATCATCCTCTTCGGCTCCTACGCCTACGGAACCCCGCGCCGCGAAAGCGATGTGGATTTGCTGGTGGTGATGGAGACGAGCATAAAAGAAATTCAGCAGGAAATCCTGATCTTGAAAAACATCGAACATCGCTTTGGCCTGGACATTTTGGTCAAGACTCCCAAAACATTCAACGAGAGAATTAAGATAGGTGACACGTTTTTGAGAGAGATCGCCCAAAAAGGAAAAGTCCTTGGCTCATGTGTAGAATCTGTGCGACAACGTGACAGTCACTTCCGAAGTGACTGTCACGTTGCACACTCTTTACAGATGAGCCAAGTCCTTTATGAACGCGGAACTCGCTGAATGGATTTCCAAAGAACCCGAAGATGCAAAAGTAGCGGTAACTCACATGGACACGGTTCGCGCTTTTCTGCGAACAAAACTTGACTTGAAATGACATCCCCCGACCTCACCATCAACACCGACCTCGCCCGCCAAATCCTGACTGGCTTCATCCGCTCAGAGATTACCCGCGTCGGATTCACCCGCGCCGTCGTCGGCCTCTCTGGCGGAATCGACTCTGCCCTCTCCTGTGCCCTCGCCGCCGATGCCCTCGGACCCGAAAACGTGCTGGCTGTCCGCATGCCCTACAAAGCCTCCAGCCGCGACTCGCTCGATCACGCCCAATTGCTCATCGACCAACTCGGGATCCAGAGCGAGACGATTGAAATTACCGACATGGTGGATCCGCTCATCAACAAAGACCCCGACATGTCGAAGACGCGCAAGGGCAACATCCTGGCGCGCGCCCGCATGATCGTGCTCTATGACCGCTCCGAAGTCTTCAAGGGACTCGTGGTTGGCACGAGCAACAAGACCGAAATTCTGCTTGGCTATTCCACCCTCTGGGGCGACATAGCTGCGGCCATCAACCCCATCGGCGATCTCTACAAGACCCAGGTGCGCCAGCTCTCGCGCGCCATGAACATCCCCGCGCCCATTGTGGACAAACCCCCGTCCGCCGACCTCTGGGCTGGACAGACCGACGAGAACGAACTCGGCTTCACCTACGAAGAAGTGGATAAACTCCTCTACCTGCTCGTGGACCAGCGCTACCTGCCCGAAGAATGTGTGGAGGCTGGCTTCGACCCATCCTTCGTGGACAAAGTCGTCGAGCGCATCCGCCGCTTCCAATTCAAGCGCATGATGCCCATCATCGCCAAGATCAGCAACCGCACCATCGGCTACGACTTCCT
>DYLD01000014.1:0-7665 GCA_020722315.1 Syntrophus aciditrophicus
TGCGACGGCGGGGTACCTAAGAAAAATCTTTAAAATCGCGCTTCAGGCGCCATTTATCAAAGGTCTCGCATCGCGTTATCTTAAAGAAGCTGTTTCGGCGGCCCGATAAACATCGCCGATAATGCGCCGGGAAATCCTCTCTACGGCCAGACCCATCGCCTTGCAAAAGCCTTCCGGCGATCTGGTTTCAAGCGCCTGTTCTTCCCGGTATTTCCTCTGAAAAAGGATCCTCTTTAGGGTCTCGCGTTGTTTTGTGTCCTTGAGAGTGATTGTCATGGATACAACGGCAAGGGGTGGTTTTTTATCAACGCAAAGAAAAAACTCCTCCACGCCGCCCTGAAGAACATACCTGCCTTCCTCAACTGCATAGCGCGAAAAAACGGCATGGAATAGCCCGCTTGATCGCATATCACCCAAGAGCCTCTCTGCAACCATATCGGCGGGATTCACCGCCCATTTGTTATAATTGAACGAATCAACCGTGTAGCCGTCCGGGCGGAAAACCATCTCGCGGCTGTTGTAGGGGGCGGCTATCGTGAAACGATCAATCCTGATTGCATCTTCAATCAGAGGCCTTTTTTCAAAAACCGGCGCCGGATAATCGATCAGATGCCTCGTTACGTGCAACTGCGGTTTCCCGGCGCTGGCGCATCCGAGGACAACAAAAGACACGAAAACCAAACAGCCCGCAAAAATCCGCAAACAAAAGCGGGAAAAATACAGTGATGTTTTCATCATATCCCCTTCCTATTCCATCGGCTTTCTCGGCGGCGCCGGACGGCTGAATATCAGCTCCGACGGATGGTCTTTCAAATTCTCCGCGAGTGCCTGGAGCTGCTCCGATGTTACGCGGAGGTTTTCCGCCGCATCTTTTAGCTCGATTGCGATCGCCTTTGCGTTTTTGTCGAGTCCATCCAGCACCTCTTGCGCCTTCTCACCGGACTTTGTTGTCTGTTCGGAGAGCGTATCGAGAACCTCTCCTGCCTTGGCGGTTTGCTCGGCAAGCCTGACGGCTTCGATTTGTTGCCGGGCGCTTTGGATAAAACCACGTGCCTCGGAGAGGGTTCCGGAAATATCGCTCACGACGCGCTCGACATCGGCCGCGTTGACCTTTCTTTGGATATCGGCGACCGACGTCTCAAGGGTTACCGTCGCCGACTCGAGGTTGGCGATGATATTGTTCAGCTTCGTGCCGGTCAAAAACGTCTCCAGCGCCTTCGTCGAATCTTTCAGTTGCTGCGATACCCCCTTAAAATCGACCCCTTTGATGTTTTCTATAATCATGTCCGCGTCGGTCAAAAGCCGGCTTGTTACCGAGCGGCGCGACGGGATAATCGGATAAGCGGCGGAAAAAGGAACCTCCCGGAAATCAACGGCGATCCCGGGACCGATCCGATTCAATTCAATGAAGACAATGCCGGTGATGCCGGCCGTCCGCAGCTGGGCATAGGTTTTTGTCCACAGATCCTTCGGAAGGTCAATCTTCATGATTACTTCGATCAGCGTATTGTCGGGCGCGAGCCGGATGCTTTTGACCTTGCCGACCTCGACACCCCGGTATTTAACGGCGGAATCCACCTGCAGGCCCTGTACGGATTCATCAAAATAGGTATTATACAAAGAGCCCTTCAGGAACACATTCGATGTGCCGACCCAGACGATGATGATCGCCCCGATCAAAAGACCGCTCAACACAAAAAGACCGACCGCGAATTTTGTTGTTCTACCGGTCATATGGCCCTCCGTGATGCACCGCCTTGCGGCGCCTGACGTAAAAAGAAATTGCGCACCCGGGGGTCGGTGGCCTTTTCTTTCATGTCCTTTGGGTTCCCCTCCGCAATGATCCCCCCGGCCTCTTTGTCGAGCATGATGATCCTGTCCGAAATCTTACAGATCGACTCCAGTTCGTGGGTAACGATGATCATCGTTGCACCCAGTGCCTGGTTGGTCCTTAAAATCAAATCGTCGAGCTCCGCCGCGGTAACCGGGTCAAGACCCGCGGACAGTTCATCAAAGAAAAGTACGGCGGGATCGAGGGCCATCGCGCGCGCGATGCCGGCGCGTTTTTTCATCCCGCCGGACAACTCGGACGGATAATGGTTTTCGTAGCCGGTAAGATTTACCATGCCCAATTTCATCCGGACAATCAGCTCGATTGTCTCCGAATCGAGATCGGTGTATTCATAAAGCGGCAGCGCAATGTTCTCACCGATCGTCATCGAGCTGAACAGGGCGGAAGATTGGAATAGTACCCCGATATTGCGCCTGTAATGGTTCAGCTGCTTTTCATCCGCATCGATAATGTCGACACCTTGAAAATAAACCCTGCCGAACGAGGGCTTCTGGAGGCCGATCATGATTTTCAAAAGCGTCGATTTGCCGCAGCCGCTTTCCCCGGCTACAACCAGAACCTCTGCTCTTCTGACCTGAAAACTGACATCTGTAAATACCGTATTGTCGCCGAAGCTAGCCGCCAGATTCTCAACAGCGATGATCGGATCGTTTTCCAACGTTTTCAGAACCTCTTACCTCAAATAATAAAAGATAACTGCAAAGAACGAGTCGGCGACAACAATGAGAAAAATCGCCGATACGACGGCGGATGTCGTGTATTTCCCGACATCCTGAGCACCCCAGCGGGCTTGAAACCCCTTCTGGCACCCGATCCCGGCGATCAGCACGGCAAAGACCCCTGCCTTGATCAGGCTCGTGGCGAGGTCAAAAACCTCAACGGCCTTCAACGATTGGATAATATACGTCTGAAAAGACATGTCAAAACCGATGGAGCCGACGAGAAGCCCCCCCAAAATGCCGAAAAGATCGGCATAAAGCGTCAATACAGGAACGACAATAACCAGAGCCGTTATCTTCGGTACAGCCAGAAAAGAGACCGGGTCGAAGCCCATCGTCTGGAGTGCATCTACCTCCTCATTGACGGCCATTGTTCCTATTTCCGCGGCAAACGCGGAACCGGAACGGCCCGCAACGAGAATAGCCGTCATGATGGGTCCTAACTCCTTGACCATCGCAAAGCTTACCAGGGCAGGGACATAGATGTTTGCACCGATCAGCCTGAGTTGTAAAAAGGACATAAATGCAATAATCAGCCCTATCAATGTGCTGATCAGTCCGACGATCGGCAGTCCGTCCACACCAGCCCTTTTCATATAAAAGAGGACGTCTTTCGCGCGCACCGAACGGGGATGCAACACTGCGTAAGTAATGGCGGCCATCAACTCGCCGAAAAACGTGATAAAACCGACCAAATCCCGGACAATCGCAAGCGAATTTTCCCCGACCTGAAACACCAGATTTTCGCGCGTCTCTTTTGTCTTCAGCGGCGGATGCGACAGCGCATCCTGATCGATCACGCCGAAAAGCCTCTCAATTTCCTCGCGGGGATTGACAAGCCTACTTAGAATATCTCCGGACGCAGCGGTCTTCTGCAAGTTGAGGATCGCCAGAGCAGCGGCGCTATCGACATAGGAGACTTCGGACAGGTCGAAATCGATGGCACGGATACCGTTCGTCTGCAGCAGGTCTTGTATGTCAGCTGAAAACGCATTGAGGTTCCCAAGTGCGAACTCTCCTGACAGGTAGATGATCAGCTTTGAATCTTCACGCGTATGCGATATCTGATAGCAATCCTGCCGGTCCTGCACGTTTTTCACAATCGCACGCTCGGTATGGGTTTGTGCCTATGATGTTGAAAATCGTTGATCTCTTTTGTGACAAACGCCTATCTTTTTCAGTATAGGCAAAGTGGACAAACATTGTCAATGAAAAAGGACATCAAACAAAGAGCTTCTTTTGCCCGTCCGCGGCGGTTAAAACAACTTGACTAAGACGGGCGGAAGTGATTTAGAAGGCGCCGGTGCAACTCTATGATCATCATCAAGACAAAGGATGAAATCGAAAAGATGAGAAAGGCCGGCAGACTGGCCGCCCAGCTGCTCAAATATATCGAGCCGTTTGTCAGAGCCGGCGTATCCACGTTGTATCTCAATGACCTCTGTGAGGAATTCACACAAAAACACGGCGCCGTTTCCGCGCCGCTCCATTATCACGGGTTTCCCAAAAGCATCTGCACGTCGATAAACAACGTCGTCTGCCATGGAATTCCTTCCGAAAAAGACATCCTTAAGGACGGCGATATCGTGAACATCGACGTCACGGTCATCCTCAACGGTTATCATGGAGATACATCAAAAACCTTCATCGTAGGCGACGCCGATGAAAAAACAAAGAATTTCGTCCATCGCACGGAGAATGCAATGTACCGTGGTATAAACGAGATTCGGCCGGGGAGGTACCTCTACGAGGTGGGCCGGGCGATTGAAAAGTACATCACCAAGTTCGGCTATTCGATCGTCAGGGACTACGGGGGACACGGAATCGGACGAAACTTTCACGAAGAGCCTTACGTCCATCACCATTTTACGCTGGATGACAAGATACGCCTCGAGGAGGGTATGGTCTTCACCGTCGAGCCGATGATCAACATCGGTTCATCGTATGAGGTCATAACGTCAAAGGAGGACGGCTGGACGGTGACGACCGCCGACGGAAGCCTGAGCGCCCAATTCGAGCACACGGTAGCGGTTACCGCACAGGGGAATGAAATCCTTACAAAAATCTAACGATAAGCCCCGCTATCGGGCGACAGGATGTTGAACCTATTCGAAAAGGAAAATAGATGAGCGACGAGGAAGATAACGAAAAAAGGCCTGGATGTTAGGCTGCGCACGTTGCAAGAGCTTTGAAAAACGCTGCCTTTTTGTGCTGATGGAATCTTTTTTCGACCCTGCCGCCGCACAAAGTCCTTGCTATTTGCCGCGGTTGAATTCTCTTCGTATTTCCTCGATCTTGAGGGCGTCGCCGACCAGAAACAGGACGTCGCCGGCTCTGAATCTGAAATCGGCCGCGGGGTTGGAAATAATCTGTGCGTTGCGGTTGACGACCAGAAGCGTGACGCCGTATTTTTTCCGCAGGGCGATATTCTGAAGTGTCTCCCCGATGATCGGGGCGTTTTCGTCGATCCGGAACGAGACGATTTCTAGGTCCGGCAGACAGCTTTCCATCGTGCAGGACGGCTGCGCATTGCGTGAAATGCTGCGGAACATGTCATACGCATCGGAGCGTACCTCGGCGATCAGTTTTTCGATATCATCCCTCGGAACGAAATATTTCGCGAGGACCCGGCTGAAAATCTCGACCGATGTTTCAAACTCTTCCGGGATAACCTCGTTCGCACCGATACTCATAAGATCGTTGATTTCCGTTATGTACCGGGTTCTTACAAGGATATAAACCCTCGGGTTCAATCGACGCGCGAGCTCGGTAATTCTGCGCGCCGCCGCCCGGTCGTTGATAACGACGATGAGGCTTTTTGCCTGCTTAATGTTCGCGTGCAGGAGAATTGCCTCCTGCGTCGCATCGCCGTAATAAATCGGTTCCCCCTTTGCCTTCTCGCTACGGACAACAGAGGGGTTCATCTCCAGAATCAGATAAGATATACCGGCCATTTGCGCGGCACGGGCAAGATTTCTTCCATTCAGACCGAAGCCGACAATAATCAGATGATTCACCAGTCTGGAAGAAACCTCCTGTTTTCCGGGTACTATGCCGTGTTTCCAGCGCTCCGGAAGCGGCCTTTTCACGACGGCATGCGCAAGAAAAGGCGCCGCCGCAATCAGTGAAGGAGTCGCCATCATTGTCAGTATCGAAACGGCCAAAAACGCCTGGTAGGTGTCTCCGGAGACAAGGCCATAAGACGCGCCCGTTTCGGAAAGGACGAACGAAAATTCGCCGACCTGGGCCAGCGCGATACCCGTAACAATTGCTGATCTCAGAGGAAGGCCCGAAAAGAATGAGGCGATGCCTGCCGTGACGGCCTTTACACCGAAAACGAACAGCGACGCGAGCATGACCGGAACCGGATAACGGATGAGGAAGCCTCCGTCAAGAAGCATTCCAATCGAGACAAAGAAGAAACTCGTAAAAACGTCTCGAAACGGCAGGATATCCCCCAGCGCCTGATGGCTGTAATCCGATTCGGAAAGGATCAGGCCCGCAAGAAAGGCCCCCAGCGCGAGAGACAGCCCCGCTGCGTATGTCAGCCACGCCACACTCATGAACATCGCGATCGTCGTGAGAAGAAAGAGTTCTCTGCTCCGGGTTTTGGCAACGCTGAAAAAGACTATTGGCGCCAACCACTTCGACACGATCGGCACAAGCAGAATGAGGCCGATTGCCTTAAGAGAAAGCAAAAGCGGCGAGGCCCCGGCGCTGGAAAAAGAGCCCGCCAGTAAAGGCACCAGCAGCATCATTGGAATCGCGGCCATATCCTGGAAAATCAGGATGCCGAGGGCGGTGTTGCCGTGCGGCGATTCGATTTCTGCGCGGTCTTGAAGTGTTTTCATGACAATCGCCGTACTGCTCAGAGAAAGAAGAAACCCTCCGAAGAGAGCCTGTTTCAGATCGTAACCGAAAAGCCGTGCCGCGGCGAAACCCGCAAATACGGTCAGCAATATCTGGAGAGAACCTCCGAGAAGAACGGTTTTTCTAATATGCAGCAGGCTCCGCAGGGAAAACTCCATGCCTATCGTAAACATCAAAAGAATGACACCGATTTCGGCAAGGGTCCGGACAACCTCGATTTCCCGAACAAGGGCCAAACCGTGCGGGCCGGCGATGACGCCGGTCAGAAGGAACCCCACGATGATCGGCAAATGGAGCCGCTGGCACGGGTAGAGGACCAGAACCGACAGCAGTATGACGATCAGAATTTCACTCAGGATAAACGCATGCATCTTTCCGTTCTTCCAGCGTTAAAAAGGCTCCGCGTCTGTCATTCGCACTCCGCAGAATATTTGATTTCATTTGTTTGCTACCATAATTTGTTAAACGAAGGCAAACTGCTTTCCTTTCAGGGACACCAGGGAAGATATCAAACAGGGGAAATAGTTCGATCAAGAGCGAACCGCGACAAATTTTTTGCTTTTTTCATTTAAAAACTTGATGATAATAAAGTGTTTTTTTGATTCATACAACCGAACAAAAAGAGCGATGCGTTGAAACTCAATGCCCGCAATGTTTTGAAGGGGAAGATCAAGTCCGTCGAAGTCGGTCCCGTAAATGCTGAATTGACTCTCGAGGTTGCCCCCGGCCTCTTGATCACATCGATTATCACAAAGAAATCGTGCGAGGACCTCCGGCTCAAGGTCAGGAAAAAGGCATATCCGGTGATCAAGGCATCCAGTGTGATCATCGCGACGGATTAAAGATGCGCGACAGGCTGACTGCCACGTTAGTTACCTCCTCTCGCCTGATGTCATTACTCATAATCGGATGATAGACAGGCTTTTTTCAGCGATCCGGCCCGTCGGGGCGGGTCCCGTACCAAAAAAAAGAACACACGCACGAGGAAATCCTCCGACCCGGAGCTCGACGAAAGGAACCGATCATACATGATGTCCCCTTGCTTTTTCGACCTATAGGAATTATTCATTCTCCTCATACAGAACTCAAGAAGGTTCCAATCCAGCCGGTTTTTTGCAGGGATATTGACGGATTTGTGGTATTGAATAGTAGGTATGTCAATGGACTGAAAGGATTGGATGAATTTTCTCATATCTATTTATTTTACTGTTTCCATCAATCCCG
>DYLD01000014.1:7765-31679 GCA_020722315.1 Syntrophus aciditrophicus
GCACAGGATCTCCCGAACAAATTGGGCATGAGCCTGGTGCGTCTCGTGAAAATTGAACAAAATATTCTTTATGTCAGAAACATCGATATACTGGACTCGACGCCGTTAATCGATATAAAACCCTACATACGAAGATTCGACTCGAGAGGGTGCACCATATCCGGATGGCAGGAACCGATTTCAGCCGATACCGCCTCGATTCGGGTAAGCAGAAACTTCAAAAGATAGAGGATGAGGGAGACCTCTGCAAAACCTCGCCTGCAGGGCGCTGTCCGGAGATCCCGCCGGCGATGCGGCACCCGGTGAATTTCTCGAGCGTGTTCTACCGGATGACAAAAAAAGAGTGGCGGCGTATTACGATCGGCTGCTCCAGGAAGGATCGGAGGACGGTCTGGTTATTGCCCGCATCTGACGACATAACGCAAAGAGGCGGCCGTCGAATACCTGAAGCAGAACCGAGCGGATTTGTTGCTTCTGGACATGATCATGAACCCGGGAATAGACGGAAGAGAAACCTACAAACGGATCAAACAGATCCATCCGGCGCAAAAAGCCCTGATTGTCAGCGGGTTTTCGGAAACAGAAATGGTCAAAGAAACCCAGAAGATGGGTGCCGGACGGTATTTGAAAAAGCCTTTGCTTCTCGAAAAGCTCGCGCCGGCGGTGAAAGAAGAACTCGCAAAGGTGTTTCGGCCGGGGAATTTCCCCGCAAACGTTTGTATTTATCCGTCAATCGTCAATTTATCCTTTTTACCGGCGTAATCCTTCAGCACGTTTTTCCAGCCCTTTATGCAGCCATAAATGACAAACCCGATGGTCGCCAGAACGATCAGCACGCCTATGACGAGGATCGTGTTGGCCGGTATCGTGAACATCTGTGTCATGATTCCTACTCCTTATATTTACTTGGCCGTCGGGAGCGATATCCCGGCGGTCTTTTTAGATATTAAGACGGATCAACATCGGATTTAAACGCTTTATTCCCTGAAGCACCGCTTCCAATTCGTCCGTCTTTCGCAGGCAGAAGATATAGCCGCTTTCCCCGGGAAGCTTCATTTTGATGAACCCGAAGCTGTTCGGAAGGCGGGAACCCTCAACCCGTGATACCTGCTTCACGGATACTTGCAGTTCCCTGCGTATGCTCTTCATTGTCAGCATACCTTCGCTGTCGAGGGAAATTCTGTAGAAGATCCCCAGAGACCAAAACCAGGTGAAGACGTACACAAAGGCAACCATCCCCGCGTAAAGCCACTGGGACCCGAAAAACATCCCCGTCTGGAATTTCCGATAGACCAACGGCAGGCTGCCTGCGGTCCACGCCAGCAGAAGCAGATAAAAGAACGCCGGATAACCGGACGGGGCTCTAAATTCCATCGCTGTCTTTTCTTCCATCATCCATCAGCCTGCCAAGTGTAAAATCCGGGCGGGTACGACGATTACCCTCTCCACCCGCAATGAAGGACCGGGCTTCCACCGGAATAGTTTCATCCGTCAGCCGCGGAAGAGAAGCCTGGGCCCGAGGAGAATGATCTCCGGAAAGTACATGCATACCACCATCGAGATAAACTGCAGGCCCAAAAAGGGGATGGCCGATTTCCATACATCTATCGTTGAGACCTCCGGCGGCGCGACGCTTTTGAGATAAAACAGCGAAAATCCGAACGGAGGGGTTAGAAACGACATCTGCAGATTGACCCCGAACAGCACGCCGAACCAGATCGGATCGAAGCCGAGCTGCCGGATGATCGGGCCGAAGAGTGGAACCGTCAGCATGACAATCCCGACCCAGTCGATAAACATCCCGAGGAAGATCAGGATGATCATCATGACCCAGATGACCCCCATCGGACTCAGGCCTGAACTCAAAAGCGTCTCCTGGACGAAGGCCTGTCCGCCGACCATGATGTAAAGGGCGATGAAGATATTCGCCCCGAACAGCGTCCACATGACCATTGCGGTCGCCTTGATCGCGACTTCCGCCGAGTCGACCAGTCCTTTGAAACTCATCCGCTTTTTGAAAAAACCTATCAGAAACGCTCCGAGACAGCCGATGCCGGCGGCCTCGGTCGGGGCGGCTATCCCGACGACAATCGTTCCCAAAACAAGAAATATCAGGAGGCCGGCCGGGATAAGGGGCGTCAGCAGTTGCAGCAACTCCCGGAAGCTCTTGCGCTCTTCCTTCGGGATAGGCGGCCCCATCTCGGGTTTGATGGTGGAACGGATCGTAATATAGACAATGAAGAGCCCGGCCATCATGAATCCAGGCAGAAAGCCCCCGGCGTACAGTTGGCCGATCGAGCTGTTGTCCACCATGCCGTAAACGATAAACATGATGCTCGGCGGAATCAGTATCCCCAGCGTGCCTCCGGCAAGTATCGATCCCAGCGCCAGGAGTTTGTCGTATTTGCGCTTCAACATCTGGGGAAGGGCAATCAACCCCATCGTTACCTCGGTCGCGCCGACGACCCCGGCCATCATCGCCATCATCGTGCAGGCGGCAACCGTCGCGGTCGCGACGCCGCCCTTGAGCCAGCCCAGCCAGTGATAGACCATATGGTAGATGTCCTCGATGATGCCGCTCCGCTCCAGAATATTGGCCATCAGTATGAAAAGCGGGATGGCGTCGAGAAGGTAGTTCGTCATCAGGCCGAAGATACGTGTCGGTACGACGTTTACCGCCGAAGGGCCCTGAATGAGGGCCGTAAAGATGACCCCCGTCACGCCGGTTGCAAACGCGACAGGCAATCCCATAAAAAGGAAAAAAACCATTGTGCCGAAGATCAGGACGGTTAAAAGTTCGATGCTCATGCCATTTCCCTCCCTGTCACAGCCGTGTGAATATCACGGATAGTCCAGACGACGCCCTGCAGCAGCAGAAGCACGCCGCCGAACGGCATCAGGAACTTGACCGGATACAGCGGAGGGGCCCAGTCGGTAAAGGAATTCTCGCCGATAATCTCCATACCCAGAAAGGTATTCCCGGCATGCATCATCTGGGAACTCCAATAGAAATTCCATGACGTATAGATGTAAACCAAAACAAAAAGGTAGAAAAAGGGCGCCATGATCAGATCCATAACCGCCTGGGTCCGGCGGGTGCGCGAGGCATACAAAATGTCCACGCGGACATGTGCCCGGTAGAAATGGGCGGTGCCGCCGACCATAACATAGTACATCGCGAAAAGCGTAAACATCAATTCGTGTCCCCAGTTCGTCGGCATATGAAATATATACCGCATGATCACCTCGAACGAGATATCCGCGACACAGAGGAGCGAAACGTAGGCCATCATCCTGCCCACAAATACGTTGGTCTTTTCCACGGCCATCATGAATGTCTGCAATTTATCCATAAGTTAAGCCTCTCCGTAAGCTTTACAAACTCAAAACCCCGATCATAACCTTATCTCAGACGGCATAAAAACCCGGCGAGCTTTTTCTCGAGACAGCACAGATACACTCCCACGCATTCCCGGTAACGGAGCGCCCCCACACTGAGCACCGGGCAGATTCACTCCGATGGAAAAAGGGAGGGGAGGGGCCTCCCCTCCCGGCAAAAAACTAAAACACCAGCTTCTTTCCCGTATGATCCGCCATATCCTTGTCGGTGTAGTAGCCGACCTTTATCGATTTCATATACTCCCACTGTGACTTGAAGGCCTTCATCGCCAGAGGATCCTTCTTCGCCCATTTCACCCACAGCTCGGGGGCGAACTTCTTGAATTTCTCGATGTCGGAATCCTTCAGGCGGATAACCTCGATGCCCTTGGCCAGGTACTTCGGAATAGCCTCTAGGTCGGCCTTCTGGATCGCCGTGTACTGATCCCAGGAATGCCATTTCACCGCAGCCTCGAGAAGCTGCTGGAGGTGTTTCGGAATCCTCTTCCACGTATTCATGTTGATCTCGACGCTCATCAAGTCGACGGGCTGATGCAGGCACGGGGTGGACGGAGGCCCCATGATGACGTACTTCGTAATTTCGGCAAAGCCGAGGTTGTAGTTGATCGCCCAGCTCACATAGTCGGACGCATCAATTACCCCTTTTTCGAGGGCCGGATAGACCTCTCCCCCGGGGAGAAGAACCGTGGAAACGCCCGCGGCGCGGTAAATATCGGCGATGATTCCGCCCGGATAGCGTATCTTCTTGCCCTTGAATTCCTCGAACGAACGGATGGGAACCTTGGAATGGATCAGATTGTCATCATGCTGAATGGGTCCCAGATACATCATGTTGTGCTTGCCGTAGGCCTCGCGGGCGATCTGCTTGCCGCCGAGCGACTCATACCACGTATCCCACTGATCCGGCCTGTCAAGCCCAAACGGATAGGAACTCAAAAACGTCGCGACGGGGATCTTGCCCGGCCAGTAAACATCGAAGCAGTGCATCGCGTCAAAAACACCCGACTTGACCGCGTCGAACATCTCAAACGTCCCGACGATCGCGCCGGCGGGAAGGCCCTCGATCGTAAGCTTCCCTTCGGTCATCTCGCCCACCCTTTTGCAGAAGTCCTGAAACTTGGTGTAACCGACCGTTCCTGCGTCCCAGGCGGTCTGCATCTTGAGTTTGATCGGCGCAGCCGCTGAAAGACGCATCACTCCCGGGAATCCCATCACGCCGACGGCCCCGCCCGCGACGGCGGCCGCGGTTTTCAGGAAACCGCGACGCGATTTTTTCCCTACATCCGCCTTCTTCTGTACGCCCTTTTTCTTAACCTCGCTCATAATTTCCCTCCTTCTGCTTTAATGTTTTACCACCACCATCCGGCTGAAGCCGGATGGATCCCAAGAACGTTTGCCGCCCTTTCTGATAATCATTAAAAAAGAGACACCCGAAAATCTACCTTGTTACGTTTGTATGTATCTATCCAATAACCGCAGCCGTTGCAAGAAATCGTTGAACGACGCGTGTATGCTTCCTTCGTGTTTCTTTACAAATGTGGATGCATCCATAAAGTCGACTCCGCAAAACGACCACTCCAGGAACGTTTTTATGCCCCATCTAACCATTCGAATTCTCTGATCTTTTAAGCGCCTGCTGCAAGATCTGCACGGTATGGATCACCTTGATTGCAGGATCAACGTGATTGGAAATCGTCAGCATGCACCCGGGGCATCCTGTGGCGCAGAACTGTGCGTTTGTCGCCTCGATATTGTCGGTCTTGCGTTTCGTAATCTTCGCCGAGATCTCGGGATAGTCGATCTGGAACGAGCCGCCGCCGCCGCAGCAGTCATCGGCGCCGTTCATTTCTATATATTCCACATTGGGTATCGATTTCAATATGTTTCTCGGCTGAGACCTTACCCCTTGAGCCTTTGCCAGATGGCACGGATCATGGTAGGTAACCCGGATTTTCTCCCCGCCCGGTTTAATCTCCGGCAACCAGTCCCTGTGTGAATCTATAAAGAGGCTGACATCCTGAATCTTTGACGAAAGCAGCTCCGCGGCCCTGATTTCGTCAGCGGTGACATCCTCGCCGAGCTCCCTTAAATCCTTCAGTATATGGATATACTCGTTTTTAAGGGAAGACCCGCAGGTCGCACAGTCGATGATAACCGCATCCACATCGTCCCTGGCAAAAAGAGGGAGATTATTGCGTATCATTGAAAGCGCCGTCTTTCTTTCCCCGGAGAAAAATACCGGAAGACCGCAACAACCCTGCTCTTTGGGGATGATAACCTCCACTCCCATTTTCGTCAGCACCTCGACGACGGCCATCCCGACACCGACGTTGAGATATTTGGTCGCACATCCGTGGAAATACAATACCTTCGCTTTAACATTTCCTTTGGGAGGTTCGGCCACTTCCGGCACCATTTCAGTGAAGGTTTTCTCGCTGAAAGGCGGAATCCGATCCACCGAAAGGGCGCCGAGATGGATTTTCGATTCGATCCATTCCCCTCCAAAATAACGCCGCGCCCATTCCGCCATGATCACGGAGGCCGACATCATCCAGTGAGTGGACAACATTTTAAACTCGAGCCGATTCTTCCAGCTCGTCCCGAACTTCTGGACACCCCTCCAGCGGACACCCTGCAGCAGACTCAACAGATTTACCCCGCTCGGGCAGTTTGCGACACAGGAACCGCAGAGCAGACAGGTTGAAAAATAATTATCCTTGATTTCTTCCGACAGGGTCAGATCGCCTTCATAGAGCCTTTTTGAAATTTGAACCTTGCCTCTCGGGCCCGCAGACTCTTCTCTCATTTCCCTGTATACTGGACAATGGGGCAAACATAACCCACACCTGATGCAGTGATAGATGTTTTCAGCTGCTTCCTTCCCGAAGAACGGTTTTTGTTCCATGGCAGATACTCACCTCTCTTTGTACGTTTCAGATTCCCCCTACATACCTGCCCGGGTTGAGCACCCCGGTGGGATCAAATCTTTCTTTAAGCCCTCGAACAAGACTGAACCCGCTTTTGATCCGGCCCCACACGTCAACTTGCTTTTTTAGCGAAAACGGGGCCCTTTCGACAACGAGGTTGCCGTCATTTCCGACTGCCATATCGGTCAACCGTCGGATCTCTCCAATAATGGATTCTTTCCTGGACTCGAGATCCGCGCCGGGAAGAATAGCCGTGTAAAGGGTCCCTGTCCCGGCATGGGCTGCCAGTGCGTATCTGAGTCCTGCGTCACTTAGAGCCTTTTCGGACGCGGCAAACATTTCCGCGTGTTTGGAAATCACAAAATTGGATTTGAGAAGGATGAGATTCGGATCCGTCTTGCTCCAGTCGTCGGCAAAATCCCGATAGGCAATCCAGAAATCCCGGTGTTGGGCACCTCTGAGAGGAACCGCGGCCAGGGCGCCTTCGTTTTTACCAATCTCGGAGAGGTCTTTCATCTGCCTGTCCACCGCTTCCGAAATTCCTTCACAGAAGACCGCAACGATATAGTTCCCCTCTGTTTTTAAGATGTCCTTGCGGTGGGCCATCGTATTGGCGGTCATAACCTCCAAGGCTGCGGGGTAGTAAAAAGAGGAGATGATCCTCTGCAGAAAACTGCCCGCTTTGCTGAGATCGTTGAACGGCAGCAAAAGCGATGCTTCAGCTTCCGGCTTCAGACCTATTTTGAACGTCGTCCTGCAGATCAAACCGAGCGAGCCCAGCGAACCAATAAACAGTTTCGTCAGATCGTAGCTCGCAACATTTTTGACGACCTTACCGCCGGCCCTTACGATATCCCCATTGGCCAGAACGACGGTATTTCCCAAAACATTGTCCCGAAGTCCTCCGTAGAGCAGCCTTTTCGGCCCGTTATCGTTTGTCGCAACTACGCCTCCGACCGTGGCGTTTCGGGAATGGGGAGGGTCTACCGGCAAAAAGTATCCTTTGCCCTCGGCCTCCAATTTGGCCTGTATTGCCGCTATTGTCAGCCCGGATTCGACCTGTATCGTCAGGTTGTCGATGTCGTAATCCAGATAGCTATCCATTCTTTTGGTCGAAATCAGTATATCAGCCCTGGACGGAATGCCTCCTAGCGCCATCTTGGTTCCGCCGCCGATCGGAATGACGGAAAGATCGTCCTTATACGCGGCAGCCATGATCTTCGCTGTCTCCTCCATCGTTTTGGGAGACACCATGAGCTTGGCAACAACACCGTCAATCGCCAGGGCTTTGAGCCGGTCGGGATCGGCGATGACATGGTCTGCTCCGACTATATCAGCAAAAACTGGGATCAGGCTCGTCGCATCAGGCATAAACAACCTCCTTCCTTTCGCTGCTCTCGCTTTCCATCAGGATCAGCTTGCCGGGATTGAGGATATCGTCAGGATCAAAGACGCGCTTTATTTTTCTCAAGGCGTTCAGATCCGCGGGGCTGAAAAGCAAAGACAGGGCGCCGAGCTTTTCCACGCCGACCCCGTGCTCCCCGGTTATTGTGCCCCCGACTTCAACGCAGACCTGCAATATTTCAAAGGCTGCCTTATGAACCCTGGCCAGCTCATCCTTGTCCCTTTCGTCAAACAGGATAAGGGGATGGAGATTCCCATCGCCGGCATGGAAGACATTGGCTATCTCGACATTGTACTTTTTGCCGATTTCCCCAACACGCCGGAGCGTTTCCGGAAGCTTCGTTCGTGGAACCGTACCGTCGTTCACGAGGTAGTTCGGACGCAAACGGCCGGTCGCGCCGAACGCCCCCTTCCTTGCCGTCCAGAGCTGGTCTCTTTCTGCGTTGTTTTTTGCCAGGGAAACCTCGCGGGCGTTGTTTTTCTTGCAGATTTCGATGATCTGGCCGGCAAGCCTGTCCAGACCGTCATTAAGCCCGTCCAGTTCGATCAGAAGCAGTCCCGCGGCATCCGTCGGCAGGCCGATTTTATAAAAGGTCTCGACCGCTTTTATGGCAAGATTGTCCAGCATCTCAAGCGTGCTGGGAACCATTCCGGATTTGACGATTTCGGAGACGGTATTGGCGCCGTCGTTCACCGTATCGAAAATCGCCAGCAGCGTCTTTACCCCTTCATTTTTGGGCATAATCCGCAGTATGATCTTGGTCGCAATCGCCAGCGTCCCCTCCGAACCGGTTACAAGACCGATAAGATCAAGGCCGGGGTTGTCCAGCGACTTACCTCCGACGTTGATGACTTCACCGTCGGCCAACACCAGCTCGGCCCCGAGTATATGGTTGGTTGTCACCCCGTATTTGAAACAAAGAGGTCCGCCGGAATTCTCGGCCAGGTTTCCCCCCATCGTTGATGTCTTTTCGCTTGCCGGATCCGGCTGGTAGAGATAACCGTACTTGGCAAGTTCATTTTTAAGTTGCAGCGTAATAACGCCCGGTTCGACAACCACGCGTTGATTTGGAATATCAATCTCCAGGATACGGTTCATCTTTGGGGTTGTCAGCAGGACGATCCCGCCTCTGACCGGAACAGGTCCTCCGCTAAGGCTCGAACCGGTTCCTCTGACGATAAGGGGAACATGGTTTTCGTGGGCAAGCCTTGCGATGCGGGAGACCTCCAGGGTGGATTCCGGAATAACGATACAGTCAGGCTTTCCTTTTATAAGGGATGCATCGTAGCTGTATTCCTGAAGCTGCATCTCCGACGTTCGTATATCGTCTTTTCCGACAATTTCCGCCAATTTTTGCAATAACTGTTTCTTTTCCATAAGTAATTCCTTTCCTCTTGCTGTGGCCGAAAATTACGCTGATGACCCCGAACGACGCCTCTAAAGAAATTCCTCTGTGAGACCTTTGAAAAATGGTGCCTGAAGCGCGATTTAAAAGATTTTTCTTAGGTACCCCGCCGTCAAAACCAAGGCTCTAAAGCTCTCTCTGTTTGCAACAGACAGCCCCTGCAGGCCTATTTTTTCTGTCGCATTGCCTCCATGTCGGAAATTTCCTTCATCGTCGCCAGAATCTGCCGCGCATTCTCATAAACCGGCGTATCGACCATCTTGCCGTTGTACGAGACGGCGGCGGCACCCTTCGCGATTCCCTCTTCCTCAAAAACCTTCACAACACCCTTGGCCCATTCGACATCATCGGGCGAGGGCATATAAAGTCTGTGTGCCGGCTCGATCTGGCTCGGATGGATCAGCATTCTCCCCTCGTAGCCCATCTGCCTTCCTTCAAGGACGCTTTTCTCGAAGGCCGGGATGTTCTTGAAATCAACGAACGGACAATCGATCGCGACGCAGCCGGCCGCCCGGGCGGCCACCGCCGTGTGGAAACGGGCGTAGAGTTGTTCGGTGCCTTCCGAAGTAAGCTTTACCCGCATGTCCTTTGTGTAGTCGACCGCCCCGAAGATCAACGAGTTGACGCGCGGGCTTGCAATCGCGGAATAGTAGGCATTCATCACCCCTTTTGCCGTTTCGATCAAAAGCTGGATTGCGACCGTGCCGACGGGGATGCCGCGTCTTCTCTCGAGTTCTTCAAGTTTCCAGTCCAGGCGTCTGACATTGTCCGGGTGTCCGGTTTTGGCAAGGCAAATTCCCGAAAGCCCTTCGTAAACCACCGCTTCCAGATCGTCGTTCGTCATCAACGTCTCCCAGTTATTGACGCGCACATAGACCTTGGAACCGCCTGTTCCGGCATATTTTAGGTTCTCTTTGATAATCTCCCGGGCCTTCGGCTTCTCGGCGGGCGGAACGGAATCCTCCAGATCGAGGGTGATAATGTCCGCCGGGATCTCCGGGGCCTTGGCGACCATCTTCTCGTTATTACCGGGGATATAAAACACCGATCTCATGACTGTCATAGTAATTTCTCCTTTCTCATAAAAATTATTTCTTTCTGAGTTTTCCCTGTTGGTGAAGTTCGTCGAGCTTCCGGGGAATCTCGTTGGGGTTGTCCACAACGATGATCCCGGCCTCCTTAAGCTTTGTTATCTTGTCCTGCGCAGAGCCGCTTCCCCTTTCGACGATCGCGCTGGCATGGGAGAACTTCATCCCGGCCGGAGCCCAGGCCCCGGAAACATAAATGATGACCGGCTTTGTGAATTTTCCCGCCTTGACAAGCTCGGCCGCCTCCTCTTCATGGCTGCCCCCCATCTCGCCGAAGATCGCCATCGCATCGGTATCCGAATCCTCCTGGAACAGCGGCAGAATGTCGGCGAACGACATCCCGGTGACCGGTTCGGTACCGACGTGGATGACCGTGCTGACGCCGAATCCCGCGTTCGCGATCACGTACGGGAGCGTCCCCGATTGCCCCCCGCTCCGCGAAATGACGCCGACATGGCCGGGAACGAAATAGCGGGAAGCAAACTCGACGGACCCGCCGAGCCAACCGAGCGCGCCGACACCCGGGGAATTCAGCCCGATTGAACCGGGCCCGAGAAGCATTGCCCCTTTCTGTTTTCCGTAAGCGACCATCTCGAGGATGTCGTAAAGCGGAACGCGTTCGACAGGCATCACAACCCATTTGATATCCGCATCAAGGGCCTCGAATACCGCATCCTTCAGGCCCGTTCCGGGAATAAACGTCACCGACACATCAAAGAGGCCGTGGTTTTTCACCGCCTCCTTCACCGTATTATAAACAGGGATTCCCGAGACATCCTCGCCGCCGCGTCCCGGCGTCACGCCGGCCACAACATTGGTTCCCAGATCCCTCATGAATTTCGCGCGCATCGAGCCTTCTCTGCCGGTAATCCCCTGAACAACCACCTTCGTCGTTTTTGTAAGCAGGATAGCCATTTTCTCACCGCCCTTCCGGATTAAGATATTCCCATTTTCCGCCGGTACTCTTCGAGTCCCGGCGTCAACGCCTCGATCCTGATCGCCCCCTTGCCCCTGAACCAGCATTCATATTCACAGGCCAGACATTCCGTGCCCAGGCGCAGGGCATCTCCCTGAACTGCAGGCACGCCGTCCTTCAAAACGAGTATCCCGCGCGCGTATGTCTTGCAGGCTGCGATACAGGCCTTGGTTTCACATTCCCGGCACTTGGCCTCGTCGATAATGACGCTGATCGTCTTTTCCTGAAATTCCATCGGCGACCTCCTCTATCCTTTTTTCCCCTTAGCCCTTTGTTCCTCTTTGTATTCGAGAACCATTTCCTTCATCTCCGCGGCAAGCCCGACGGTATCATAGACGCGCTCGCCCCCGTAGATACGAATCCGTGCATTGAGGTCCTTCGTCCCTTCACGCAAAATCTCAAGCGATTCTTTTTCCTTGTTACCGGCAAGAAGAAGCAGCACCGGGAAACCGGGGCGCTTCGGTAATTCCTCCCGGAGGGCCTTCACGACGCCGTGGGCATGATGCCATTGCTCCTGATTGGCCGCCATAAATCCGCCGAGCATGTACCCGTCTATTCCGGGCTGCGAAAAAACCAGTTTGGCCGCGCGATAGACCTTTGACGCGGGGGGGTTCCCGCTTGTGTCGGCAAAATTCGCAACCTTCAATCCCTGTCTGTTAAGCCCATCCACGCCGAGCATCGCCCCACCTCCGCCCATCCCGTGGTATCCGATCGTCCCGACAACCTCCCTGTCCTTCAAATCATTGTTCATCTCGGCAAAGTAACAGGTCCCGCGGAGGTCGTTTTCCTCGACCCACCAGGCGATCCTGTCAAGCTCCGTCGGAGGCGTCGATGCCTCGCGCGCGACCTTCACGCCAAGTTCGGGATGACGGATAACCGAAGAATCATCGATCGAGATGCGGCAATCGCCGGCCAGCACCTTGGCGTCTTTTGTCACGACCATCGGATTGATTTCGATCAGCCTGGCCCCGTAATTCTTGAAAGTTTCATAAAGCCCGACCATCAAACGCGCCACCTGCGCGATGTGAGGGCTCGGAACCTTGAGCTTTCCGGCAAGGTTCAGCGCATCGTAGATCCTGAATCCTCTGAGGACATCGACGTTCATCATCGCAATCTTGTCCGACGGGACCGACTCGATGTCCATCCCCCCTTCCGTCGAAAACATGACGACCGGACAGCGGGCATCAGCCTTCGCGTTGACGATGATCCCCGCGTAATACTCCCGCTCCACGGCAAGCTTTTCCTCGACAAGGACCTTTTCGACGAGAAGCCCTTTGATCGTTGCACCCAAAAGAGAAGCGGCGACCTTTTTTGCCTCCTCCGGCGTATCGGCGAACTTCACGCCCCCCGCCTTGCCGCGTCCTCCGGACCAGATCTGAACCTTAATGACGACAGGCTTTCCGATTTTCTCCGCGATCTTTTTTGCTTCCTCAGGCGTTTGGGCCACTTCCCCCTGCGGAATCGGCATCCCGGCTTTCTTGAACAACGCCTTGCCTTCATGTTCGTTCAGTCGCGCCATATCTACCTCCTGACACAGATGGTTGAAAAAAATTCGTTCCCGTTACAAAAAAAAGGCTGTTGCACCCAACAAGGGCCGTCTAAGGGTTGTTTTTCCTCCTCTCGATGCTTTCGGCAAGAATGTCCGCGACGTGTTTCATACGGACATTCGGAACCTGCTTGTCAAGACCGCCCTGTATCTGAACCATGCATCCGGAACACGCGCATGCAACGATCTCTGCCCCGGTATCCTTGATATTCTGCATCTTCTGACCGAGGATCTTCATCGAAAGCTCCGTGTATTTCAACCCGAAGACCCCGGCCATGCCGCAGCACTTATCAGGGTCCTTCATCTCTCTGAGCTCGCAGCCGGCCGCCTCGATGAGCCGCCTGGGTTCAGTGTAAACGCCGAGGACGCGTTTGAGGTGACAGGAATCGTGATAGGTTACCGAAGGACCGCCGGTGGTTTTCTGCATCCTGCCCTGTTTTTCATATTCGCCGGCGACGAAACTGCTGAATTCGCGGACTTTGGCCGAAAACGCGGCCGCTGTGTCCCTCCATTTTGGGTCGTCTTTCAAGAGCTCGCCATAGCTTTCCAGTGTTTCAACGCAGGTCGGGCATCCCGAGATAATCACATCTGCCTGCACTTGCTCAAATGCCTCGAGATTGATACGGGCGATCTTTCTGGTTGTTTCCAAATCCCCCATCGCGCTTACCGGCTTGCCGCAGCAGGTTTGCCCCATCGGAAATACGACTTCATACCCGACATCCTGGAGAACCTTGACAATCGATTCCCCGGTATCCGGCAGCACAAAATCCATCGTACATCCGCTGAAGAAGGCGGCCCTGCCTATTGGATTTTCGGGCCTTTTGATGACATCAGCGGCCCGGTCGCGGAAAGGCCTTTCGGCAATGGCCGGCAGACTCCGGTCCTTTGCAAGACCGGAGAAGAACAGCGGCAAATGGCGGATCAGCGTCTTATTCGTCCCCGATGCAAGGGGCTTCATCGCAACCGAAGCCGCCCGCAGCAGGGAATGGAAGACCTTGCGGTTGGCCATGACGTTATCGAAGAGTTGGCGCGTGATAAACGGCAATCCCTTTTCCTTTACCGCCCTTACACGCAGCTCCTCGATGAGTCCGGGAATGTCTATCTTGCCGGGGCAGACCTCGGTGCAGCGGTAGCAGCCGATGCAAAGCTCGTGAAATTTCTCAAAGTCGGACATGCCGCTGATCAAGGCCGTCAGGATCGCACCTATTCCGCCGGCATAGGTGTGGCCCCCGAAGACATGGCCTCCGACGATCCCGTACACCGGACAGACATTCAGACACGAGCCGCAGCGTATGCACTGATAAACCTCCTTGAATCGTGCATCGTTAGCCGCCTTCAGACGGTTGTTGTCGAGGAGGATGACGTGCATTTCTCTCGTTTCTTCGACCCACCGCCCTTCCCTCTGGACCATGACAGGGGTCGGCCCGCCGATCAGCGTCGTGTAGCTGGTCAAAAGCTGACCCGTCGCAGCCCTCGGCAGCATCCTGAGGATCAAACCCGCGTCGGTGATCTTTGGAACCAGCTTCTCGTAGCCCATCAGCACGACATGGATCCGGGGCAACGTCGTCGCGAAGCGGGCGTTGCCCTCATTCGTAACGAGTACAATCGTACCCGTTTCGGCGATCCCAACATTCGCCCCGGTTATGCCGATGTCGGCATTGAGGAAATCCTTTCTCAGATAATCGCGTGCGGAATGGATCATATAGGAAATGTCCGGTTGGATTTCCCTGCCCATCTCTTTTGAAAAGAGCTCGGATACCTGAAAGCGGCTCAGATGGATCGCCGGCAGGACCATATGCGACGGGCGGTGGTGCGCCAGGTCAATAATCCATTCGCCCATATCCGACTCGCAGACCTGGAAGCCGTGTTCTCTTAGATGCCTTGTCAAATCGATCTCTTCGGTTGCCATGGATTTTGATTTGACGACCTTTTTTGCACCGTGCCTCCCGGCGAGTTCAAGAATGTAGCGGACAACCTCTTCCCCGTTCGCCGCGCGGAAGACATTGACGCCCCTTTTGGTCGCCTCCGCCTCGAAACGATCCGCGATCTCCTCTATCCTGTTGACCGTATCGGCCTTCATCTTCTTGATCGCTTCACGGAGCGCTTCGACATCGCCAGCATTTTCCATCGCGGCGGCCCGCAAAACCGGATACCTCTCGACGAACTTGCCGAGATTGACCTGCAGCGGTTCCTGCTGCATCTTTTCCTTTATTTCCTTCCGAATATTGCGGTTTTGCTCGGCCATTGTGCGTTAGCCTCTCAAGGCTTTTCGTCCACTGCGATGACGACCAGACGGATCGGTCCGTGAACCCCGATCGTAAGAACCACTTCAATATCCGCCGTACGGCTCGGCCCGGTGATTAACGTGACGTAGCCGCGGTCAAAAACCTTCGCGATAATCTCAAAGGCGTCTGAAATGCCGGCCACGATAAGGTTGCTGTCAAGAAAAACGATATGGATCGGAGGCAGTGTTGAAACGAGACGGCTTTCTATCGCGTAGACATCCTGGCAGACGCTGCCGGATTCCGCTATGCCGAACTCCACGCCGGAAATGCCGATATCAGCCGTCGGCGCATGCTCTGCAATGGAATCCCGGTCGCCGTAAAATTCGATCCCGGCGGCTTTACATGCAGCCTCTATGCCGGCGGCCTGCTGAAGCGGGCTCGTCACCGAAACGACCTTGCGCGCACCGGCGCTCCGGGCAAGTTCCAAAACGACATCCGCCCCCTCCTGAGGGGTCTTTACCCGGAAGACCTCTGTCGCCGCATCCTTGGCCCTTTTCTCGAACTCCGGAAAGAGGTGCACTCCGTATCCTCCAGGAGCGAAGTGACTTCTCCAATCGTTGGATGTCTTTTTCATGTCTTCGAATCCCCAAGTGGAAACGTGACGCCGTTTTTCTCTTTTAGAAACAAAACCTCTTCAGGAAGACCGGAACGTTTCTTTTGATAATGAATCAGGGTTTCATCTGTCAAAGGGAAAGGTTGAATTGTTCTTTCAGGACCTCTGTTTGTTTTCCGAGCTAAAACAGGACTTTGAACCTCCCTTTGTTTTATACCTGCACCGTGGATAACAAATCCTCCCCCGGTTAGATCGCATTCCGGAAAAAGTTCCCCCGCGACGATGAAGGGGTACCTAAGAAAAATCAATAAATCTGCGCTTCAGGCACCATTTTGCAAAGGTCTCTTTGGAGTTAACAGTTGTCATACATCTTCTTCAGACCGGTGTCAAGGCTTTTTTTGCGATGCGCATGACGTTCGTTCCGGTATTTTCAACCTTAAAAAAAACTTGACTTTGCCGACGCAATCTGTTTGAAGAGGCGAAAATTATATGGGATAGAAAATGAATGTTTTTGCTTGCCGGGGCTTTACATCCAAGTTTCTGATTCATAAAAACCACCGAAACCTTATTAATTACCCCATTACATTCATGGAAGAAAATCCACGCAAAATTAACTCACCAAGCAAACTGACTTCATCCGGAATTGTCCACGGGTAATCAACAGGCATTTCACGGGGTCGAGTAATCACAAAGAGGCGAAAAGATGAGGTATGCAGAGACAGGATTCCATTTAGAAATTGATCTATCGAGGGGGAACATTGAAAGGGTGGCGAGCGACCCGAGGTCAACCGAGATTTATCTGGGAGGACAGGGAACTGCCGCAAAGATACTCTGGGACAGGGTACCCCCTGAAGTTGAACCCTTTTCTCCCGATAATCTGCTGATATTCAGTGCCGGCCTGCTTGTCGGCACGCCCGTCGTCGGAGCCAACCGGACGGTCGTGACGACGATTTCGCCGAGGAACGATCTGTATAAGGACTCGGTATTCGGCGGTTTTTTCGGGCCCGAACTGAAGCACGCCGGCTACGACAAAATCATCATCCGCGGAAAGGCTCCCGATCTGGTTTATCTGTGGATAAACAACGACAAAATCGAGATACGGGATGCCACCCACCTCAGGGGGAAGGGCGCGATCGAAACGGTCGCCCTTATCCGGGAGGAGCTCAAAGAGCCGAAAGCCCAGGTCGCGACAATTGGTCTGGCCGGAGAAAACCGGGTTTATTTCGCCACGATCGAACACTTAAACGCAAGCGCCTCCCGGGGGGTAGGCCCGGTGATGGGTGATAAAAGGCTCAAGGCCATTGCGGTCCGCGGGACAAAGGATCTCAATATCGCGCATCCCGCGGAACTCTTTGAGATATGCTCCCGCATGTACCAGGAAATTTACGATAACCCGCGCTGCGGGGATGCCCTCAAGTATATTGACGAATACAGTCTGGAATGGCACCTGAACAATTTCGCGTGGGGCAACGCGCGCGAACGCAGAAAGGATTTCTGGAACGACGAAATCGCCAAGAAGTACGAGGAGAGCGAAAAGAGGGTCAGGGTTCGTGGAACAGCCTGTTACAACTGTCCGAAGGACTGCCACCATGTGATCGCCTATCCCGGGCGTTCCCTCTATTTCCAGAAATGCTACAGCGAGCTCACGTACATGATGGCGGCCTATGAGGACAGGGACTTCAACTACAACATCGTCGGCCTTACCCAGGAATACGGCCTTGACGGCTACTCGGCCCCTCAGGTGCTGGCCTTCGGCGTCGAGCTCTACAACGCGGGGATCTTAACCGACCAGGATTTACCGGGTTTTCCGTCCGGCAACGGCGAGAGGTTTTTCTATCTGCTCGAAAAAATCGTGCATCGCGAAGGGATCGGGGACGCGCTGGCCAACGGCGTCTATTACGCGGCACGACAGATCGGAAAGGGAGCCGAGGAATTCGATCATAACACGATAAAAAAGATCGAGCAGGTGCCGTTGAAACTCGGCATGATCAATTACCCCTATTTTCTGATGCATGCCACCGGCGAGAAAATGAACATCACGCAAATCGAGGGCTCTTATCCGCAGGCCGCGATCCCCGACAGAAAAGAGAGAGAAGAGTATGTCCGGCAATGGGACGCCGCGCCGGAGCGGTTCAAAAAATATTTCCTCGAGTGGGAACCGCGTGAACATCCGTCCATTGAGGCAGCGGTAAACATCGTCGACTGGAACGAAACGATGCACTACGTTGACGACGCGGTTGGGATATGCGCCTTTCTTTCGTCCTTCACGGGTCAGTGGGGGCCGAAACCTCCGTACCACATCTATAACCTGCCGAAACTCATCTCGCTGGCAAGCGGCCTTGATCTGGACCCGGATAAACTATGGGAAATAGCCAAGCGAAACCGGAATCTCATCAGGGCGATCAATGTCAGCAGGGGTTTACGAAGGGTTGATGAGAAACCTCCGGCCGACCACTGGAAGAAACGAAATCCCGAAATGGAACAGAAGATGCTCGATGCGTATTACGAGTTTAAGGGCTGGAACCAGGACGGGATTCCGACGAAAAAAACGCTGGACGGTCTGGGTCTGGATTACGTAAGCAAAGAATTCATCAAGAGGGGCATCCTGAAAGAAAATGACGGTGCACCCTCTTAAAAATACTCCGGCGGGGGGAAAATAAGCTAAGGGGACAGCAATTGTGAACGGTGATTCAAAAAAGAAGATAGTCAAAGAGATAAAAATCGATATCGACAAGTGCATCGGTTGCCGTGCCTGCGAGGTAGCCTGCTCGGCATTCCACGCCAACCCGAAATACAGCAGCATCAATCCGGCAAGATCCCGTATCCGCGTAGTTATGGATGAATTGAATAACGAGTATGTTCCGATTCTGGCAGGAGATTACACGCCGGCCGAATGCCCCGGCAGACACACGTTTTTGATCAACGGCAAGCAATACAGCGAATGCAGCTTCTGCAGGGCCTCCTGTCCCTCGCGCGATCTGTTCAAGGAGCCCGACTCCGGCCTTCCCCTCAAATGCGATATGTGCGAATCCGACCCGCCCCTTCCGGAGCCGATGTGCGTTCAGGTGTGTCGTACCGACGCACTGACTTACGTGGAGCGGGAAGAGGAGGTAAAGGAAGAGGAGGTATCCGAGGACGAGGTTGAAATCGGGTTGGATGCCTTAATCGACAAATACGGTCTGCAGAAGATCGAGGAAACCTTCGCGCGGATGTCTCTGGCTAAGAAGGGATAAAGGCCCCGGGAAAAAGGACGGAAGAACGGTGGAGACAGTAGCCCCCTACAAAGAAATCATCGACATCATCAAAGACAGCGGCGGGGAAGCCTTCAAGCTGTGTTACCAATGCGGGTTGTGCGACACCCTCTGCCCCTGGAACAGGGTTATAACGTTCAGCATGCGCAAGCTCATCCGCCAGGCGGCCTTCGGTTTGACGGAGATAGAAGACGACGCGATGTGGCGCTGCACAACCTGTGGCAGGTGTCCGCAGCGCTGCCCGAGAGGGGTCAAGATTATCGAGCTCGGGATGGCCCTGCGCAGGGTTGCGACCGGATACGGTGTCTTTGCCGCCACCGCGAAGCCGATCCGCGGGATTGCCGGAAGCCTCGTCGCCGAAGGCAACCCGTTGAACGAAAAAAGGGAAAAGAGGGCGGAATGGGCGAAGGATCTTGCCGTAAAGCCGTTTGCCGAGGGCATGGAAATTTTGTATTTTCCCGGCTGCTATCCGAGCTATGACCCAAGGATGAAGAAGGTGGCCCAGGCGACGGTCAAGATCCTCAACAAGGCGGGGGTTGACTTCGGGATTCTCGGAACGAAGGAAAACTGCTGCGGGGAGAGCATCCGCAAGACCGGCGATGAGGAGCTGTTCAGACACCTGGCAAAGGAAAACATCAAGACATTCATCGAAAGCGGGGTCAAGAAGATCCTCGTTTCCTCCCCGCATTGCTACCACACGTTTAAAAACGAATACCCCGAGTTCATGGTGCACTTCGAGGTTGTCCACATCACGCAGTATCTATTCGAGCTCATCGACACAAAAAGGCTCACGTTCCAGAACGGATACGAAAAGAAAATCACCTACCACGACCCCTGCTATTTGGGAAGACACAACGGGATCTACGACGAACCGCGGGAGGTTTTAAAGAGGATACCCGGCCTGGAGCTGGTGGAGATGGCGGACACAAGGGAGAACAGCCTCTGCTGCGGCGGGGGAGGGGGCAGGATCTGGATGGAAACCCAGCGGAGTGAAAGGTTCTCCGATCTCAGACTGGAGGAGGCCCTCGATGCGGGGGCCAAGGAGCTAATCACCGCCTGCCCGTACTGCATCACCAACTTTGAGGACAGCAGGCTCAACATGAAAAACGCCCAAGCCCTGGCGATCAAGGATATCACGGAAGTTGTCCAGGAGCTGATTGAGGGGACATAACAAAGTGGAAGAGGAACCATTGCTGAAAGAGACAATCCGGCAGCTCGGCGAAACCCGCGAAGGGATGAATTTTGCGGATGTCATCGTCGTCGGCGGAGGCATCAGCGGGATCGAGGCCTCTTTAGATGCGGCAAATGCAGGATTCAAGGTCTATCTGGTCGAAAAATCGCCTTCCCTCGGCGGTCACATGGCCCAGCTTGACAAGACCTACCCGACCAACGACTGTTCGACCTGAATACTTTCGCCGAAACTGGTCGAGGTCGACCGGCATACGAACATAGAGGTTCTCACGTACACCGAGGTGGAGAAAGTCGAAGGCGAGGCCGGGGACTACCTGGTGACGCTGATCAAAAAACCCAAGTACGTCATCGAAGACAAATGCACCGGCTGCGCCACCTGTACGGAGTACTGCCCTGTCGTCTGTCCTGACCCTTATAACCAGGACATGTCGGCGAACAAGGCTATCCATATCTATTTCGCCCAGGCCATTCCGCTGATCAGTTACATAGACCCCGAGGCGTGCCTTTACCTCAAGGAGAAGAAATGCAACATCTGCACGGCCGTCTGCGAGAACAACGCGATAGACTTCAACCAGAAGCCGGAGAAGTTAGAGGTCCATGCAGGCGCGATCATCCTAACTTCGGGCTATGAGCCGTTCAACCCGAAGGCGAGGGGCGACTACGGCTACGGAACGTTTCCGAACGTCGTAACCAGCCTGGAGTATGAAAGGCTTTTGAGCGCCACCGGGCCGTACCAGGGGGAAATACTGAGAACCTCCGACAAAAGGCACCCCAAAAAGGTCGCCTGGATTCAGTGTGTCGGCTCCCGGCAGATCATCGCCGGGGCGAAGAGCTACTGCTCAGCCGTATGCTGCACGTATACGCAGAAGCAGGTGATCCTGACGAAAGACCACTACCCGGATGTGGAGTGCACGGTATTCCACAACGATATTCGCTCCTATGGAAAGGACTTTGAAAGATTTTATCAGAGGGCGGAGAGTTTGCCGGGGGTGCGCTTTATACGGAGTTATGTCTCGATAGGAAAAGAGATTCCGGAAAGCAGAAATGTCACGATACGGTATTCGACACCCGAGGACGGCGTCAAAGAGGAGGCATTCGACTTGGTGGTACTGTCCGTCGGCCTGATGCCCCCGAAAGACGCGAACAGCCTGGCCGACAGGCTAAATCTGAAACTCAATGCGCATGGATTCTGCGAAACCGATCCCGCCAAACCCATCCAGACCTCCCGTCCGGGGGTTTTCATCAGCGGCGCGTTCCAGGGTCCTATCGATATTCCCGAGTCCGTCTACGGCGCCAGCGGGGCGAGTTCCCTCTGCGGCGAACTGCTCGACCGCAGGCGGGGAAAACTGGCGAAGGATAGGGTCTATCCGCCGGAGAGAGACCTTTCCGCGGAGGAACCCAGAATCGGTGTCTTTGTCTGCCGGTGCGGGGCCAACATCGGCCGGGTCGTTGACGTTCCTTCGGCGGTCGAATACGCATCGGGCCTGCCGCATGTCGTCCACGCGCAGGAGCAGTTGTTTTCCTGCGCGAGCAACTCCGCGATGGAAATAACGGAGATGATAAAGGAAAAAGGTCTCAACCGTGTCGTCATCGCCGCATGCAGTCCGAAAACTCTGGAGCCGACATTCCGCGATACGCTCAGGGAGGCAGGAATCAACCAGTATTATCTCGACATGGCCAACATCCGGGAACACTGCTCGTGGGTGCATGCGAAAGAGCCGGAAGAAGCGACACAGAAGGCAAAGGATCTGATCAGGATGTCGGTTGCCCGGGCGGCGCTACTCCAGCCGCTGAAGGAATTCCAGCTTCCGGTAGGCAAGACGGCGCTCGTTATCGGCGGCGGGATCGCCGGCATGACCGCCGCGCTTTCGATAGCCAACCAGGGGCACGAGGTCGAACTGCTCGAAAAGGAAAACGACCTCGGCGGAATGGCCAGAAGACTGTACTCTACGCTGGAAGGAATGGACGTCCAGGGATTTCTGCGTGATCTTATCCAAAAGGTCTACCGGCACCCGCTGATCCATGTCTACACCGGGGCCGTCATCACCGACACGACCGGTTACATAGGGAATTTTACAACCACGGTGAAGTCGGACAGAGGCATCACCCAGATAAAGCACGGCGCAACCGTCATCGCGATAGGCGCCGAGGAATATAAACCCACTGAATATCTGTACGGGAAAGATGAGAGAATCTGCACCCAGCTCGAGCTGGAGGAAAAGATCGCCAAAAAGGATGAACGGCTGATGAACGCCCGGAGTCTCGTGATGATCCAGTGCGTTGGTTCTCGGAACGAAGAGAGAAATTATTGCAGCAGGGTCTGCTGCACCCAGGCGATCAAAAACGCGCTGAAGCTCAAGGCGATGAACCCCAAAATGGATGTTTACGTCCTCTTCCGGGATATGAGAACATACGGTTACAGCGAGGATTACTACCGCCAAGCGGCGATGAGCGATGTCAAGTTCATCCGCTACGAGCCCGACGACAAGCCCGAGATTGAGCCGGCCGAAGAGGAAGGGCGTCCTGTTTTGAGGGTCACCGTAACCGATCCGATCCTCGGCCAGAGGATCGCGCTCGCTGCGGATATTGTTTCGTTGTCAGTCGCCATTGTTCCTTCAAAGACAAGCGCCGAAATAGCCCGGATGTTCAGGGTCACGCTGGGTCCGGACGGCTTTTTCAAGGAAGCCCATGTAAAACTCAGGCCGGTCGACTTCAGCACAGAGGGCATCTACCTCTGCGGGACGGCCCACTACCCGAAGCATATCTCCGAGGCGATCAGTCAGGCCTACGGAGCCGCGGGACGGATATTGACCCTTCTTTCCCACGACACCGTCACGGCCTCCGGCTCTGTTTGCGAGGTCAACGAAAGCAGGTGCATCGGGTGCGGGGAGTGTGTTTCGGCCTGCACCTACGGGGCAATCCATCTCCAGGAAACGAAACAGCGCAAAAAGGCCCTGGTCAACCCCGTTTTGTGCAAGGGCGACGGCCTGTGCAACGCGGTTTGTCCGACCGGGGCGATTCAACTGAAGCACTATACGGATGATGAGCTCCTCAACCAGATAGACGCCGCGATCCCGGCGAAGCTGTCGGAGCACGGATAACATAAAAGGGGATAGGGATGGATTTTAAACCAAAAATCATCGGTTTTGTCTGCGACTTCTGAACATACGGCGCCGCCGATATGGCTGGAGTTTCCAGACAACAATACCCAACCGATATCAGACTGATCCGCGTGATGTGCACCGGCAGGATCGATCTTTCTTTTCTGCTCAGGTCTTACCTGAATGGGGCGGATGCCGTCTTCATCGGCGGCTGCCACCTCGGCGAATGCAACTATATCACCGGCGGAAACTACCACGCGCTGAATCTGTATCATCTGACAAGAAGATTGCTGGAACACATTGGGATAGATCCCCAAAGGCTGAGGATTGAATGGTGCGACGCCGGCGAAGGGACCCGCTTCGTCAGAATCATGACTGATTACAGCCGCAGAATCAGGGAGCTGGGGCCACTGGGCAAGCCCGAAGGACTAAGCGCAGAAGACCTGCGGCAAAGGCTCGAGAAGATTATCAAACTGGTTCCGTACATCAAGATCGTCAAACGCGAGAAGCTGGCGCAGCGCTTTGACAGTGTGGAAGACTATGATCAGCTCTACACCAGCGAAGAGATCGACAGGATGTTCGCGGAAGTGGTCTCTTACTATATTGATCCGGAAAAATGCCAGGCCTGCATGATCTGCGCTAGGGTTTGCCCGGTCGGGGCGATTGCGGGCGGCAAGAACAAAATCCATGTCATCGATCAGGACAAATGCATCAAATGCGGGACCTGCTTTGAGTCCTGTCCCCCCCGGTTCGGTGCGATCAGAAAAATCTCCGGCGAACCCGTTCC
>DYLD01000146.1 GCA_020722315.1 Syntrophus aciditrophicus
GCGGGGTCGAAAAAGATTTATGAGCGCGAAGGCGGCGTTTTGCAAAGGTCTCAAATCATGGTTCATGGAACCGATTTGGACACCTCGCAAGAGAAAACCGCATGCGCTCAGGAGGCCGCTTGAGCCGCTGCTACGGAAGGTCTTTTCTCGTCCACGCAGTAGATTCCTCGACCCGTCACGCCCGGGGAGAAGCACCTGTTGCAGGAAATACATTTCGCCCTTGCGATGTTTCCTTCTTTCCACCGTTTGATCAGATTCGGCTCCCGGATCAACGGACGGCTCAACGATACAAGATCCGTTACGCCTTCGGAAACGAGTTGTTCGGCAACCGCAAACGAGCGGATCCCTCCGACAAGGATAAGAGGCACCGGAATCTCCTTTTTAAAGGCCTTCGCCTCCTCGCGGAAATAGGCCTCCTTCTCCTCGGAGTCTATTTCGAACCTGCTGGGGTTGAGTTTCCCGCCGTTCAGATAACCGCCGCTCAGTTCAATCGCATCGATTCCCTCACGGACAAGCATCCGGGCAACGTGAAGAGATTCATCGAGCTCGAGGCCGTTTTCAATAAAATCACGGACGTTCATCTTGACAAGGACTAAATAGTCAGCCCCGACAGAAGCGCGTATTGCACGCAGAACTTCGATTAAAAAACGCGCCCGATTTTCGAGATCTCCGCCGTATCGATCGCTCCGGTGGTTGAACGCCGGCGACAAAAACTGACTGAGCAGATATCCGTGCGCGGCATGGATCTGCACCCCGTCGAAGCCCGCCTCTTTGGCCCTTCTTGCCCCGTCGGCGAACGCGGCGACGATATCCTCTATATCCCGGATCGTCATGGCCCGTCGGGGCGATTTCGCAACCCCGGCAAGATCGGAAGGGGCAAGAGGAGACTGGCCTATCAGCTTTCTCATCGCGAAGAAACCCCCGTGGGCAAGCTGGAGGACAATCTTGCCGCTGTTGCGATGCACGGCGTCAGCCAATCCTCTCAGCCCGGGAACAAGTTCGTCCCTGTCAACCCCGAGCTGCCACGGGCCGCTCTGGCCGTCTTTCCGGATAGACGCGTATCCGGTGATGATCAGTCCGATATCCCCCCGGGCAAGATTCACGAGGAAGTCGATCAGACGCGGCGTGACACTGCCGTCCTTTCCGGCCATTCCTTCCCAAGTCGCCGAACGGACAAAACGGTTTGCCAGCACGACGTTATGGATCCTTACCTCTTCAAACACCGTTGCCATCTTTTACCCTCCACTTTGCGTTTCAGTGTATAGACCCCGAACGCTACATGCCAATTTATTGATTCTTTTGATTTTCTGCTGCTTCCCTTTTCCTCTCCTCGAGGATGATCCGCACCGCCATCCGCGCCGCTTCGCCAACGAGCGTCGCGCAGACTTCGGGCATGTTTGCAGCCATCGCCCTCTCCAGCTCATCGGGATCGTAAAGATTGTAAAAACGTCCGAAGAATTTGGCCTGCAGATCGGCGCAGCGGCATGTCCCGTATTTTTCGACAAACTCATCGTGAAGCTTTTTCGCGAGGCGAGCCGCCCTGATTTGTTTCATCATCTTTCCGGAGTCCTCGGTACTCCTCCCAAAGAAATAACCGATCGCCATGACGCCTCCGGAGATCGCCCCGCAATGCCCGTCACCGGTAAGACCGATCCCGTCAGACAGGCCGGTCGCAGCCTTGAAAACCCCTTCGTCATTGACTTCGAGAGCCGTGAAGATTCCCACGAGGGCGCTTTGCGCGCAACCGCCGCTGCCAAGCTCAAATGCCTTTGCTGCCGCAAAGGCGTTATCGGCAATCTGTTCTTCTTCCATCTATTCTGTCCCCTTTCTGGATGAAATAGACTCTTCAACCCGGAATGGAGTATCCCGAAAACCAAAGACCTACCGGTGTTTCAGTCTCCCCTCATAAATTGGCCGAAGCCCGCTCGATGATTTCGGTGATGCCGAGAACCTCCAGACGATCTTCAACGCCTTCCTCTTTTACCGCATTCAAGAGCATCTTCGCGCAGTTGGGACAGGCGACCGCGACGACGCCGGCACCGGTTTCGAGCGCCTGCCTTATACGAACCACATTCGGCCTTTCGTCTCCCGCTCCGAGGATGTCCGTGAAGAAGTTTCCACCCCCGCCCCCGCAGCAGAACGAGTCTATCCCGTGTTGCTGCATCTCGACAAGTTTGAGCCCGGGAATCGCCTTCAGGATATTCCGCGGCTGTTCGTATATGCCGTTGTGCCGTCCCAGATAGCACGGGTCGTGGTATGTTACCGTTAACGGATAGTTGAACAGCTCCATCCTCTTCGCGCGCATACGTTCCGCGATGATCTCGGTATGGTGAAAAACCTGGAAGTCGGCGCCGAGTGCGGGGTAATCCTTTTTGAACGTGTTAAACGCATGCGGATCAAGCGTGATGACCCTTTTTATTCCCTTTTCCTTGAATGTCGTTATGTTTTCCAGCGCAAGCCGCCGGAAGAGTTCCGTCTCCCCCATCGTCCTGACGTCGTTCCCGTCACTGATCTCCTGTTCTTTCAGAACGCCGATGGATACCTCCAGTTTCATCAAAACCCTTGCGACGCTCCTGGCCATCCTGCACCCAACCTCGTCGAATGCGCCGACATCGCCGACATAAAAGAGGTATTCCTGAGCGGAAAATTCGGGTACATCAATCCCCTTTGCCCAGTCGCCGCGCGCGTCCCGCGGCAGCCTGTAGGGGTTGCCGTATATCGTCATCGCCTTGAAATAATCGCGGACCGGGGGTGGAACGACCCCCTCTTCGACAAGCTTTTCCTTGACCTCCTCGAATATCTCCGGCAGGAAATCGCGGAATTTCGGAAAGACGCATTGATTCTTGCAATTGTCGCAGGCGACGCACGCGTACATGATTTCGGCAAAATGGGGCGAGGTCGTTATCTCTTTGTTCATCCATGCCTGGATGAGCCACATCCGGCCCCCGGGGGAATAGGTATCCCATCCGAAGGCCTTGTAAGACGGGCAGTTGAAGTCGGTATAATCGCCGGGAAACTTGCAGTAACCGCATCTGAAGCAACGATGAACAACATCTCCATGTCTGATCGGATAGGTCTTTTCCATCAGTTCGCCTCCCAGTTCCCGGGGTTCATGATTCCCCGGGGATCGAGATTTCTTTTGATCATCTCGAGTATGCGCCGCGTATTCGGGTCCATCCGCTGGAGGATCATCCTCTGCTCGTGAAAATTAGGCTTCCACGGGATCCCGCCCTGCTGGAGCGCAAATTCGGTCGCTTCATCGAGGGCCTGTTTGACCCTGAGCATCATATCGGCATCCTCACGGTTAAACGCAAAAGAAACCGCAAACATCATCGCATGGCCGCCCGAGATCAGCCTTGCCGCACCGGCATAGAGGAGGTTGTATTTTTCCGCCAGTTCTATAAGTTTGGCTGCATACCGGGGAAAATGCTCTATAGGAATGATCGGCCCCGAATACTCAAAGCCGCCGCCCTTCGCAACATCGGCAAAGTCCGCAATCGTCCGCTGGGGCATTTCCAGCAGCATCTGCTTCATATACTGGATGCTCATGAAACCGCCGTCTTTCGAATCCATATACGGCTGCAACGCCCTCCAGACCATCTTTCTTTTGAATTCAACCTCGTCGTCGTCATCTCCGGTAAAATAGATCGTGATCTGATAATTATCCTTGAAGACCAGAGGCTTCGGCTGGAACCAGGCATTGATGTCCTCCAAGAGTTCGAGATGCGTCAGTCGGTAGAGCATCTCCGGCACGAGTTCCGGCCGGTCGGTGACGAATATTTCCACATCCCGGATTTTCTTGTTCGGGTAAAGCATCAGGCCAAGCCTGGTTATGATCCCGGTCGTTCCCAGCCAGCCCAGAAACAAACCCGACAGGTCGGGAAGAGACGGACTCTTCGAAAACCAGTACGGACCAAGAGACGGAGAGCCGATCGAGCAGATTTCCCCCGTCGGCAGAACCACCTCTAGCCCGGTAACCATATCGGAGTTGAAACCGTATTGCTGGCTGAGTCTCCCCTGGCCGTGCAGCGAAACATTTGCGGCAATCGTTGTCGCCGCCGGAGCGTCGGGGAGGCTGTGGCGAAGCTCGGGATGGTGTTTCTGGAGATAGGCCTTCAGCATTCCCTGAGATGTCCCCCCTTCGACAACGGCATAACGGGCAAGCGGGTTGACCTCGAGAATTCTGTTCATTCTCTTCATGTCGACAACGATCCCGCCCTTCAACGGAATCACAAGACCTGTCAGCGCCATCGCAGCCCCCATCGGAACGACCGGGATTTTTTCGCTGTTCGCCAGAAGAACGATCTTCTGCACCTGTTGGGTGGTCTTGGGCGCGACGACAAAATCAGGGCGATGCGGCTCGAGAACCCCCGGATCGCGCGAGTAGTACCACAGCTCTTCGGCATTCGTGGAAACACCGTTTTTTCCGACGATCTCAATAAGGGACTTCAAGACATCACTCATCTGCGGCCACCTCCATTTGCTTCTCGCCGATTGCGATTTTGCATAAATCGATCAGGTGGATCGGTTTCAGGCCCATCTTCGCAACCTGTTCCGAAAGGCTTACCTGGCATGCCGGACAATTAAAAACGCAATATCCGGCGCGTGCGGCGAGCATATCGTTGATGTTTCTGTTGCGGACATCGCGGAAAAGCTGATAGCCCGAAGTCGCCTTGAAAACCTCTCCACAGCAAAGGGCGTTTTCCCCCTGGTATGTCCTGTCAACAAGCTCGGCACCGATCATGTCTAAAATCTTCTTGACGAGAGGAAGCTTGTCCGGGATCAGGCGGTTCGAGCACGGCCTTTGGTAGGCAACCCTTATGTTGAGCGGTTTGATCCGGTTTTTCAGCTCGGTCAGTCTCTGCAGCAGAAAATCCATGTAATAAATCGGCGTGAACGGCACGTCCAAACCATAGGCAGGGGCTATCACGGTGAATGTCCCGAAACATTCATCGTGCAGAAAAATCACTTCCTTCACCGATAGCCTACGAAAATTGTCAATCACGATCGGGAGACGTTCCCTGACGACCGACATCTTCGCGAAGTGGCTGTGGACGGCAGGACACATAAATTCCGCGCCGAAGACTACGGCTTGCTGAACATCCTTGAAGATCTCCCCGTTCGCGAGCCCCAGAAGCTCAGGCAGGTAACAGCAGGAAAGAGCCCTGTCCTTGATTTGTCCGACGAGGAATTTACCCTGCATCCGGGTCATATTGATCCACTGGCCGGTAATCGCCCGCGGGGCCGAAAGTATGCCCTTTTCCTCTCGCCGCTCCTGAATCAGCAGATAGGGATGGTTCCCCCTCCTGCAGTACTCCTCGCAGGCATAGCAGGTTACACACTCATGGAGAATCCGCGAATCTTCCCCGCGGATCACCTTCATCATCTCCGCATGAGCCTCGTCCCGTCCGCCAAACGTGATATACTGACACTTCATCATGCAGTCAGTGGTCGGACATGCGGCGCAGACGTTTTCGTTAAATTGTAACTCGGTCATAGATACCTCCGTTTGCTCGCTGCGTTGAGAAGCCCCAAAGCGAGTCTCGTTGAGAGACCTTTGCAAAACGCCGCCTTCGCGCTCATAAACCTTTTTCGACCCCG
>DYLD01000147.1 GCA_020722315.1 Syntrophus aciditrophicus
CCTTGACGTTGCGATCGATGATCTGCTTCAGCAGCTTCTCGCTTGCCAGGTAAGCATTATATCCCTCACCATAACTTAGCATATAGCCTGCAGATCTATTCTCATAACCTTGTTTCAATAACGCGATCACGTTTTCGTGAATCTCTTTCCACTTATGCCACTTTACCAGAAAATCTTTCCATAACAAATCGTTGGCCCTTGTTCGGGGAATACCCTCGTAAAGTTTACGTCCTCGGTCCGCTTTTTCCCAGGCTTCTGCGATCCGTTTGTACTGCTCATTAGCTCGATCTTCCGCCATTTCGTAAAGCAGTATAAGTTCGGCCTTGTGAATTTCAACCTGGGATTCGTAGATTAGCTCCAGCCCCATAATCCCCGGGAGGTTGTTCAGAGCGACGTTTTTCAATGCCCTTTCGGTGCTGTAAACGCCATAAAAGCCCAAGATGCCACCGAGGAGCGTAATCAAGGCCAGAATGCCGAAGCCAGCCAATAATTTCGAACGAATACCGAAATTCTTCATTACTTCATCCTCCTAAAATGGTTATTTTAAAAACATTTGAAAGCGGGCACATTATAACAGTGCACACGATATCCGAGCATCTACCCGCTTTTTGGAAGCCGATTTGAATCTAAAGGTGTTGTATCAAAACCAAGATATTATGCGGCCTTTTCCATGACGCCCACTTCTTGTTTGCTCAGGATTCTGTCGATATCGAGCAGTATTTTGACCCTGCCGCCGGTTTTGGCCATCCCGAGGATATATTCGGTATTGAGCCTTGCGCCGAAGGCCGGAGTGTCTTCGATGTCGGCCTCTTTGACATTGAGAACCTCCGATACGGAATCAACGATGACGCCGATCAGTACCTGTCCGGACGCCCCGGAGATTTCAACGACGATGATGCAGGTGCGCTCGGAGTATTCAGCTTCGTTCATCGACAGCTTCAAACGAAGGTCGATGACCGGTATCACCTTTCCCCGCAGGTTGATCACCCCCTTGATATAAGGAGGCATCCTGGGGATCATCGTGATCGGGGTCATCCCGATAATCTCCTTGACCTTGAGAATGCCGATCCCGTATTCCTCTTTGTCCAGAGAAAAGGTCAGATACTTGCCCTCACGCCTTACGGTGGCATTTTGCCCGTTATCCATCATCAAATCTTGCATCCCTATTTCCTCCTTCCAGGTCTTAAGTTTAGCAAAACAGCTCCGCACCTCCAAAATGCAGTTATCGGCATATAACGATGGAAACTTAAGATAATCACGCTAAGATAAGGATATAGAAAGTCGATGCGTGGTCACAATATTAAGAGATGAAGGGCCTTATTTCTATAGTTCCTCCGTGACCGCGGACCTCGGCCGTGAAATTAATATTAATGAAAAACATATATTTATGTCTCTTGATTTTCGCTTCGGTTGATCCGTTAGCGCGGCCTTTAGAGGGCCCGATGGGTATTTGCATGGACTTGCAACATTTTCACTGGAACACTTGACAATATCCGTCAAAATGAGGCAATAGCAAGCAGTGATTCTGAAGATGCCGTAAGAGGCGATGTAACAATACCATCAATCAGGGGGTGTCGGTGACGATAGACAGCCATGCGCATCTGGGGATGGATGCGTTTGATGCGGACAGGGATGAGGTTATAACGAGGGCGGAGGAAGCTGGACTAACGGGAATCATAACCATTGGGGTTACCGTGTCCGACAGTGAGAAGGGTATAGGAATCGCGGGTCTCTATGATATCGTTTATGCGTCTGTCGGTGTCCATCCGCACGAAGTAAAGGATCTTGAGCAGGACGCTTATGAGAGGCTGAGAATCCTCGCTCGGCAGAAAAAGGTTGTCGCGGTTGGGGAAATCGGCCTCGATTTTTACTATGAACATTCTCCGAGGGCTGTTCAGTTCCGTCATTTTGCCGATCAGCTTGATTTGGCTGTTGAACTTGGTCTTCCCGTCATTGTTCATGACAGGGAGGCCCACCGCGAAACGCTTGAATTTCTCGGATACAGAAAGGGTCGTCTGCGCGGGGTCATTCACTGTTTTTCCGGGGATCTACAAATGGCAAAGAAGTGCGTGGATATGGGATTTGTTGTTTCGATTGCCGGACCGGTCACGTACAAAAAAAGCGAGGAGCTTCAGAAGGTCGCGCGAGAGATGCCTCTGGAGACGTTTTTGATCGAGACGGACTCCCCCTATCTTTCTCCGGAACCGTGGAGAGGGAAACGCAATGAGCCTGCCTATGTCATACAAACAGCTCGCCGCATAGCCGAACTCCGCGGCATCAAAGCAAAAGATGTTGAAATTGCAACCGAAATAAACGCGCGCAACCTTTTTGGGCTTTGAGAAATACCTTTGACTACCGCTTATCGGTATTTTCAGGGCCGTATCTCTGTCAGGGTACGGCTTTTTTGCACGTAACGCAAAAGGCACAGGGAAAAAGGGTCTGGGTAGATAAACGGTGATATTTAGATGAAAAGGGTGGTTTTTATTATCTCCGGCGGAGAAATCGGCGATTTTGCCTTTTTTCGCAGGCAGATAAAAAAGATACAGCCGGCAGCTATTGTCTGTGCTGACTCAGGGGCCGATCATCTCAAAAAGATCGGAGTTGTTGCGGATCTTTTAGTAGGTGATCTAGATTCGGTCGCCGGTGAAACTCTGCACCATTTTGAAAATGCAGGCTCTCGAATTGTGCGTCATCCACGTCGAAAGGATGAAACGGATACGGAACTGGCCCTTCATGAAGCATTACAGATGCACCCAACGGAAATCTGGATCTGGGGGGCGATGGGCAAACGAATAGACCATACGCTGGCCAACCTTTCTTTATTGTTTGTCGGCGTGCAAAAAAAACTGCTCGTCAAACTGATTGACCCGTGGTGCGAGATTTTTATGATTGATCGTCCGTTAGAAATTAGCGGAACAAAGGGACAGACCGTTTCGCTTTTCCCTGTTGGTAGAAGGGTTACCGGGATCACGTTAACAGGTTTTGAATATCCATTGCACCAACGCGTTATGGAGATCGGTCATCCTTACGGTGTCAGCAACCGCCTTTTGGGTCGCAGGGCTACGATCGCGTTGTCGTCGGGTTTGTTGCTTGTAATCAGATTTTTCAAGCCGGGGGTTTTCCCCGCAGGGGAGGGGAAATGAAGCCGAAGAGGGTGTTGACGATAGCAGGGTCGGATTCCGGCGGAGGCGCGGGAATTCAGGCGGATCTTAAGACTATTACGGTTCTCGGCGCTTTCGGAATGAGCGTTGTCACGGCCCTTACCGCCCAGAACACAAGGGGGGTTTACGGCATTCATGATGTCCCGCCGGAATTTGTTGGCGCACAATTCGATGCGGTCGCCACGGATATCGGTATAGATGCGGCCAAGACCGGAATGCTTGCCACATCCGATGTCATACGGATCGTTGCGCGGAAGATTCGCCAGTACCGGATCGAGAAACTTGTCGTAGATCCGGTAATGGTAGCCAAAGGAGGGGCATCGCTTCTTCGTGACGAAGCAAAGGGGACATTGATTAACGAGCTCGTTCCGCTCGCTTATGTTCTAACCCCGAATGTTCCCGAAGCAGAGGTCCTTTCCGGCATCCGCATAACATCTGTTTCGGACATGCAGGAGGCCGCACGGGCGATCCACAAACTCGGGGCGAAAAATGTGGTTATAAAGGGAGGACACGTTTTGGGTGAACAGGCCGACGATATCCTTTACGACGGCAGTACGTTTATCACTTTTAGCTCGTTGAGATTTCGGACCGATGATACGCACGGCACCGGGTGTACATTTTCGGCCGCGATTGCGACTGGACTTGCCTGTGGGTTTGACGTTTTTTCTGCGGTACAAAAGGCGAAGGACTATATCACCGAGGCGATAAGAAGGGCATGGAGAATCGGGGGCGGCCACGGTCCGACCAACCATCTTGCACCACTTTTTACCGGCGGTGATGCCCGGTTTCCCGCAGGCTGGGAAAGCGAGTGGGAGGCGCAAAACCCTTGAAGGATGTGGACGTGAACGGGTCTGATTCCACAATGAAACCTAATTATGAAGATGCGGTGGAGATCGTCCACCAACTCAGGCAGGCCGGCTATACGGCTTACCTTGTTGGTGGTTCTGTACGGGATTACATCCTCGGGAGATTGCCGGATGACTACGATATTGTAACTTCTGCGGAACCCAAGGATGTACGGAACATTTTTCCCAAAACTCTTTCGGTCGGAGAACGCTTCGGCGTCATGCTTGTCGTAAAAAACGGCATTCCCTATGAAGTTGCTTCGTTTCGAAAGGAAGAAGACTATCTGGATGGACGCAGACCTGCCAGGGTTTTCTACTGCACTGCCGAGGAAGACGTAAAAAGGAGGGACTTTACGATCAACGGGCTCTTGATGGATCCGGATACCAAAGAAATCATCGATTACGTCGACGGGCGGGTCGATATTGAAAGACGGATCGTTCGGGCCATCGGAGATCCTTTTGCCCGTTTTGCCGAGGATCATTTACGGATGCTTCGGGCGGTGCGTTTGGCGGCAAATCTTGATTTTGAGATGGATCCGGCCCTTATGGCCGCAATCAGGGGCAATGCCGCCGCAATAACAAAGATAAGCGCAGAGAGGATCCGTGACGAGCTTTCGGCAATTCTTACCCACGGCAAGGCGAGAAAAGGTATGGAACTCCTTGACGAGTCGGGCCTTCTTGCAGAGCTGATTCCGGAAATCAAAGCCCTTCAGGGAGTGACACAACCGCCTGTTTTTCATCCGGAAGGTGATGTCTGGGAGCATACCCTCCGGATGCTTGCTTTGTTGCCACACTTGGGCGGCAAGGCAAATCTGAGGCTTGCCTGGGGGGTTTTGCTCCATGATGTCGGCAAGGCGCCTACGCGCAGCGAGGATGAAAGGGGGGTTCATTTTTACGGACATGTTGAGCAGGGCGTAAAAATCTCCCGGGAAATTCTCGAAAGATTCCGTTTTTCTGTTGACGATGAGAAGACAGTGCTTGCCCTTGTGAAAGAGCACATGATTTTTATGAATGTTAAAAAGATGCGGCCGGAGAGGCTGAAGAGATTTTTGCGGATGGCTGATTTTGATCTTCATCTGGAACTCCACCGTCTCGATTGCCTGGCAAGCCACGGGATGCTTGACTATTATGAGTTCTGCCGCGAGAAACTGGCTGAATATTCAAACGAGGATCTTCGCCCCGCGTTGCTTATCAGAGGCAGGGATCTTATCGAGATGGGTCTTCAACCGGGGCCGCTCTTTAAAGAGATACTTTCCGCCGTGGAGGACGCGCAACTGGCGGGCAGGATAAGCAATGTCGTCCAGGCGCGCGAATATGTCCACAGTGTCCTTGACGGGAAAAATAAGACGAGACCTTTAAAAAATGGCGCCTGAAGCGCGATTCTAAAGATTTTTCGGGCACCCCGCCGTCGCAGCAAGGCTGCAAAGGCGTTAAGAACGCGAACTATAGAGAGCGTTTAGCCTTTGAAGCCGCCGCGAGACTCCTGCGGGGTCGAAAAAGATTTATGAGCGCGAAGGCGGCGTTTTGCAAAGGTCTCAAGACCTGATTACTGCCTT
>DYLD01000148.1 GCA_020722315.1 Syntrophus aciditrophicus
CGATCTTGACCAAATCGAAAAGCTGATGCGCGGGGGCGGAGCCGAGGGGGGAGCTATGCTTAAAAACAATGAGCTTCCGTGTTGACATCATGCCTCTTGCGGCGGAGCGGTCGTGCTCGAACATGTTTTTCAACGCCTCCCATAGTAACGAAAGGTCTTCTTCGGAAAATCCAGTCTGGTTTGCGAGATTCGCAGAAACGAATCCGTGCGCGACATAGAGGCCGTAAGGAATGGTGCTTTTACGCCCCATTGTGCGATTGTCGCCGCTTTGTTTTTCGGCTTCAGCCTGAGTTGCGACAGCCATGCGGGTGATAGAGTGTTCGAGCGTTACCACAGGCTCGACTGAGCGGCCGAAAGTTAGCTGAACTGGGCCGCGGACCTGGCCTGAGTTTTTGCCTGTGCTCATGACCGCGCCAAAGGTGCGAATATCAAAGTACTTGCAACACATCCACTTGCGGGCGGCTTCTGTTTTTTCTCCTTTTTCCTTTGTTTTGACTTCATCCTGTTCATGGCTTTCATCAATTAGATCGTTAAGGATGGCTTTTTCCTTGATAAATATATCGTATCCTTTTTCTGTTCCTTTTGTGGTTTGGACATAGTTTCTTACTTTGCGTTTAAGGCAGACGTCGGTTACCAGTCCCATTCCTGTTTCGGGATCAAGGCGAGGAAGGTTTCCGGCATCGGGGTCGCCGTTGGGGTTTCCGTCCTTGACATCGAAGACGAGGACGAAGTCGTAGCGGTTTTTGATTGGGGTGTTCATTGTCTTTCTCCTTTTTGTTTAGTTTTTATTTTCTTTCTTTGTGAAAAAATCTTGCTGCTGGTGGTAGTAGCCTACTGCGAATCTGCCTTGATCCGCGATAGGCAGGTGTGCGGGAAAATCGGCTATTTCCTCCATAATTTCGCCGATCAGCTTTTCAAAATAAATCTTGCGCCCTGTGTTTTCTAGCTTTGCGAGGTGGTGATTTTTGAGCCGCATGAGGTTTGGGAAGACCGCGACAGGGGTTCCGGATGCGGCGCCGTAGAATCGGTCTCTGATGGTGGCGTTGATTCCAGGGCTCGCTTCCTGTTGAATTTTTTCGAGCGCGGCGAAGAGTCGCCCGAGGCGATAGCCGACATTTTTGTTTTCCTTGTCGAGACTCATCTTGAGTTCCTCCTTTATGTTTGGATTTTTATATCTTGTCTTACGATTGATGCATGCCTTGATGAGAGCGGCGCGGGGATAGCTAACATTTGGTATACCTCTCCCATTTTTATCTTTCTTTGCTTGTTCTGCTTTTATCCTTCGTATGACTGCCTGAAGAAGTGTCTCCGGATATGGCAGACCTTCGAGGATCGAACGCATTGTGTCGCCGGCGAGATTTGGGGGAATGTTGTCCAATTTTTCGAGCGGCGCGGTGGAGACAAGCAGGCGCCAGAGGGAAAGGGCGTCCCGCTCCTTCGCCCCATGAGTAATCCGCAAATCATCGAAATGCTGGCGGAAGTGATCGGCCATCTCGGCGACGGTGCCGCAATGCCAGAACCGTATGGAAATGCGCGCGGCGTTTGGAGAGAGGCCAAGGACATAAAAGCGGGTGTCATCACCGTCGAAGGTACTTGTGCCGGTATCTGCGGATTTGTACAAAGCCGCCACCGCGTTCGTTAGCCGTTCAGGATCGTCCTTGGGAGGTTCAGAGAAGAAATTAGGAACCAAGGATTCGAACTTGTCCGCCTTGGCCGCCCAAAAGACAGTGCTGGCGTCACCAACTTGAACTTTTTGTTTAGAATCTTTGCCAAGCAGAGTGTTGAGCGCAGTGGTGTAGGCAGATGATGCCAGCTTGCCAATGGGTGCATTTTCTCCTTGTTCCTTGCCAAATGAATCATAGCCCGAGTGGCGTTGGAAGCCGACAAGACACGCACCCGTCGGGTTGCTGCCGCGCACTCCCTTTACGGGCGGCTCCAATAAAACAATCTCATCATTCTGTCCTGTCACCATACAAATACCTTTCCGTCCTTTGCCTTCAAATCCGGCGGTGACCAATTGCCTGATGTCATAATTGTCTGTGATGGGGCCAACTCCCGCGATGTAAAAAAGGAGAGCCTGATTCAGCTTGAGAGCTTCTGGCCAATTGGGATCGGACATAATTTGTTCGCGAGATATGCCTGCCAAGAAACTGCGAACTGCGCAAAGAAATGGATGGCTCCCCTGAAGCGAGCGAATGCGCTCAACAAATGCCTTGTGCTGCTCAGCCACTCGTTCTGCATCCGGTGAGGGTTTGCGTTCGGTGGGAACTGGGATACCCAGCATGTATTCAATATTCTCCCAGAACAAGTTTGCCTTAATGCCATTGCCTTTCTTTTCTCCCAATGATGGCACAAGGAATGCCTTGGCCCGGGGTTTCTTCCCATCGCCTTCGCGGGTATCCTGCAACGATACGAATTTCCCATCCTGGTTGATGACCAGCAAGAACGGAATCTCCTTCCATTCCCAGCCGATAGGCGCGATTCCGCTGTCGGGATCGGCGGATTTGCGGTCGTAGTATCCCTTGAGTGCCTGGAGAATCATTTTTTCACCTCCTCGGAGTTTCTGTGTGGAACCTTTATTATGCCGTTTTCCATTTTTGCCTTGAAAAACATTGGCTTAATATCTTGTGGATCTGAGAAGTCGAGGTCATAGAGCATCCAGCCGAGTTCGCGGGTTTCGGGGATTGGCTGTGAAGGTTCTTTTTGCGGATCAACGAGGCGAAATTCGCAGGAGAACTCGCGGCATCCGAGATAAGGCTGGTTAAAACATTGTCCTTTTTTTGCCCTGCGCTCGAACATGGCCGCATATTTCGCTTCGGACTCGTCGGCGCGGATACCCTGTTTTTTAAGTGCTTCCAGTTCTTCAGGATCGTTGAGCCATTCCGGGACTGGGTTGTGGGTTTTCCATCTCTTTTCTGGCGGAATGTATTCAAACTCGGCATGAAGGCGATATTTCACATCTTTCAGGAAAAGTCCGGCGCGCTGCTGGCGCTCGTCTTCGATGAATATGCCGTCGGAGCGTGGATAAGCCGTTTTGCCTACCTCGTTTCTTCTGACCGATGTCCATTTGATTGGTTGGAGGACTTCGATTTTTGTGATTTGCCAGAATATTGCCGGCTTCCAAAGTATCGAGTCGAAAATTGCGCGTGCGGCAGACGGCGTGATTACATCGTAACTGACGCGTTCAACCTTCATCTCTGGTCTTGTAAAGCAGGCGTAGCCGCCTTTCACTTCGAGACAAAAACCTCTCATGGCCACACTCCTTGTTTGGGAAAATTCAAATACATGTGATATCCTCAATTGGCAATGAATCGCGAAAGATGTCGAGCCCGGTTTCCTGTGCGTACAAATTTGGCATCGTCTGCGCCATGATGCCGTCATGAACCTCCTCCAGCATACCGTCATTTTTCATCTTTTCAACCATGCGGACAGGCAGATTGACCGTGTAGCGCTGAAGTTTGCGCATGGTGTCGCGCTTGGGGCCGATGGCGCGGATCTGGGCGATCCATTTGTCGCTGTCGCCGTAGCGGACGATGACGGGTCTAGTGCAGGAGTCGTCAATGAGTTTGAAGTTGGCGGCGGCGGTGCGGAACTGGATATTGACGGCAGGGTTGACATCTTTGGACAGCCACTCTTTGAAGCTGGCGGCGCCATGGTCATTTACTTTTGAATAGAACAGGTTGAAGTATCGTGTGAATTCGGCTGGCGCATCCGGTGCGAAGTTCGCAAGGGATGCAAGTTCCTTGGTGGTGCCTTCGCCCTTGCCCAGAATTCCGGGGGGCGCTGGTTTGGGAGGGATGAAGACATGTACCTGGCCGAGAGTTCCCCTCTCATTCAGCCGTCCTTCGCGGTTGCAGCGGCCAGCGGCCTGGGCGATGGAATCCAGCCCGGCCAAGGCGCGATAAACGACAGGGAAATCAATATCTGCACCGGCTTCGACGATCTGGGTGCTGATTACGCGGCAGGCTTCGTCTGCGTCGAGACGACGTTTGATTTCGGCGATAATTTTGGAACGGTGTTCCCCGCACATGAGCGCGGAGAGGTGGATCGTGCCCTCCGGCATGAGCTTGAAGAGATCGTAGCAGTCGCGGCGTGTGTTGACGACGCATAGAACTTGCTCGTGCTGTTGAAGACGCGCGGCCAGCTCCGGCCAGTTTCCGGCGGTGTTCAGGTCGGCAGGGAAATGGCACTCTGTCCTCTTGAGGCGTTCGTATAGAAGCAATTCAGGAGGGATGATTTCCCGCGCCTGGGCGAGGCGCGGACATGGCCCGGGCAAGGTGGAAAGCGCCGGCTGGGTGGCGGTGGCAAGCACCATGGTGACGTTGTAGATTTGCACAAGCTGGTTCATGGCATCCACGCAGGGGGCGAGCAGTCCCGGCGGGAGGAGTTGGGCTTCGTCGAGAATGATCACGCTATTGACGATGCTATGGAGCTTGCGGCATCGGCTGGATTTGGCGGCATACAGCGATTCGAAGAACTGGACATTGGTTGTGACGATTATTGGCGCGTCCCAATTTTCCGCCGCCAAATCCATTTCGGGGGACTTATTTTTGGCCTCAATATTCGAGTGATGCTCTAAAACCTGATCCTGCCCGAAAATCCTTCTGAATATATCGGCGGTCTGCTCGATGATGCTGGTGTAGGGGATGACATAGATGATGCGGCTGCGGCCATGCTTTATTGCATGATCCAGCGCAAAGGCCATGCCAGACAGCGTTTTGCCTCCGCCGGTGGGAACGGTGAGCGAAAATAGCCCTGGCGCAAACTCTGCGGCGCTGCGGCAGGTATTGAGAATTTCTCTGCGTATGGCGTTGACCGGTGTCTTTGGTGCGGAGTCCGCAAGTGCGGCCAAATGCGCGTCCAGCTTTTCCTTGAGCTGCGGCAGTGTCGCGAACTTCGCGGTTGCACGTTGCGCACTCTTTTGTGTGTCCATGAACGCTTCAGTATCGAGGAAGTCGGCATCCACCAGACAGGAGTAGAGCATGCGAATCCACAAGTGGACGTTTTCCGGTCTACGGGCGAATTCCGGGGGGATGGCGGAAATTAGCTTGCCGGAGATTTTCGAGGAGTAGTCCTGAATTCGTTCGAGGTTATCCCTGCCTTCCGGCAGGCGTGCGGACAATGCTGCGTTGGCAGTGTCGGACGTATACCAGTCCGGCAGGCCGGCATGATGTCCGGCGACGGCGTATGCGTAGAATTTACCCACGCATTCGCCGAATTTTTGAATTGCGAACGCGGCACCGGCGGAGGAATGGTTGTGGTTGCCTGAATCATAGTTCGGGTCTTCGAGTCCATTTTGTCTTCGCAGATAGCTTTGAAAGGCAGGCAGAGCCTTTCCTAGGTCATGTAGAATTCCTGCGTTGTATGCCCATGCGGCGGAATTGAATTCATTTGCGAATTTCGCGGCGGTTTTTGCGACATTCGCAAGGTGCTCTTCGAGGGGCTGCCATTTTTCAGGTGGCTGGCCCTTCAACGAATGCGCGTAGATTTTTTTGTCTCTATCCATGTTTTTCTCCGTGCTCCGCCCCGTCAATCCGGGGATGCGATTGACGAGGTTTAAGG
>DYLD01000149.1:0-1690 GCA_020722315.1 Syntrophus aciditrophicus
TCCCGAAAGGGTAAAAAGGGGGGGTGAATAGAGAATTCCCCGATTGTCGATTTTTGTAAAGTTTTGGAAGTGCGCTGCTAAAACTCTGGATATTTTTGTAATCAGGGCAGCATCTCCTGTGTACATTGTGTGCGGGATGTAGAATGGAACGGATTTAGCAGGCCAAGAGAGAATCATTCGTTATCCGAGGAGCCATTTCCAGACCGGTATTACGGGGATTTTCCCGATGTCCGCGACGATCCGCTCCCCTTCCTCATCATAGGTCAGGATCAGCCCATCCCGTAGCGCGAGGGCGTTCATGGCCTCGCGGAGGCCTTGAATTTCGCGGCCTTCGTTCTTCGGCGTCATCTCCCAGCAGACCTGGATCGCCGTTTCCGGCTTGACGGCGCCCATAACAATGAAGTCGCATTCCCCCTTCCCCTTGTAATAGAAGCTTTCTGCCCGCCGCCGGAAAAGCTCGACGGCAACGACATTCTCCAGAAGTTTTCCCCTGTTTTCCGAAAAATCGGCGGCAAGGGAGGAAAAGCCCGTATCCGAGAGATAGATTTTTTTGGGATTCATGATCCGCTTCCTGGCGGAATAACTGTATTTGTCGTGGGCGATGATAAAAAAAACTTCCTGCAGGCAGCCGAGGTAGTTGGAGATTGTCTGCTTGCTGCCGGGGAGTTGATGCTGCTTCAGGCGCTTTGCGAAGGTCGAGATCGAAAACAGGTCGGAAAAGGTATTCAGGCTGTAGCTCATGACGGCTTCAAGAACATATTTGGCCTTGATGTTGTACCGCTCCAGGATGTCGCGGTAATAAATCGTCCGGTAATAGGTCTGCAGGAGTTCCCTTTTTTCCATAGCGGTTTCCCGCTTGACGACCTCCGGAAAACCGCCCTCCTTGAGATAGCGATCAAAGGCCATCATGACCTGCCCGCGCGCGGGGGTCAGCAGGGTCGTCTCGTCATAAGGGATGCCGCCATAACGCAGGATCTCCGGGAAGGAAAAAGGGAGGATCAGGATGTTTCGGCAACGCCCCCGCAACTCCGTCGAGATTTCCCTTTCGAGCAGGTGCGAATTGCTGCCGGAAACGGCGATGCGATAGCGGTTCTGATTGTGAAGGGTTCGCAGGACGCGGCTCCAGTCCGGAAGTTGCTGCACTTCATCGAAAAACAGGAAGGCAGGCGGGTTTCCTGCAACCTGCTGGAAAGCGGCAAGCAGGGCATCCGTATCGATTGCCTTGAAATCCGTAAGGCGGTAATCTTCAAAATCGACGAAGAGAATATCTTCCCGGCGGGCCTTTCCCGATGTCAGGAGATCCTGGATCAGTTGATACAGATACCAGGTCTTACCAGCTCTTCGTGGGCCGGCCACGACAAGGATGTCCGCTGACTCCTCGAGTGAAATTTCCGGCGCAGCCCGTCTCACCAGAGACGGCAAGGTCTTTTCCTTCAGCCATTCAGCGTTGATTTTCTTTAGAATTTCTGTATTCATCGCAAATTGTTCACCTCGATGGACAATTTTTAATGAATATGTTCACCAAAGTCAAGAAATAAAACGGGGGACATAATACCGATGTGCGGCCGGGCAAGATCGTGTAATCAAGCGGGCGTAAGTCCCCTCCCGCCCCGGAAGGAAGCTGCACCTGTCAGCGCCAAACAACGTCCCTTGGGGAGGGGGGCTCCGTGTTTTCAAAAACGGGGTCAGA
>DYLD01000149.1:1790-3473 GCA_020722315.1 Syntrophus aciditrophicus
CAAAAACGGGGTCAGAGACATATTATTTCTCTTGCTTTTTATTTTGCCGCCCTGATTGACCCGGCCTCGCCCGCCGGCTCCACGCACTTTCAATTTTATCCTTGAACCGGTCGCTTCCCGCTACTGTGCCGAGGTTTGTCTCGGTGCGGATATGCTTGATATCGTCGGCGCGCACGGGATTTCTTCGTTCGATGCACCGCCAACAGGCGAGCAGACATTCAACTGGGGAATCTCGGAAATAAAATGACTCTTCCGGTGTTCTTCAAATCGCCTTCGGGTACTACATCCGAGAATATCATGATATAAATCCGTTACCAGGTCAATCGCTTTATCCCCGATGAATCCTTACGGCGACGCCGATCGATTCTTTGATCCCGATTTGTGAATTACTTCACAATTTTGACAATAAAAGGCTTGACTTCTTCCAAAAACCCATAAGAGAATATCATCAAATTTAGTAGGTTTGGTAAAATGTCCCCAAAACGGGCGCGATCAAGTTGGGAGGTGGTTTTGTCGTGTAGTTGTCAATAGCCTTTTCCGCCCCGGGTAAGAATGTCTTTTGGCCCCCACAGCTAAACATTGAAAAAGATTTAAGGAGGTAAATATGTACCGCAAAAATTTCACGAAAGGGTTTATAGCCGCCTTCGCGGTTGTCGCATTGCTTCTCGGCGTGATAACAGCCCCCAAGGCCTTCTCTGACACCAACCTACTCCAGAACGGCGGTTTCGACGGCAACCTGAACGGCTGGGTGGTCAACCCGGTGCTGCAGACCGGCACGCCTCCCTGGACGCCACTTCTTTCGGACGGCTCCGGGGTGACTCTGCATCCTGCCAGGTATTCTTTCAAGGGGACGATTCTCTATCAGAACCTGAACCTCACGGGGATTGCAGGGAAGACGATAACCCTTCAGGCGAGGCTGTGGCAGATCAACTCTCCGCCATACCAGAACACGGTGGCTTTTTATCTTACCTACCTGGACAATGCAAACGCCTTCCACCGGGTGAAGGTTTACAACCCTTTGAACTCCAGCATTTCGAATAATCCCGCCGCATCCGCGGTATCAGCCACCTATTCATTCGACACATCTGCCTCCAAACTCGTGAAATTAGAAATCGTCAAGGAGGCCGATGGCGAATTCCACGCGGACGACATCGTGTTGTCGGCCGAGGGTATCACGGTGGGTGCGACGCCGGTTTTGTCATCACTTTCCTCGACGAATGGGGCGTATGGCGCAACGCTTACTATCAGTGGCTCCGGCTTCGGGACGACGCCTGGAAAGGTAACTATCGGCGGTGTTCCTGTTACGGTTACCGGCTGGTCCGATGCTTCCATTACTGTCGCCAATGTTGCCCCGGCGCACAGCGGCAGGGTTATTGTCATTGCGGATGGGGTGGAGAGTAACCCCTCCGAATTCTTCACGGTGTCTTCCCCCTGTTTCAACGTGGAGCTCGCCACTTACAACGCCAAAGTCATCAAGGGGCAGACGGCGGAGTTTCTTTTCAAATCCACGTTTTTTAACGGCTTCACGACGACGGGAATAACCCTGAATCTCCAGAACGGCGACGCATCAACCCTTTTGCCCATTGCGACTTTTACGCCGGTTCCGATAAAAAGCGAAGGCGGGGTTGTTTTGAAGATCAACACGGCGACCCTTGACGCCGGGACAACGGGTAAAACTTACAC
>DYLD01000149.1:3573-5482 GCA_020722315.1 Syntrophus aciditrophicus
ACGGCGCTTCTTTACGTCTCGACTTATGACGGCAAGGCAAAGGCGGTCGTTCCCCTGACGACGGTCAATGATCCCGCTACGGGGCTTCTTGCTTTTTCCATCAGAAGCCTTGATGAAAACGCCTTTTCCGAAATGTTCAAACTCTATTTCTACGGCGCTTCCGACAATCAGTTCAAGTTTGCCAAAGAAGTCTGGTCGATGCATATGGGCGGGAGGCCGGTTCTCGTTGGGAACATCCCGCCGGGGAGCTACAAGATTCTTTTCACGCCCGAATCCTCTACCGTGAAGCCGCAGTGGTGGCCGAACGGCGCGAGTATTGACAGCGCCGTCCCGGTGACGTTTACGGCGGGCACGACCACGGGCGACATCTACTACTTCATGGCCTCACAGCCGACCGAAACCGGGGTAACCATCCAGTCGCCGGCGAGCTACAGCTACATCACCACCCAGGCCGAAACGGGCAGGATTGTCTTCACCGCGGGCGACGGGTATGTCTGGAGCGCGGCAAGCGACTCCTCCTGGATCAAGATCACCTCTCCCGCGACGGGAATAGGAAGCGGGACGGTGACTTACGCTGTGGAGGCCAACACCTACAGCACCTCCCGGACGGGAAAAATCACCATCAGCGGGCAGGAATACACGATCACCCAGGCGGGAACGCAGGAAAAGTACGGCTATATCATGATAGGAAATGGGTCCATTCCCCCAAATTGGTACAACTGGAAAACGGAACTGGGGACGGCAGAATTTCAGGCGGGGAATATTTACAATGTGTTTAAGGAAAGCGCCGATAAATGCCCGGATGAGAATTATTGTAAAGCCGGGGCTATTTCCAATCTGCCCTTTGTGCCCCTGTCGCCGAAGCTGCTTCTGGTTGAGCAAGCGGCGTTGTTTGCCGCCTCCAATGACGGCAATGCCTTTCTGGCGGATATTACCAGGACTGCCGAAAGAGGGTTGGGCTTTGGGGTGAAGCTTGATACCGCAAAAACTTACCCAAAGTCCGATGCGGCAGGTGAATATTTTACCGTGGGTTATGAGCGCGATTTTTTTGGAGAAGATAGAGGACAAAATCGGGTCTCAACGGAAATCGTGACGGCGGACGGCAATGGCACGCTTTCCGGCACAGGAAAATTGGCGTGCAATGGCGCTTTATGTACCGGCGGTTACCTGGGACCTTCTTCAGAAACTACGTACTACGATATAAAAACGGGCGGGATTTTCAGCGTCGGGCCTGACGCAGCATCTTTGCTGGATTTGGGCTATCTGAGCTCGGATGGAAAGGCCATGATTATTTCCAATCCCGCCCAATTTTATCCTTCTACGGGAGATGACTTCATGGTGGTGGTTGGCGTAAAGAAGGGCGATAAGACCTATACCAGCGCGGACTTCCAGGGGAATTGGGTGTTTTCATCCTTTGGGGACGAAGGCGGCGTTGCGTTTTCCGAGTTTGGCGGCATGACTTGCGACAGCGCCGGCAATTGTCAGGTGCATGGCAAACGTTCGGAAAACGGCAGTATTACCTATTACGATACGAAAATAAGCCTTGGAACTGTCAGTGCAGACGGGGCCATCAACGGTTTCTATGTGGATGTGGATAAAATAACGGGCGCTATCGGCTCCAATGGAAACATCCTCATCTTTACCCACACAAATAAGGCATTGAGGCAAATGGGCGTCGCCATCAAGAGTGATGCCTTAATAAAGGGCGATATCAACGGTGATGTCAAGGTTGATCTAACCGATGCTGTCCTGACTCTCAAAATCATGGCCGGCATGAACCCGACCATTCGTCCTCACTACCCGGTTTGCGGCACGGATGTAAACCGCGACGGCAAGGTCGGCGCCAACGAGCTGCTCTACATCCTGCAGCATGTGGCCGGATTGCGGCAGTAATTATTTGCAAGGGGGG
>DYLD01000150.1 GCA_020722315.1 Syntrophus aciditrophicus
AAAGATTTAGATAAAATTGGTGTCCCTTCGAGGGATATCTTTGATTTATTTTGTGGATATTATTCAAGGCTTGAAGATCTTGCTTTAAAGCTCAAAGAAAGAGGTCTTGATGTAATGGACATGAATAAGTTCTTACAAGATGAAAAAGAGCAAAATCCTCTTGAGTTTTTTATAGATAGAAGTCATTTGTCTTTGCGTGGACATGAATGGTTTGCAGGTGTCTTATTCCGAATAATATCCAGTAAGTTGACTTTGAATGAAAAAAACTAATCGAAAAATTTACATTATCGCCGAAGCTGGAATAAACCATTGCGGCAGTATGAAATTGTGTCGAAAAATGATTGATTTTGCAGCTTATGCCGATGCGGATGCGATCAAGTTCCAGACCTTCGTCACGGACAAGCTGCTGTCGCCGGATGCCGAACTTATAACCTACCAGAAGAAAGAGGTTGAAGGAAAAAATCAGTATCAGATGTTGAAGGATTGCGAACTATCCCACCGTGATTTCGTGGATCTGAGCAGGCGTTGCGCCAGTCGCGGCATTGACTTTCTCTCGACTCCATTCGATGAAGAGTCCGCCGATTTCCTAGATCCCCTTGTCAGGCTTTTCAAAATCCCCTCCGGAGAGATAACCAATCTCCCGTTGATCGAGAAAATAGCCCTGAAGCGGAAACCGATAATACTATCCACTGGAATGGCCGATATGGACGAGATATCCACGGCGGTGCGGCTGATAATGAAAATCCAGAGAAAAACAGGGGTGAAGAGCCTTTTCAAGAACAAACTGACCGTCCTCCATTGCACAAGCAGCTATCCGTGCAGCTACAAGGACGTCAACCTCAACGCCATGGCCACCTTGAGGAGAACGCTTGGTGTCCCGGTCGGATACTCCGACCACAGCATCGGGATAGAAGTGGCTATAGCCGCGGCCGCTCTTGGAGCGGAGGTCATCGAGAAACATTTCACCATTGACAGGGCACTTCCAGGCCCGGACCAGCGCTCCTCGCTTCTCCCGGACGAATTGGCGCGGATGACGGTCTCGATAAGAAACATCGAGAAGGCGCTTGGCGATGGCATCAAGAAGCCTACCCATGAAGAAAGAAGGACTTCAAGAGGGGCTAGAAAATCCATTGTCGCGGCGAGAGACATAGACATCGGACACAAGATCGTTCGTGAGGACATCTGCATCAAAAGACCAGGAACCGGCCTTCCGCCGGCGATGCTGGAAAAGACAATCGGTTCTGTGGCATTAAGATTTTTGAAGAAGGACAGCCCGATTAAATCATCGCAGATAAGGATGCAACACTCCAGATGAAACTGTTATTGACAATATGTGCCAGAGAAGGATCTAAAAGGATCCCCGGCAAGAACATCCGGCCCCTGTGCGGGAAACCGCTCATCGTCCACTCGATCGAGCACGGCCTGAAATGGGGGGGGGCGGAAGATGTAGTGGTGTCCACGGACTCAATTAAAATAGCCGAGCTGGCCAAGGCCCATGGAGCAAAAGTACCATTTATAAGGCCGGCCGAATTGGCTTCCGACAGCTCCGGAAAAGTGCCGGTGATAAGACATGCTCTGGTAGAGAGCGAGCGCATATTCTCAAAGAAGTATGACGCTGTGATAGATCTTGATGTGACGAATCCGCTGCGAGCAAGGACGGATATCGAAGGAGCCGTCCAGACCTTCAAGGACAGGACCCCTAAAGTAGTGATATCCGTGGTCAAGGCGCACGCCAATCCCTATTTTAACATGCTGGAAGACACCGGAGGCGGATTCGTCACAATATGCAAGGAGGGATGTGGAGGACGCATACTCCGCCATCAGGACGCCCCTGGCGTATATTCCATAAACACTTCGATTTACATCTACGATGCGGAATTTCTGAGGGCCGGGACGCCTGATTCTGTGATAACGGACAGAACCGCCGTCTTTCTCATGTCAGATGTTACAAGATACGACATTGACAACGAGACGGATTTCGAGTGGATAGAGTTCCTCATGAGTAAAAAGGTCTACCCTTTCGAATGAAAATAGCTGTATTTACAACCGGAAGGCAGGATTGGGGAATACTCAGAAGCACTGTCAAGTTGCTGTCCTCGACTCCCGGATTCCAGATCACGGTTGTCGCTGGAGGGATGGCATGTAGCAGTCGTTATGGAGACATATCGTCGCTAATCAAGGCGGAGGGCATACGCAAATTGAAACGGCTCGAGTGGAAGACCGGCACGGACGACGGAATCTGCGCGGAGACATCGAGGGCGATGATGATGTCGCACGATGCGATGAGCGAGCTCAGACCCGACGCTGTGATGATACTCGGGGACAGGTTCGAGACGATGGCGATAGCCGTCGCAGCGGTGATCTTGAAAATCCCCATCATCCATCTTCATGGAGGAGAGGAGACTCTTGGAGCCATGGACAATCAGTTCAGGCATGCGATAACCAAGCTGGGCAATATCCACTTCGCAAGTTGTGAAACCCATGCGAACAGGATCATTCAAATGGGAGAGGACCCTAAGTCGGTGTTCAATGTCGGGGCACCTGGACTGGACAACATCTGGCGCAAGGATCTGCCGCACCACGAAGAAGTCCTAAAGTCGCTCGGAATTGAAAGGCCTGAAGGCTGCCCGCTGTTTTTAACAACCTATCATCCTCCAACCCTGATAGGCGACGCGGAAACCGAGATCGAAGCGATAATCAATGCGCTGGAGAGGCACGAGTGCGTTTGCGTGCTGACAATGCCGAACAACGAACCGGGAAACGGCGTGATAAGAAGGAAAATCGCGTCCTTCGCCAAAAGGTCGCCCCGCAGAAGAGCGGCAGTCAGCGCGCTTGGCGAGAAGAAATACTGGTCTCTCCTGAAAGCCGCCACCGCAGTGATAGGGAATTCATCTTCGGGCATAATCGAGGCTCCGGCCATCCCCGTTCCAGTCCTGAACATCGGATCGAGACAGAAGGGCAGGCTTGCGTCATCGTGCGTGATGAACATCGAAAATCCAAGTGCGGACGATATCTCGTCCGCGATCGACTCGATAGTCCGTGGGGAATTCCCCCCCAGGCTTCCGGCATCCCAGATGTCTCTTTACGGAGACGGAAGAAGCGCGCGGAGGATAGTGGGTGTCCTTAAGGGACTGGACCTGCGGAAGTTCAAGATAAAGAAATTCCATGATCTATCCATCAACGCGAAGACCCAAGCGGGATGTCGGGAGATGGAAACAAACAAACACAAGAGAAGAAAATGCAGAGGAATATCCTAGTAACCGGCGGCGCAGGATTCATCGGATTCCATCTGGCCAGGAATCTCGCGATGGACAAGCGAAATAGAATCACCATAATAGACAATCTCGCCAGAGGGCGTCTGGACCGGGAAATGAATGAGCTTATATCAAAAGACAATGTCTCTCTCCTCGGTCTGGACTTGAAAAAGCCGGAGAACCTGGCCGGAATCGAGGAGCGTTTCGACTGCGTGTTCCATCTGGCGGCCATGGTGGGCGTTAAGCACTGCATGAACAGGCCGGAGGAAGTCCTCCTGACCAATGCGTTGTCCAGCATGAACATGATTGAATTCATAAAGAGAAGCAGGCCCGGAAGGGTTCTGTTCTCCTCCACTTCGGAGGTCTATGCGTCGGGATTCGATCTCGGAATAGTTAAGATCCCGACTCCGGAAGACACGCCTGTCGCAATATTGGATCCGCTGAATCCGCGGTTTTCGTACGCAGTGTCCAAGATATTCGGGGAGCAGCTCTTCCATTTCTCGTCAAGAAGCCACTCCTTCGCCTGCAACACGGTTCGCTTCCACAACATATACGGACCTAGAATGGGATACGCCCACGTCATACCGGAAATGATAAAAAGGGCGAAAGAAGGGGAAAACCCGTTCAAGATATTCGGCTTCGACCAGACTCGCGCATTCTGCCATGTGGATGACGCGGTGGAGGCCCTCAAGCTTGTCATGTTCTCCGATATCGATGGAGAACTCTTCCACATAGGAAACGATTCGGAGGAGACCAATATAAAGGATCTGGCAAGTGAGATCTTGAAGAGAGTTGGGGTCAAGGCCCGGACAGAGGACGTCCCGGCCCCGAAAGGTTCGGTGGCGCGAAGATGTCCCGACATATCGAAGCTGCGCAAGTTCACCGGATTCACACCCCGCGTGAACCTTGAAAAAGGGCTGGATGAAACCTGTGGCTGGTATCTTGAAGACCTTTCAAAAAACAAGGCATGGGAGTAGAAGCCATGGCTGCCGATATCAAATTCATTCCTCTTTCAGTGCCGCACCTGAGCGGAAACGAGAAGAAATACGTCAATCAGTGCATCGACGAGAACTGGATATCGTCCTCGGGGCGCTTCATAGCCGAATTCGAGAAGCGCGTCGCGGAATACGCAGGGGTGGACAACGCAGTCGCGGTGATGAACGGAACATGCGCGCTGCACCTGTCTCTCCTCGCCGCTGGAATAGAGAAAAACACCGAACTGTTCGTGCCGACCCTCACCTTCATCGCACCAATAAACGCGATAAGATATGTGGGGGCGTGCCCTCTGTTCATTGACGTGGATCCGCTAACCCTCGGATTGTCGCCGGAAGCGCTGGAGAATTTCATAGGGGAATCATGCACCTTCAACGGGCACGTTCTTGTCAACAACAGAACCGGACGCAGAATTTCGGCAATCGTTCCAGTGCATCTGTATGGACATTGCTGTGACATGCCCAGGATAATTGAAATCGCCGGAAGATACAAGCTCAAGGTGATCGAGGACGCGGCGGAAGCAATCGGATCCCGATGGGACGGAATTCATGCCGGAACGTTCGGCGACATAGGCTGTTTCAGTTTCAACGGGAACAAGCTCCTGACGACTGGCGGTGGTGGCATGGTAGTGACCCGGGATGGCGCGCTTGCAAGATGGATAAGGCATCTCTCCACCCAGGCCAAGACCGATGAGTTCTTCTACTACCATGACGAGGTGGGCTTCAACTACAGGATGCTGAACATACAGGCCGCGATAGGGCTTGGGCAGCTTGAACATCTTGACGAGATGATTTCAAGGAAGAGGCGGATTGCAAATAGATACATTGCCGAATTTGCCAAGCTCGATTCCGTAAGTTTCTTTTCGGAGTCGAAAAGATGCAGGTGTACATATTGGTTCTTCCTTCTATTCTTGGAAAACAAAGACCGCCTCAAGGAATTTTCTGCGCATATGACCACCCGCAAGATACAAGTCAGGCCATTCTGGGGGATGAACCACACACATCGGATGTTCTCCGATTTCGACTGCGGAGACCTTTCGCAAAGCATCAGAATGTATGAGACGGGAATATGCATCCCGTGCAACCAGGGGATGGAGGAAGAAGATGTGGAGAGAGTCGTTTCGGCAGTCAAGGGGTTCGC
>DYLD01000151.1 GCA_020722315.1 Syntrophus aciditrophicus
TGATCGCTGTTGCCTGTTCGGTGGATCACTCCCGCCAAGTGCGTTCGCTTTACGCGGAGCGCGGCCTGCAGGCTCGTGAAATTCACAGCAACATGCCGGCGGACGAGATTGAGGATGTGCTCCAAGACCTCCGACGCGGTCGGATCGATTGCATCGTCCAGGTCCGGATGCTCGGCGAGGGATTTGACCACCCGAACCTGAGCGTGGCCGCCATCTTCCAGCCCTTCCGGTCGCTGTCGCCCTATGTCCAATTCATCGGAAGGGTCATGAGGGTGATCCACCAGAACAATCCCCAACACCCGGACAACCGGGGCGTGGCGGTTTCCCACGTGGGGTTGAACATCGACCGCCATTGGGATGATTTCCGGCGGATCGACCAGGAGGACCAGGAACTCATCCAGGGCTGGCTTGAAGCAGGCGACGAGCGACCTCCGGCCGACGAGCCGGGCCGCCGGCGACGCCTGACGCCGGATATGGTGGTGCAGAACGAGATCATCAGCCACTTCATCGAACAGGCGTACCTCGACCCGATGGATGACGCCGTGATCGACGACCTCGTCCAGGAGTTCCGGAGACGCGGTCTCGACCCCGAGGCCCTTGGACTATCCCGCGAAAACCTCCGTCAGCGCCTCATCCAGGCCCGGACCCGCGAGAGCATGGAGCCCAGGGAGATACCGGTCACGCCCCAGCGTCGTCGCCAGGAAGCCCGGCGAAGGCTCAACGAGCGCTCACGGGCCCTGGCCAGCCGGATTCTAAACGCCCTCGGCGCGTCCATCAACGGGCGTAACATCGTCCTGGCCTACCCCGAACTGCGCAGCGCCAACAACTACGCGGTGGTCATCATGATCGTGAATGGAGCCGTCAATGAGCGGCTCGAGTCGGACGGTGGAACCCGCGGTGAAATCCCGCTGGAGCGGTTGGAGGAGGTTCTGGAACAGATCGACCAGATCGGAGACGACGTCCAGGCTCAAATCCAGGAACGCCTTTCAAGGAGATGACCGATGCCCAAGCTGAAACGCCTTCTCGTATCCGCCTGTTTCGAAACCGCCCAGCGGCGGAGACACTGCTCGCGGAACCAGGAGCACGTTATCTGCCAGGGCGACAAATGCTTGGTCATCAAGGAGAACATGTCGAAGAACAACTACTGCATGGAGTGCGCAGCGTTGATACTTCAGAAAGCCAAGGAAGAACTCGATGTATTGGAGCACGAACTGGATAGAAAGGACGACGTTCCCCACATAGATATTGAATCGGAGCAGGAACTGTGACTGGAACCGGAACTTATCCTTCATGTGTGGCGGAGTGATGTGATGCCGAAATCGTTGCCCAAACCCTTAAGAAAACAGCGAGAGGTCCTTTACCTGCCCGTGACGGGCCACTCTGCGGTTCTGGGCACTGCAGGGAGTGGGAAGACGACGCTGGCCCTTTATCGTGCCGCCTATCTCTCCGCCGCCGACATGCCTCACTCTGGCCGAACCCTTCTCCTCACCTTTAACCAAGCGCTTGTCACGTACCTAAACTATCTCAAGCCGTTCGAGTTGCGCAATGTGGTAATAGAAACTTATCACAAATTTGCCAGAGGATACCTCAATTCCAGGGGCAAAATGAGCTTCAACTCGATTTGCGATCCCGATTTGAGGCGTACCCTTATCGAAAGAGCCGTTGCCAATGTGACTCAACGTTATGAGAAGTCCAAATTCTTCGACAGGCCTCTCGCCTTCTTCTTGGACGAAATCGGTTGGATTCTTAGCCATGGAATAGAGACCGAGGAGCAGTACATCGCTGTCGAACGCGTTGGTCGTGTCGGAACCACCCTTGCACGCAAGCTCCGAAGCGTGATGTTCGAGATACTGAAAGAATACCTCGCCCTGAGAACGCAACAGGGAAAACTATACGACTGGGATGACATCGCTTACCACGTCCGGCAAGAGTATCTTCAGGATGACCGAGCCCGGCGTTATCGACACATAATCATCGACGAAGGGCAGGATTTTTCTCCGGAGGTGATCCGCTCCCTGGCATCCGCCATACCGGATGATGGCTCGCTTACGTTCTTCGGAGATGTTGCGCAACAGATATACGGGCAACGCACATCATGGCGGTTCGCAGGACTGACCGTTCCTCAGACCTGGGAATTCAAGGAGAACTACAGGAACACAAAACAGATTGCACTACTTGGGTTGGCGATTTCCAAGATGCCCTATTTCGAGGGTATTGCGGACATGGTGGAACCGACCTCCCCGCGGGCAGACGGGCCACTCCCCACGATTGCCGAGTGTGATACCCGGGCGAAGCAGATCGAAATCGCTCTTCGTGTTGCGAAAGAATCGGGCAAAACGAAGAGTGTCGCGCTTCTCTTCAAGGATCGAGAACAGGAGCGTCTCATCAGCTCCGGTTTGCCCAACTATGCCACGAAGCTTCACAGGGACATGAACTCATGGAACGATGGTCCCGGAATCTACTATGGAACTTATCATTCGGCAAAAGGGCTTGAATTCGATCTTGTCATCCTACCGTTCCTTGAAAAAGAAAATCTTCCCGATCCAGAGCATGTCGAATCCCATGGCGAAGAGGACGCACTGACTCACGACGGTCGTCTTCTATACGTAGCGGTGACCCGTGCGAGAACCGATCTTCTCTTGTTATACACGGGCGAGCTGACGCCGTTGCTTCCGGCGAAGCCCTCTCTTTATGTGAGGGTTTCGCCATGACAAGGATTCAGAGGGAATGCCGACAACGTGGTGTCACCAGGCTGTGCCATTTCACTCAGTCAAGAAATCTCGCGCATATCCTCGGCGACTGCGGCGGCATCCTTTCGAGGAGCCGTCTCGAAAACGAAAACCTGCCCCACAATCCAACCGATCCAGACCGCTGGGACGGATGCGAGGACTTGATCTGTTGCTCCCTCGAATTTCCCAATGTCTACTACTTTGCAAAGGTTCGAGAGCAGGACCACTTGTTCAAGGATTGGGTCGTCTTGTTGATAAAGCCTGACTTCATATGGATGCCGGGGACCAAGTTCTGCCCCTGCAATGCTGCAAAGCAGAGAGGGACCTACATAGGGGAAGGATATGGCGCTTTCATTTCTCTGTTCGCCAACACTGCACCAGGCATTACTTTCACCCGACCATCACGACACCTGGCATGTGCGGCGACGAACGTTCAGGCCGAGGTCTTGGTTCCCGATCCAATCCCCCTCGATGACATTACTGCCATTGCGGTGGCAGATGAAGAGCAGGCAAAGCGTGAGATTTGTCGCGCCACCCTTCAGGGGCTTTCAATCGATAAGGACATTCTCGTAGTTCCCGATTTCTATCGCACAACAGGATTGGCCAGGACCATTCAAAGCGGGAATCGTGTAAACGAGATCATCTTTGACAATGGAGGGTGTCATGGCCAATAGATCGCCAAAACTCATGTTAAACAAAGCTGTTGGAGCTATGCTCGGAGCGGCTTGCGGTGATGCCTTGGGGTGGCCGAACGAGCGCGTAGGTCGGTCATACGTGGATAAGAGCAAACCCCAAGGTCCGCTTCTCGAATTCAGGAAATGGACGCGGCGGTCGGGGGGGCGCTACTACCCTCACGACGAGATCATCGATGCCGGGAACTATAGTGATGATACGCAGTTGATTCTCTGTCTTTCAAGATCATTGCAGTGTGGTCCTCGGTGGTGGGATCGATTCTCTCGGGTCGAACTTCCATTTTGGGCATTGTATGAAAGAGGCGGAGGCGGCGCGACAAAGAGAGCCGTGGAGTCATGGACGGATGGAGTCCCGCCCTGGTCTGGCAAGAAGACATCGAACGATGTAAAGAGATACTTCGAAGCTGGGGGGAACGGTGTGGCAATGCGCATCCTTCCACACGTTCTCTTCAATGCCGATATTTCCGAGTTCGCCCCTCTCGCCCGGAATATCATGCTTGACGGGATCGTGACGCACGGGCACCCACGCGCTTTGGTAGGGGCATTGGCCTATGGCTATGCGCTTTGGAAGTCCATAAGACGCACAGACCAACTCGGGTTCGGAGAAATGGTTGATGACCTTCTGGGGAACGTCCCCGAATGGGATTCAATCCCGGAGACTTCTGTTGCTGCCGACGACTGGATCAAGGCAGCAAGCAATCATATTCCTGGCTACCAGAATCTGTGGAGATCTGTGGTCCAGGAGATGATCGATCTTCTGGAAACATGCAAGAAAGAACTTTCCAAAGGCGCTTTGACGATTGACGACGAAACCTTGCGCGCCCTTCAGTGTTTCGACCAGAAGACCAGCGGTGCCGGTACTGTTGCGGCTGGTGCGGCCGTCTTTCTGGCGTCCCGATACGCACCGGACCCTATACATGGGTTGACGACGGCCGCCCATGCGGTCGGCGCAGATACTGATACTATCGCCTCAATGACCGGAGGATTGCTCGGAGCTTTCAGTGGCATGGAATGGCTGACGTCACTCCAGAATCATGTGCAGGACTCCAAGTATTTGATGAAGATTGCCACCGATCTCGTCTCCAAGGATGAATCAACTGGAGTACCCGATATCCCGAATATCAGTCGATCGAACCTCAATAGATGGATCGATGAGCTGTCGGAGATGAAACCCGGCGTGACCTGCGAATTGCCTGACGGAAGAAGGGGCAGCGTTGTTTCAAGAAACGAACGTGTTGGCAAGAGCGGGAAATTTAAGGTCCTATTTTATAGAATCGCCTGTGAAGATGGTCAAAATCTATATTTGTCAAGAATAAAGAAGGGGCGCTTTCTATCAGCGGATGCGGCAAAAGTCCCTGAGGCGTCCACGCCAACTTCAAGAGCGTTCAATTTTGGCCCCAAGCTACCTGTTCATTCACTTGATGAGGCGGTTCGTTTCTATGAAGGCATCCTCGGACTCAACATAAAGAAAAGGATGCAAGAGGCTATTGTGTTCGAACAAGGACTCGTTCTCGTGCCTGGAGATTATCCGAAAACTCAATTCGGAGGAAAGGATATTCACTCCCTCATATATATTGAACTGACTGATATTGAAAAGCGGTACGAACTCGCGAAGAGCAAGGGGGCCAAAATCATATCTCCCCTGTCCCTCTGGGGTAATTCCAAGAGGTCGTATTTCAGGTGTTCTGACCCCGACGAGAATATTGTCGAGGTGTTTTCCACAGAAGCAAACTGACAAGAAGGGAGGATGATCCATGACGAAGCGTAAAACCTATCATGTGACGTCAGGAACTGATGGCGGATGGAAGGTCAAGGAAGAGAAGGCATCAAGGGCTTCCAGTAGCCACGGAACGAAAGCGGAGGCGGTCGAGCGAGCCAAGGAGCTGGCGAAGAATTAGGTGCTTGGAAAAGTCGTTATCCACAAGCAGGACGGAACTATTCAGACCGAGCA
>DYLD01000152.1 GCA_020722315.1 Syntrophus aciditrophicus
TCTAACAAGACTCCAGAAATCCATTTTCAGAGACATCCAGTTTTGATCTAACACGCTTTCCGTACGACTAAAAAGCCGCAAATATTTTACCCTATTCCCAAAGAATACAAAAAAGGCGGGTTTTTCGCAAATTTTTGCAAAGTCGGCCGGGCGATTGTCCGGAGCGGAGAAACGGCAGTGAACATTATTTCAGGCTAATCGTCGGCAGGGGCAGGTTCTATTACTTCGTATAGCTCAAGAATTTCCGAAACGCCGCCGCCATGCACATTGGCTCCATGAAAGTAAAATCCCTGGCCGAAGCAAAAACCCTGATCAGAACGTAATGAGTAAAAAATAAAGCTTCCCGGCTTTAAAGCCTAGGCTAAAAAATATTTACGTCAATTTCCAGGCCGCCAAAGTTTCCACAAAATGCGCGATCGCGTAAAATGAGGGATTAACGCTTCCGGCGTCTGCCACCCGGGCTTGCCCAGTCTTTTGGTACGACCGTTTAAAAGCACGGGACAAAATAATCAATGGTTTACCTGACAAAAGCATAGGCGACTGCGCTTTTTTAGGTTACTTCTCGTCTCACGCCCAACAGACGACACCTCATCCATTCGTCGGGCAGACAGTTTGCCGGAAGAAGAATAATCCGGTTCCGATGTGGGATTGGAACAGGCGACTTAAAACCGATATGCCGCCTCAAGAAAAGGCCCGCGACTGTAGGAATAATAAAAGTATTCCCAGTTATCCTTATCGGTGGACTGGATGAAAGGCACAATAAGAATGAATATCAAGTCTGAAATAAGGTTACGCACGGGGGTAAAGATAGTGACGTCGGATTCCATCTTAGTTCTCTCCACTTTATAGCCCACTTTCAAATCCAGACCGGATTCCCCGCCTACCCCGATTCCAATTCTCGCGCTTGAAGAAAGAAAAGACGAAGAGTAATTTTTACTGTAGCTGGAAGGGGAAATGTAAACTAATTTCCTCCTACCGAAACCGCTTTCGCATTTCAGCCGGTAAAAAACGTAAAACGACTTTTCCCCCGAAAGATACCCTTTACCGCCTAAATCTAACAAAACAGAGAGAAATCCGAACTTGTTTTTTTCAAATTTATCCTGCCAGCTTTCCGTTTTATTCCAGCTCCAGTAATTGTAACTTAACCTGACTCTATCATCGATGTTGCCTTCCGAGAAAAAAGCCATGAGGCCGATCCTTTTCCAGTTCAAATCCAGTTCGTCACGATAATCCACCGGATAAAAATACGGATTGATCACTCCTTTTTCCTCATAAGAGCCCCGACCGAAGCCCGCGGCCAAAGCCTCGGACGTCACTGTGTTGCCTATTATCATCTCAAAAACGTCATACTTCGCCAGGCCCTTCCCGTTACGCTGTTCCTGCCAGCTGTTGCCGAAAAGCCTCTTATATTCCAGCGAAAAGGCCGTTTTACCTAGACAAAAAGAACCAGCGGCAGACAGCACCTTTGAATCATAATTCCTCTCATCCGGGTCTTCATAATCCGTATGAGTCGGGTCTGGGTCGTCGAAAGAAAGGTTATAAACGGCCGCCGAAACCGCGTCATACCCTTTCTTCTCTTCCGCCGACGCGGTTTTTGCAGGCAGTCCCAAAAAAAATGCCGCCGAGATTATTGCCGTTATTCTCTTCATTTCTTCCCTCCTGCCCGCCGGCACAGATTTGAAATAGGTATTTGTTCCATTCCGGCATGTATCACCTGATACTATTTTATGCCGTAAAATTTTTTTGTAAATTCTTCCGACAAGTCTTTCCCGCCGTATTTTTTCAGAAGTTCGACCATTTTCTTGTGTCCTTTATGGTGGGCAACACGGATCGCGTTAAAGCCGGCTTCCTCGTAATTCACATCCGCCCCGTTTTTCAGCAGAAACTCAGCCATACGGAGAGAATTACTCATGGCGGCAAGCATAAGCGGAGTAAAACCTGTGTCGTCTCTGCGATTAACGTCCGCGCCGTCCTTTACGGCCATCTCCCCGGCTTCAAGATTATCCGCGATCGCCGCCCATTCAAGGATCCCCCATTTTTTGTAATTAAGCAAGGTTTTGTCGGCACCGTTGTCCATAAGAAATTTCGCCACCCTATTGTTGTTATTAGCAACGGCTAACATCAAAGCCGTGTTGCCGTCGCTGTTTCTGTAATTCACATCAATTCCCGCGACAAGCATTTTTTTTATAATCTCTAAAAACCCCGGATTCGACATAAGCTTCCGATTCGCGCACGCTATGATCAACGGGGTATTGTTATTGTCACTAACCGTTTTCATGTCTACGCCTTTGTCCAAGATGAATTTTATCGCTTCAGGCCTGTTATAAGACAAAAAAATATGCAAAACCGTATTTCCTTTATCGTCTTTCATATTCAAATCCGCTTTATTGGCAACCAGAAAGTCTATCCACTTGACCGCTTCCTTATTGCTTATCCTCTTAACTGCGGCTAACAGCATCAGCGGAGTGACCCCATCCTTCAGACGGAAATTAACGTCAGCGCCGTTTTCCACAAGAAGCTTTGCCATCTGCATATTGTTTCGGTTCATGGCGATAGTTAAAGGCGAAAAACCATCGTATACGGCGTTCACATCCGCGCCTTTTTCAATCAGCAGCCTGGCCATTCCAAAGGAGTTTTTGCCAACTGCGATAATTAAAGGCGTCATTCCGTTTTTATAAACGACGTTGACGTCAGCGCCTTTTTCAATAGCCTTCGACACCTCCTGTAAATTATTATTCCCGACCATTTCCTGCCTGATTGTCGCCGCACAGCCGCAGAAAAAAAGCGCACACAGCCCTATCGTTATTTTTTTCATCATATTCCTCCGATACTCTCTATTATCTTATTTTCCACTCCTTTACTTCCTCCGGCAGGGCTTCCCTTATCCTGATATAACAATTGTTATAACCATTCTCCACGGTATAAACCCTTCCCGGTTCGAAAATAAATTCCGTTTTGACGGCGGGGCAGCTGACGGAATCCCAAGTCGTCATTTCCCTGCCATATCCCACAGCAAAGGTGTGAAAATTCGAAACATAGCTGATATGGCCAAATGTCAGGATGTGCTCCCCAGGGGTCATCTCGATTCTAAACCCGCTCCAGCTGGAACAGCTCTTAGACAAGGCTTGCCCGTCTATTTCGTCCAGGACAAAAAATCTTGAGTATTTGGCGTAGCCCCTGTCCGGCCTGGGGAAAAACAGCAGGACGTTTTCCGAGGCCGGGAGCGGCGCTCCGGGATATGTCTGATATCTCGGAATCCCGGCGCAGCCCGCAGACAGAACGAACAGCGCCGCGAACAAGGCCACGCAATGTTTTTTTTTCACGTTTTCATCCTATTTTTAAAAGCTGCCGTTTAACAAAACCGGCCACGGAGCTTTTACGGAGATTCCTCTTATAAGAGAAGTCACTTTTCCTCCTTAAAACATATAGACGGAGTCGTGGTGGATTCCACCACACTAAGACTGACAACAGGCTCGCATCCGCCCTCGTATTCAAAACTGGGCGACAATTCGTATACTTTCCCCGCTCTGGCCGTGAATTTAACCGTCATAATGTCGCGAAACACCGGATCAAAATTATTACTTATCGCGTTACATAAACCAAAGCTTTCAAAAACCGCGGCTGTTGCGGTATGCTGACCAGTGTCCAGCCAGATACAACACTCTTTACTGCCACAGAAACCTTCGCCGGACGGGAAAATGTCGCCACCGGCGCGATAAGGACGAGTGATTATATTGAGCTCGTCCGAAGATCTGTCGTATTCCCCGACAGAATCCGGCGAGGCCTTGCCGTCCAGCGCTCGCAAACTTAACAATCCATTTTGCGGTTTTTCCTTTACGTATAACAACGCGGTCTTACCCTGAACCGGCTCGCTTTTTGTCAGATTATACACGGATACTGCCGGCGTGCAACCGTAAAGCGCGCACAAAAAAATCAGCGGGGAAACACTTTTTATTTTATTTTCCATTTTTTTATCTCCTTATCCTCCATTTCGTAGATATCAAATTTACAAACCATTACCGATTTCACAACTCCATCCTCCTCCTGTTGCTCCCGCGTGGTATACATATAGACGGAATAGACTCTGCCGGCTTCAAACTCAAACGTTGTTTCCGTCGGGGGACAATTGGTGGAACTTTTTTTCGTGGTTATCGTATCATAACCATAAGGCGTGCTTTCCCGCATGCTGTCCGTTGTGCGCTCCGAACCGGAAAAAACAAGCGTGTGCTTACCGGGCTCGAGTTCCGCGCGAAAAGCGCTGGAAGCGGCCGACATTAAAGCCGCCCGTTCAAGACATCTTTTTTTCGAACTTTCCCTTTCATCCGGATTCAGCAAAGCGCTATTAACCTCGCATTTCTCCGTTTCTTCGAAACTTGCGCCCTTATCCTTCCCGTCGACCTTCAGCAGGAAAATCTGTTGCGCGGAATAATAAGTTTCTCCAGGAGCCGCTCCGCCGAAACTTATACAACCGCAGCAGGAGCCGCCGACGGCGCTTTCTGTTTTTATTCCCGGGAAAAACACAATCGCGACCTGATCCGGCGGTCTGGGCGCTCCCTTGTAAAAACGATAAGTCGGAACCGGCTTTTTCCCGACGCCGAACAGGCACGACGCCACGGCGGTGCCGGGCTGTAAAAACAAGTATGACACAAAGAAAAACAACAATATGTGATACATAAACACCTCCTTTTAAAATCTGCACGCGTATTTCAGATTAAACCGCCTTGCCGCGTCTACGCTTCCGTAAATATTGCCGGCGTAAAAAGAGCCGAAAAGCCAGGTCCAGACCACGCCGGAAACATATGCCTTTTTTGAAAGACTTTCGTAAGACAGATACCCGAGAAGAGAAACGAAACAAAAGGACACAATGGCGTCGTCCGTTTTTCCGGCGTATAATTTTCCGAGTCCCGGAATAACAGACAAAGTCCCGGCAAGAAAGGGAGAACGGCATTTCCCTTCGCCTTCACCGCGCGGCTCCCATCCCCCCGGCGAGTAAATGTAATGCCACTCCGGCAAATCGATGCCGTGCTCTCCGTCCGGATGGCAACGCAATATCCGGTCCGTAGCCATCATGGTTCCGGTCAGGAAACCGTATCTGGCAACAGCCTGGCGGGCATAAGCGGAACAGGTCGGGCTGAAATTGCATGTTCCGCGCCGAAGTCTCAGCGGTGAAATATATTTCTGATAGCCTCGGATAAAACCGCCTTCAAGCCGTTGCGGCAGTGAATTTCCCGCCGGCTCAACGGCGGAAAAAGTTGAAACTATATTCTCATCTCCCGGCTTTTCCCCCGTAGCGACGTATCTCGCCTCAAGGGCGCTCTTCTCCGAAAAATCATGTTTCGCCGAAACATAAGGATAGCCCAAACC
>DYLD01000153.1 GCA_020722315.1 Syntrophus aciditrophicus
AAAGGTCTCCGCTGGGGGTCGAAAAAGATCCGATCAGCTTGGAAAGGCGGCGTTTTTTAAAAGGTCTCGCTGATTGAGGGGCATAAAAATGGACGCGGTTGAGCAATTTGCGGATTATGCCGCCGGGACAAAATTTTCGGACCTTCCCGACGAGGTTGTTGAAAACACCAAGAAATTTATTATCGACACGATCGGTGTAGGTATCGCGGGCCTCAGAGCGCCCGGGTGCAGGGAAACATTAACGACAATTAAAACGTGGGGAGGCTCGACCGAAAGCACGGTTCTGCTGAGCAACTATAAATGCCCTGCCCCGTGGGCAGCCTTCGTAAACAGCGTTTTCATGCATTCGCTCGATTTTGACGATGCACTGGATGTCTCCGCCCTCCACGCGAATGTGTCGGTCCTTCCGGCGGCGCTTGCGCTGGCTGAATCACGGCAAAAAACAACGGGCAGGGATCTGATATGCGCCGTCGCAGTCGGGCAGGATGTCATCTGCAGAATCGGTTTGGCACTGAAGAGCCCGTTGTCATGGATCAGAACCGCGACGTGCGGCTCCTTCGGCGCCACCGCCGCGGCAGGAAATATTCTTAAGCTTAACAAAGAGAAGATGGTGAATGCATTCGGCATTGCATACTCGCAGACGTCAGGCAACGTCCAGTGCCTGCTGGATGGGGCTCTTGTCAAACGTATCCAGCCGGCTTTCGCCGCCAAAGCGGGTGTTATTTCAGCCGTCCTGGCGAAAAACGGCATAACGGGTGCAAAAAACGTCTTTGAGGGCGACTATGGCTTTTTCAAGCTCTACGAGCACAATGAATACGACCGGGATATTCTGTTGAAAGGCCTGGGGAAAGACTATAAAGGGATCGAACTGAGCGTCAAACCTTACCCCTCCTGCCGCATGACCCATTCATCCATTGACGCCGCGCTGGAACTGAGAAAGAATCCGCAATTCAAGCTCTCCTTGCTTGAAACAATCCGTGTAAGCGTTTCCGCGATGGCCGCCGAGATGGTCGGATCACCCTTCCAAATTAGAAAGAACCCGCAGGTTGACGCCCAGTTCAGCATCCCCTATACCGTGGCCGTCGCGCTGACGAAAGGGGACGTGTTTCTGGAAGATTTCGAAGAAGAGAATGTATTATCCAATCAAAGGCTCAAAGCCCTCGCCGGGAAGGTCATCGTCTCAGCCGACCCATCTCTGCCCCAAAACGATATCATGCATTGCCGCATCGAGGCCAGTATGAAAGGGGGCAAAACGATCCGGGCCGACATCTCCGCAATCAAGGGAAACCCGTTAAATCCGATGAACATGGATGATTGCCTGGAAAAATTCACCAAATGCGTCTCCTACAGCCGCCAAAAAATGCCGAAGCAAAAAGTTTCCGATATTTTAAAACTACTATCCAATCTGGAAGAAAGCAAAAATATCTCGGAACTGACCGGATTGCTGGGCTGACAACGGCTCAAAAACGCGGCTCTTGACAACATCGCCCCGATCGTTTAGAAGGAGGGGCATTTTATTTCAGCCGTTGAACAATATAATGACTGCCTGCCCTGCGAGGCCTGGCTTTTGCGCGGAGAGGGTATAGAGAGGGTATAAACTCAATGCAGGAAGAACCGCAGACAACCCAGCAAGGAACACTGTGGCGCTTTGTCATAAAGCCTTTTCTGGTACTTGCCAGCCTTTACAGTCTCTATCTTGTGCTGCATCCGTACACACCGATAGCGAAGCTGTCTCTGGACATCCTTGATCTGACCGAGGTGCAGAGATCCACGCATGTCTTTTTGCTGCTCTTTGCCGGCTACCTTATTTCGTCGCAGAGGATCCACGGCAAGGCCGGCATCGGTGCAATCGTATTTACCCTGATGGCGGCATTACCGATGTATTCGTTCTGGAAGATCGGCCTGGACGTGAAATACAGCATCGCCGCGACGCTCTTCTGGGTCGTGGCCGTCGGGCCGACGCTTTATCCCCGGTCTATCAAAATAGCGGACAAAATAGCGGCACTTCTTGTCATCATACCCTATGTTTACCATGTCTATTTCTTTCATGACATCATTGACAGGGCGATGATCCCGGAGTCGTGGGATCTGGTTATGAGCTACGGGCTTACGCTTCTTCTTCTCGGCCAGGTTTACCGTTACATCGGCGCGATTATGCCGTGCCTCGTTCTGGGCTTTCTCCTTTACGATTTGCATGGTGACATGTTCGGCGGTGTCTTTTCCCACGCCGTCTTCGGCTTTGATTTGCTGCTTGCAAAACTGTTCAGCGAAACCGAGGCCGGTCTTTTCGGTATAATCACCGGCGTCTCGGCAAAATATCTCGTTTACTTCACGATCATGGGCGGTATCATCAGCTCGCTGAATCTGGGGAAGATCATCGCCAATATCGCCTCGCTTGCGTCCCGCGGCAGGGCCGACGGCCCGGGAATCGTGACGGCGATCGCATCGGTTTTCATGGGGATGTTCAGCGGCTCCGGCGCAGCCGACACACAATTCGTCTCGACGATCAGCAAGCCGATGTATGAAAAAACCGGCTATGATCGCTATACAGCCGCCGGCATCGCCGCTACTTCGGGAACGATCGCGATGATTACCCCGCCCGTCCTCGGATCACTTGCGTTCGTCATGGTCGAGATCCTCTCGATCCCGTATCTGTGGGTATGCATCATGGCGCTGGGGCCGATGTTCCTCTATCTCGTTGCAATCCTCGGCTACAACTATTTCTACGTCAAGAAGATGGGGTTCAAACCGGACGAAAACGACAAAGGCTCCGGCTGGGGGTATTTCCGCCGCTATTCGTATATCTTCTTGCCCCTGTTGATCATCGTCGCGTTCATCTATCTGGGATACTCAATCAGCATCGCCGTCGTTCTGGCGATCTTTTTCTTCGTGGTTCTGGTTTATCTTGATCGCACGATACGGCCGCCGAGCGCCAAAGTGCTTCTTGACGGTCTCGCGAGCGGCTTTTCGTCTCTGATCCCGGTCGGATCCGCCGTTGTCTGCGCGAATTTGATCCTGACGCTGATGGTGATGACGGGGCTTCCGAATAAATTCGCCCAGAGCTTAACGATGATTTCGGGCTCCAGTCTGTTGATCGCATCCCTTTTCGCGGCTGTTTTCACGCTGATTCTCGGAATGGGAATCCCCCCTACGGCCTCCTACGTCGTTGCGTCGTCGCTGACCGCCCCGGCCATTCTGAAGCTGGCGATCATCAACGGCATACCCGAGGAAGCGGCACTGCTTTCCACGCATATGTTTCTGATGTATTATGCAATCCTTGCCGATGTAACACCCCCGGTCGCGCTTTCGGCCTACGCAGCGGCATCGGTATTTCTCACCGAACCTCTAAAAACCGGGGTTTACGCGGCAAAGGTGGCGCTGCCGAAATACCTGGTCGGCTTTTCGTTCATTTTAACTTACCAGGGAACGGCGCTTTTGATTATGCCGATGTGGAACACCCAACCTGCAGCCACGGCGATTACCGGATTTATCATCAGACTTGTCGAGGTAACAGTAGGGGCGATTGCGTTGGCCGCCGCGACGACGGGCTACGCGGGAAGACCCCTGCGCAAATGGGAGCAATGGTTTTTGGGCATATCGGCCACAGGACTCTTTATCCCCAGTTACTGGTTCGATCTGGCGGCCCTGCCGGCGCTGATCTGGATTTTTATCATCAACAAAGCCGGACACGGCGGCAAGGCCTGAAATACGTTATCTTTTTAAAAAACTTTTGAGAAAAGGAGGTATAAACATGAAAAAGATCATCGGTATTATTCTGGTTGCCCTTCTGGGGCTGGCGGGGATGTCCTTCGCCGCGGACAAACCACCTAAAATCATCATTACGACCGGCGGCATCGGCGGGGTTTACTATTACTACGGTACTTCCGTTGCTGAAATCCTGACGAAGAATGCAGGTGTTGAGGCGACGGCAATTCAGACGGCGGCATCGGTGGACAATTTGCTTCTCATCCAGAGACGCACCGATCCGTCAAAAGACACCTACTATCTCGGACTGGTTCTTCCCGATTCCGCGTATCTCGCCTATACCGGCAAGCACCAGCGTTTCAAGGATAAGCCGGCAAAAGAGACGAGAATTCTGTGGACGATGTATCCGAACTATCTCCACGTTGTTACGTCGTCCGGATCGGGCATCAAAAGCATCGCCGATTTGAAGGGGAAACGGGTTTCGACCGCCGCTCCGGGGTCAGGCACCGAGGTGGAGGCATTTCTGGTTCTGGAGGCGGCCGGGGTGAAGCCGTCCGACTTCGCCAAGCAGGAGCGCCTGGGTGCGGCGGAATCCGCACAGGCCCTTTCTCAGGGGACGATAGATGCCTACTTCTGGTCCGGAGGTCTGCCGACCGGCTCAGTCGTCGAACTGGCCACAACGCTGCCGCGCAAGGGGAAAAAGATCGAATTCGTAGATATGGCCCCCGACAGCGAACTGGTCAAGGAGCTGCTGAAAAGATTCCCCGGCGTGATGGGGACGGGGATCATCCCCAAAAGCGTATACAACACCGAAAAGGACATCAATACGCTGACCTTCTGGAATCTGTTCATGGGGCCGGAAAGCCTGCCGGAGAAATACGGCTATGCGATGGCGAAAGCCCTTTTTGAAAATGTCGGCCAGCTGCACACCGCGGTCAAGCCATCCAAGGACACCACGCTTCAAAACGCCGTTAAATCTTACGGCGGGGTTATTCCGTACGACAAGGGTGCTCTTCGGTACTATAAGGAAAAGGGCGTTCTTAAATAATGTCCCCCCACCCAATGAGCAGGATGGCTTTTTGCAACACGATCGGCATCCTGCTCATCCTAGCCCTTCTTTCTGTCGCGGCCCTGATCCGGCCTGTCCGGGTAACGACAGAAGATCGTAGTCTAGTGATCTGGTGCTGGGCCTGGCAAAAGGGACGGATCGATTTTATCAATTCGATAACCAGCCGGCCGGTCATGATCCGCTTTGGTATGCCGTGGCGCTTCGGGCAATTTTCCGCTGAGACCGACGCAGGAACGGAGGATTACTATACGGCCGGTTTGTATCGCTGGAACGATGCGATGGCAACCCAGCGGACGGCAGGCATAACGTATTGCTCCGAGGTCGGCGTCTCACTGACCTTCGGCAACAAAGAGATCCGCGTCCGGGGAGGGTGCATACATGCCGAACTCCTCTGGCCGCCGTCATGAACACCGGTTTTCGACTTATGTCAAGAGGGTATTGCTTGTTGCATGGATCGCAACCGAAGTCTGCAACGGTTGGGTTTTTTCTGCTGATGCTTGGCAACCTTTGCAAAACGCCGCCTTTCGCGCTCATAAATATTTTTCGACCCCGCGGCGTCTCGCA
>DYLD01000154.1 GCA_020722315.1 Syntrophus aciditrophicus
GCGATCGTAAAGAACCTGAAGCTCGGTTACACCGGGAATATCTATCCGGTAAACCCCCGCTATCAGGAAATTGACGGCATCGCGTGCTATCCATCCGTTCAGGCCATTCCGGGAAAAGCCGATCTTGCAATCATCTTTGTCCCAGCCCCTCATGTGGCAAAAACGGTGAATGACTGCGCTGAAAAAGGCGTACGCGGTGTGATGATCGAATCGAGCGGTTTCGCCGAGACCGGTTCCAACGGGACAAAATTACAAACGGAACTTCGGGAGATCGCAAACCGGACTGGAATCCGTATCTGGGGGCCGAATTGCATGGGACTTGTGGATATCACGAACAAACGAATCTTTTCGTTCATGAACCCGGATTGGCAACGGGAAAACATGCTTTTTGCCGGCAGCGTTTCACTGATCGTGCAAAGCGGCATGCTTTCCGCGGTTTTTCTTGTCGATCTGATGAGCCACGGTCTGACCGGAATAAGCAAGGTATGTTCGCTCGGCAACAAGGTGGATATCAACGAATGCGATGTCTTAGAATACCTCTGTGACGATCCCGACACTGAAGTGATCGGAATGTATCTTGAGTCTTTTGCCGACGGAAGGCGCTTCATCGAAATAGCCCGGAGGTGCACGAAGCCGATCGTTATTCTCAAGGGAGGCAGAACAAAAAAGGGGGCCGAGGCCGCGGTAAGCCATACTGCATCCCTTGCGGGTGACCGCGGAATCATCTCCGGGGCGATGGCGCAGATGAACATAATAGAAGCAACGGATTTCCGCCAGATGGCCGACATCTGCCGCACGCTGGCAATGACGAAAGCCTCAGGGGGAGGAAAAAGGGTTGCGGTGCTTTCGTTCAGCGGCGGGGCGGGCACCGTCTCGGCGGACTTCATCGAAGAACGGGGAATGGAAATCGCAGACTTCAGCCCGGATACAAAAAACACGCTGGAAGGCCTGTTTCCGTCATGGATGCCGGTTTCCAATCCCGTCGATCTATGGCCCGCGATTGAAAGCCATCTCGGCTCGGGTGTCGATGTGCTGGGCACCTCTTTGTCTGTTGTCCTTGCCGATCCCGGTGTGGACGCGGTCTTCCTCCATTTAGCCGCCGGCAACCCCCGGATGCTGCCGGACCTTCGTCGCCTGTCCGCCACAATAAAGGCGTATTCCAAGCCGGTTGTAGCCTGGCAGATCGGCCGTCAGGACCTGGTGCTTTCGCTCCAAAAACAGGCCCTGCTGGCAGGGATTCCGCTGTTTATCGAGATAGGACGGGCAGTCGAAGCCCTTTCTGCTGCAATCAAAAACCGCCGCGGTTCGGGTCCCGCGCCGAAAGGCCCCTTTTGAAGCCTGCCTCCAAAACAGCATGCATGATGGCCGTTCCCGGCAAAATCTTTGGAAATATCAAGGTTTCACTGATCAGTTTGCTGCCGGGATTGGAACGGGTGATCGCGAGTTTGCATAACTGTTAAAAATACCGCCTGAAGCGCAAATTTATTGGTTTTCCGGGGTATGTTGTCGTCCTTAAGCAAGCCTAGAAAAGGCGTTAAAAACGGACTCGCTAGAGAACGTTGAGCCTTCGAGAGCTTGAAGCGAGACGTACAGAGTCGGGAAAAGCCCCCTTAAGCGCGGGGGAGACCGTTTTGGACAGTTCTGCAAAGCTCTTGCAATGCTCCGGTTATGCCTATTACCTATCCCCCGGCCTACCCGGCAAAAGGTATCACCCAGACAAGCATCGCCGGGATGTAACAGGAAAGAAGCGAAACCGCCACATACGGTACCGAAATACCGAGAAACTCCTTCAACGTGCTCAGGCGCCGGTCTTCCTTGTCGGCAAGGTTCTTCGCGACGAACAAGGCAGGGGCTCCGGCGATCGTCAGGTTGCTCCCCAACGTCCCCGCCCAGAGAAGCATCCAGTACAGAGGCCACGGGTTGATTCCCTCTAGGCCGAGATCGCGAATGACGTACAGCATCGTCAGGATATAGGCGTCGTGCTCGACCAGACCCACGATAGGCGCCGTCAGCCAGTAAACGAGGGTACCGCCGACGATCAGACTCTCCTTGATCATCGGGGTGATGAACTGGGCAAGAACCTTGATCACGCCCGCGTGGTCAAGACCGCCGACAAGCGCGAACAGGGATACATAGAAGAAAATGGCCCGCCAGTCGAGTTCCTTCAGGATTTCTTCGACATCGGGTATCTCAACGGTGAAGCGATCCTTGAAGAGCAGGAAAAAAAGCGTGATTGTCAACGCACCGCACATCGCGATAAAGCCGAGGTGAAAGCCCAGTTTCTCCCGGAAGGCCATCGCCAGAATCGTCAGTGCGAATATCCCGCAGGATATGATCGCAAAGGGCTTGTCCTTGATGTGATCCAGCGGATTCTTCTTTTCTATCGACGAGAGATCCACCTGGACGGATTGGTATTTTTTCTTGAATCTCCAGTAAAAGAAAGAAAGGGTGACAAGGTAGGCAAAAAGCAAAATAAAGAAGGAAGACGGCCTTCCCATGAACCAGATGAAACCGAAGAACTCGATTTTTGCGACACTGTGAAGCATCTGGGGGGGAAGATCCCCCAGCAGCATCGCCGTTCCCATGAAATTCGCGCAAAGCCCCATGAAGAGAACAGGCCCGAACGCCGGAAGCTTGAAGAGCCTGCACGCGTGAAAAATGACCGGGGCAAACATCAAGACGACAACGACGTTATCGATCAGCATCGAAACAAAACCCGCCAGCGCACCCACGCTAACGACGAATAGCGAAACGTTTCCCCGCGCCATCCTCAACACAACGGCCGACAGATACGCCGGAACCCCCGACCTTCCAAAGAAACCGGAGATGGTCCAGATCGAAAGCAGAATCGTAATAACGTTCCAGTCCACAAACTTGAATGCGTCGATATCGGTCATCACGCCAAATGAGATCATCGCGACGACCCCGAGAAGGGCCGCAAGGACGCTGTCGAACCAGCCGGTGACAACCACCGTAATCGCTGCCAAAAAGATGATGGTTGCTATAACTTCCATAGACCCCGTTTGTAAAACCATACCGTCTTTCCTCAAAAATATTCTTTTCGAATCCTGTTACAGGCACCTTTGAATCAATTCATCCAGATGGGCGTTCAACCTTTTCAACAACTCATCGATTTGACCCGACTTGGGAAGGGTCAGCCTGATCCGCTCGAGATACCTTTTCTCCTTGATTTTCCGCGCGGCCGCAGGAAAATTCAGGTCATAGACCCATCCCAACTGAAGAAGCTTAAAATCATTCAATGTCTTCATCTTCGTCATATCAACGAGTCCGTTTTTGAAAAGGTCGTTCAGGATCTCTTCCGAATAAACCGGCTCATCCGGAAGACTCAGTTCGATAAAATCGCTTTTTTTTGTGCTTTCATAGTAATCGGTCACAACGCCCAGGATATCTATCTTGTCCGCATCCCTGATCAGCCTGCAGAAAAGATTGACGCGACGCAATTCCCCGTCGGGAAGTCTCAGCCGATTATGGTAAGAGACCCCCTTCAAGATTATTTCCTGAGTATCGCCCTCGAGATCGGACAGGATGCCGGTTTCCCGGAGAACCGCCGCCCCGAGCTCGGCGTGATTCTCCGATTTTCCATCCAAAAAGGTATGATAACGACGGAACTGTTCAAAGCGACCCGTATCATGCAGAAGCCCTATCACCTCTGCGATCATTCTTTCCTCTTCATTGAGATTCAGCGATGCCGCGATCGCCGAACAGTTCTCCTTGACCCTCAACGAATGCGCTATTTTTAATTCGTAAGCTTCGTAATTGGCCGGATCGGAAATAACGTAACGATTGGTATATTCAACAAACCAGCTTGTAATTCTCTCAGACTCTGCGTGATCCATGTCGCTCTTTTACGGCCGGACATTTCTTCCTTCGGCTTTCCAACGAAACAGCCAGTTCCTATGAGAGCTTTGCTGAACCCACCAAAACGGTCTCATTCACGCTTAGGAAGCTTTTGGCGAAGATTAAGCTTCGCTTCGCGAAGTTTTCGACCCTGTCCGACCGCCGCGTCTATACCACAGAACTTTACGCATTTCACGATCTTTAATTCCCGGCCGTTTTCCATCAACCGGCAGAGATAACAAAATATCAAATCAAACAATCCGACCTTTACGACGATGTTTGTCAAAAGTCTTTGAATTCATCGCTGTCGTTCATCGGGATGATTTCGTTTGGTTTGACGATCTTGGCTTTCGCCGCGGCGATCTTGTCATGTTCATCCCGGACGCTCAGTGATTTGGGTGCATTCAGTCGGGCTGTGGGGGGAGCGGGCTTGCGGTTCCGTCCCGCTTCAAAATCCTTTGTTGGGGAAACGGCTTTTTCTCCTCCCCTGACGACGGCTATCATCTCGGCGACGATGTCCTTCATCTGCATCGCCTGGGCGTTGAGCTCCTCGGAGGCGGAAGCCGACTGCTCGGCATTGGCGGCGTTTTGCTGCACAACCTTGTCCATCTCGGATATCGCCTTGCCGATCTGGGTAATGCCCTGGGCCTGTTCGTTCGACGCCGCGGCGATCTCTCCGATGAGCTCGCTTACCTTCTTGGCCCCGCCCAATACCCTGTCAAAGGCCTCGTTCGTCTTGGCTACAATGTCAGAGCCGTTCTTGATCCTCCTAATCGAGTCGTCAATCAGATTGGCGGTGTTCTTCGCCGATTCCGCAGACCTCATCGCCAGATTCCTGACCTCGTCGGCAACCACGGCAAACCCCGCCCCGGCCTCCCCGGCACGGGCCGCTTCCACCGCGGCGTTCAAGGCCAGAAGGTTCGTCTGAAACGCAATCTCGTCAATCGTCTTGATGATCTTCGCCATGTCCTCGCTTCCGGAAGTAATCTCCTTCATCGCTCCGGTCAGCTTCTGCATCGATTCGTTCGCCTCGTTGACCACCCGGCTCGTCTCATTCATCAGATTGTTGGCCTGGTTGGCGTTCTCGGCGTTCTGCGTGGTCATCGCTGAAAGCTCTTCGACCGATGCCGATGTCTGTTCAATCGCCGAGGCCTGCTCAGAAGATCCCTCCGCGAGGGACTGGCTCGCAGCCGATACCTGCGACGATGCCGCGGCGACCTGGTCGGAACTGCTCGAAAGACCCGCAACCACCCGGTTCACCGTTGATGTGATCGAACGGGCAATGAAAATCCCGAAAAACAGCGCAAGAAGAACCCCTATCACCGTGCCGATAAGCGCGGCGACCCGGGCAAAAGCCGCCCTCGGCAGCGCGGTCCTGGCAAAAGCGTCCGCCTCCTTGACGTTGCGATCGATGATCTGCTTCAGCAGCTTCTCGCTTGCCAGGTAAGC
>DYLD01000155.1 GCA_020722315.1 Syntrophus aciditrophicus
CGCAGAATAAACGAAATGAAAGGCGCTTTCGATGTCTTTGAAAGGTAAATACGCGATTGTCGGTATCGGTTACACGCCGCAGGGAAAATTGCCGGGCCGGACTTCCGTTAGTTTTCACGTCGAAGCGGCCGCCAACGCAATCGCCGATGCGGGGCTCTCCCCCAGGGATATTGACGGGCTCATCTGCTACCGGGCCTTTCCCCCCGCGTCGAACGAGGCGCCGGTAACCCCCTATCTGGTCGCCCAGCATCTCGGCATTGCACCCACCTATATGAGTGAAGATGCCAATTGTTCCCGAAGCCATCTCCAGCACGCGATTGGAGCGCTCGAGGCGGGCTTTTGCAACTATGTCGTCATTTCATACGGCCACAATGCCGCCTCCAGCGACAGCATGACACGGATGTTGATGGAGATGAACCCAGATGACGCGGCATTCGGCCACTTCGGGGCGGCGGCCGGCTATGCGCTCGCGGCGCGCAGGGCGATGTATGAATTCGGCACCGGACCGGACACGTGGAAACATATTGCCGTAGGGCAGAGGAAATGGGCCAACCTGAATTCGGCCGCGGCAATGTATAACCGCCCGCTGTCGTATCAAGACTATGAAAACGCCCGACCATTGATTGACCCGTTTTGCCTCTTCGACATGTGCCTGACAACCGATGGAGGGCGGGCAATCGTCATAACCTCGGCGGAAAGGGCGCGCGACTTGAAACAACCTCCCGTCTTGATTCTGGGAATCGGCCAGCACAATCCCGCTGTTGAGGCGTCACAATCCACGACACTGGCCGGGCCGACCGGTGCCTACAGGGCATCTCGAGCCGCGCTGCAGATGGCCGAGATAGAATTGTCGGACGTCGATGCGTGCGAAATCTACGACTGTTTCACCTATACCGTCGAGATAACACTTCAGGATTACGGCTTTTTCGGCCCCGGCGAGGGAAAGGACTTCTTTAGCAATGGGACGATCGCACCCGGTGGAACGATGCCGGTCAACACGTCGGGGGGGTTGCTCTCGGAGGGCTATTTTATGGGCCTGACTCCGCTTTCGGAAGCCGCTATGCAACTGATGGGTCGCTGTGGAGAAAGGCAGCTCGGCCCGCGGACAAAAACCAAATCACCCAACATCATCCTTTGCAGCGACAACGGCGGCATACTCCAGACGCACAGTTGTATCATTCTAGCGAGGTAACCCAAATGCAGGAAAAACCCGTTCCCAATATAAACGGCGACTCAAGCGAGTTCTGGAGCGGATGTGCAAAACACGAGCTTAGGTTCCAAAAATGCGAAGACTGCGGTCACATCCGGTGGCCGGCGTCTGTTATCTGCCCTATTTGCCATTCACGAAACGCAAACTGGATCATCTCGACGGGAAAAGGCAGGATTTACACGTTCGTTGTCTACCGCGTCGCATACCACCCGGCGTTTGCAAAGGATATCCCCTATGTCGTCGCCGTTGTGGAGCTCGACGAGGGCCCCCACCTGTTGACGAACATCGTCGACTGTCCGATAGAGCAAATAAAATGTGGAATGCCCGTCGAGGTGATGTGGAAACAGATTAATGCGGATGTCTGCCTACCGCTTTTCAAACCAGTCTGAATGTTCGTCGGCCTGCGCGTCAGGGGACCTTCCTCATCACTTCAGACACCTTTTTGCTTAGTTGTTCCATCGTGAACGGTTTCTGTATGAAACCCCTGCATCCCATCGAAAGCAGCTCCGCCGCCCTCCCTGAGGCGCTGTAACCGCTCGAAAGCAAAACATTAACCTCCGGATCGGCCTTCTTCAATTCGGCAAAGACCGCTTCCCCCGACATCGAGGGCATGATCATATCCAGAATAACAAGATCTATTTTCTTTGCCTCCCCGTTTTGGGTTTTCGCGCGGCTGAATTTCTCTATAGCCTCCTGGCCGCTCTGCGCGGTAATGACATCGTAGCCCAGAATCTCCAGCATTTCTCTGCCGACATCGACGATTGTCCTCTCATCGTCAACAAGGAGGATTGTCCCCTGCCCGGGAATCAGCCGCTCGTTTTTCTCGCTCGTCTCGAATTCCGCCACGTTGCCCGGACCGGCCGCAGGTAGATAAAAAATAAAGACGCTCCCCTTGCCCTTTTCGCTGTAAACATCGATAAAGCCTCCGTGATTCTTAACGATTCCATACACCGACGCCAGCCCGAGGCCAGAACTCTTCTGCGCCCTCTTGGTCGTAAAAAAGGGGTCAAAAATCCTCTTTCTGGTTTCCTCATCCATCCCTATCCCGGTATCCTGTACGGATACCTTGACATATCTTCCTGCTTTGACGCCGCGTCCGCCCACGACATCATCAGACAAAAAGACCGTTTCGGTTGATACAGTAAGATCCCCTCCTGCCGGCATCGCCTGAGAGGCATTGACAAAAAGGTTCATCAATACCTGCTGTATCTGTATCCGATCGACCTCTACCGGACAGGGGGCCTCATTAAGGTTCTGGGTGATCCTGATTTCCTTTTTCGTCGCGCCGAAGAGTTTTAATACGTCAGCGACAATTTCATTGAGATTGTATATCTTCACCTCGTATTTTCCCGCCCTCGCAAAACCCAAAAGCCGGCCTGTCAGATCCGCCCCCTGCCTTATAAATTCCTCCACATGCTCCAGCCGCTCATAAAACGGATTACCGGGTTTGATATCAAGTAAGAGAAGGGATACATTTCCCTGTATTCCCATCAGTAGATTGTTGAAGTCATGGGCTATGCCGGCGGCGAGTTCGCCCACTGCTTCCAGTTTCTGCGTCTGCTGAAGATGTTCCTCCAGTTTTTTCCTCTGCGTGATATCCGCAAGCGATACGACGATGCCGGTGGGACTTCCTTGTCGCCCAACGATCAACGAAGCACTGAGGAAAATATTCAGGAGCCTGCCGTCTTTCGTAAGTCCGGTTGTCTCCATCGTCATGGGCTTGATTTCGCGGCGGCTATAGAGTTCTCTGATCAGCCGTTCGATTTTCTCTTGCTGGTCTTGCGGTAAAAAAGGGGGCTTCTTCCCTTTCAGCTCTTCCAACGTCCAGCCGAAGACTTCGGTAAAAGCCGGATTGATAAAAAGGACATCTCCCCGACTGTCGTAAGCTGCAAGGGGGCTGGGGGTCGCGTAAAGAATCGCGGAAATATTTTGTTCCTTTTCTCTGAGCGCCCTTTCGGAAAGAATACGCTCTGTCACATCACGGCCAATACCGCTGATAAAAGGTTCTCCGTCGGCAGGTTTGACCAAGACACTTCTCCACTCCAGATAGAACTTGCGACCGTCCTTCGCAAAGTAGGACGTGACCCCCGAGATTTCCCCGTTTTGTTTTTTTATTTTCTCCAGATAGTCTTGTTCAAAAAGGGCTGCCCATTTCGGATCCATAAAATCGGATGCCTTCAAACCGATGAATTCATCATGGGTATAACCGAAAAGATCGGACATGGCCTTATTCGCCGAAAGAAAACGGCCCTGAAGGTCTTGCGTATAAATGAGATCCGATACGGAGTTGTAAAGCTCGAGGAAACGGCGTTCGAAAAGCGCCCTTTGCTCTTCGGCGCCTTTCTGCTCCGAGATGTCTCTGACCCAGACCTGAATGCCTGCTTCTTCCTCAACCTTTACGGCCCTCGCCGATATTTCGCCGTAAAAAGAGGAGCCGTCCCGGCGCAGAAGTTTAACCTCGTAGCGCAAAGGGGCATCCTCGCCGCGAAGACGCGCGAGGGCCCTGTTTTTTGTAACTTCCTGATAGTCGGGATGATAAATAAGCCAGTGATCCAGCCCTATAAGCTCGTTTTCGTTGTAGCCCAGCATCTCGCAAAGACGGCGGTTCGTGAAAATGATCTTCGTCCCCTTCTGGATAAATATTCCGTCAAAACTCCCTTCGACAAGATCTCTGTATCTCTCCTTCGTCTGGGTTAATGCATCCTCACGGGTTGCGATTTCCCCCGCCATCATCTGAAAGGCGTTCGCGAGGGAATCAATTTCCGGATAGGTGGCCGGAACATCGGCTATACGGTAATCCCCCCGGGCAACCTGTCTCGTCACGCCGACAAGTCTAAAAAGCGAATTCAACGGCTTCTTCGCCATCACAAAGGCAAAGGCCATCGCCAGTAAACCGATCACGACCATGCCTAAAAGAAGCATTTTTCTCATCGTCGCTACCGCAGCGAATGCGTTCATCTCTGGCTGGCAGACCATGACGATCCACCCTGTTCGAGAAATGATCGCCGTTGTCCCGATCATTTTCGTATCTTGGTGAACGAAGCGAAACGTGCCCGTTTCGCCGGCCAAGGCCCGGCGGATCGGTTCGAGATCCCGAAGACTTACGTGCTTGGCGACAAGACGTTCTTCAGGATGGGCGATAGGATAACCAAACCGATCTACGACAACGGCATAACCCCCCTCCCCGATAATCATTTTACCGGTGATGGCCCTAAGCCAAGCGAGCTTGAGGTGGCCGACGGCAACGCTATGCTTACCTGGGAGGGCCACTGCGATGAACGGTGCGCCGTTTCGAGAAAGATACGTTTCGGAAAAGACCGGATGGTTAAGCGTCAGAGCCTCTTGACAAAAGCTCCGATCCAAATCAGGCAACTCGTTGTCTGTTTGTTGCAGAGGGGCGATATGCAGTATTTTTCCCTGCAAATCGATGAGCTCGATCCGTTCCAGAACATCGACCCGGCGTTTCATCATTTGTATGAGTTTTGCAGGCGCGGGCAGCGCAGAATCTTCTTTGCTTAAATCGGCCAGGTCGTTGGCTATCTGAAGCAGATGATAAGACTGGACGAGGAATCGATCTATTTCCCCGGACAGCGCCTTAGCTATCTCGATATTTTTGTTATCGATCTCCTGTTCAATCCGCTCGGAGAATATCCGGACCGCTATTGTTCCGAAAAGGGCCAAAGGCAGGACAGCCACAAGTAGGGCGTCCAACATCAAGGTCTTTTTTATCGTTAAACGAAAACGCATGGATTGCCCCCCTCGGGTGCACAAAGGCTTTCCTCTATACCGCTTATACTGCCCAGCAAAAAAACTTTTTCCTCGAGTGTTTTCCCCAAGTTTCGGCTACGAAAGCGACCTTGTCGGGCAGACTGAACAAATCTTTTCGTTTCCTCAAAGCTGCCCCGCATCTGCAAAGGCGTGCTTTTTATACTCAGAGATTAATTTCTCGATAAAGGCTTTTTCCGAATGAGCCTCCGGATATTCAGCATCCGAATAGCAAAACTCGAGACCTATGGTGACCGCTTCGTTATCTGCCTTAATATTGCGGACGACAGAACTGAACGTCGCGGTTTCACGGTCCTT
>DYLD01000156.1:0-2429 GCA_020722315.1 Syntrophus aciditrophicus
CCTGTAGAGTCTTTTTTAGAGACGCTGCGGGGTCGAAAAAGAGCCGATCAGCTTGGAAAGGCGGCGTTTTCAAAAAGGTCTCGCGATGACGTCGAAACGAAAGGAAATCCATGCATGAACAATTCGGCTTCCCCTTCCGATTTTATCAGGGAGATCATTGATGCAGACATTAAAAAAGGGACGTACGCCCACAGGGTGGCGACCCGCTTTCCGCCGGAACCCAACGGCTACCTGCATATAGGTCATGCGAAGTCGATCTGCCTGAATTTCGGCATTGCCGCCCAGTACGGCGGGACCTGCAATCTCCGTCTGGACGATACCGATCCGAGCGGGGAGAGCAGGGAGTATGTCGAGTCGATCATCCGCGATGTCAAATGGCTCGGCTTCGATTGGGACGAACGGCTCTACTTTTCGTCCGATTATTACGACAGACTCTATCAGTACGCCGTCGAATTGATCAAGAGCGGCAATGCGTATGTATGCGATCTGAACGCCGACGAAATCCGCGAATACAGGGGCACGCTGACGACTCCGGGCAAGAACAGTCCGTACAGAGACCGTTCCGTCGACGAGAATCTCCGTCTTTTTGAACGGATGAAGGCCGGGGAATTCGCCGACGGCTCGCGCGTGCTGCGGGCAAAGATCGACATGGCTTCGCCGAATGTCGTCATGCGTGATCCGGTGATCTACCGGATCAAAAAAATCGATCACTACCGAACAAAAAATAAATGGTGCATCTATCCGATGTACGACTTCGCCCACTGTCTTTCCGATTATATCGAGGGGATCACGCATTCGATATGCACGCTGGAATTTGAAAATAACAGGCCGCTCTATGAATGGTTTCTCGAAAAACTCGTCAAGAGACCGCATCCGCAGCAGATCGAATTCGCCCGTTTGAATCTCAGCTACACGGTTATGAGCAAGCGCCGCTTGATGGAACTTATCGAAAAGGGCATCGTCAGCGGCTGGGATGATCCGCGTATGCCGACGCTTTCCGGGATGCGCCGCAGGGGCTTTACGCCGGAGTCAATCAGAAATTTCTGCGAGATTATAGGGGTTTCCAAAAACGACAGCCTGATAGATATGTCTCTTCTGGAGAACTGCATCAGGGATGATCTGAATGAAAAAGCGCCGCGTGTCATGGCTGTCTTGCATCCGCTGCGGGTTGTGATCGACAACTATCCCGAGGGGGTTGTCGAGGAATTCGATTGCCCGTACCATCCCAAGAACCCGGCCATGGGATTCCGTAAGGTCGTTTTTTCGCGGGAGCTGTTCATCGAGCGGGATGATTTTATCGAGGTGCCGCCCAAAAAGTTCCTCCGGCTTTCGGTGGGTAGAGAGGTACGGCTCCGTTGCGGATATTTCATCAAATGCGTCGGGGTCGTTAAAGATCCGAAAACAGGGGAGGTGACGGAGATTCACTGCACATACGATCCTGAAACCAGAAACGGTTTTGCCCCCGATGGACGCAAGGTCGGCGCGACGATTCACTGGGTGTCGGCCTCCCACTCGGTGCCGGCCGAGGTAATCCTCTACGAACGCCTCTTTACGGTTCCCGATCCCCTTGCGGCGGAAGGGGATTTTATTGATTATATAAACCCGCGATCCCGCGAAGTCGTCACGTCCTGCAGGGTGGAAGAGAGCGTCACCGCGGCGTCTTCGCCCGACAGGTTCCAGTTTGAGCGTCTGGGATACTTTATTCTCGACAGGGACGTCTCTGCCAAAGAGAGGCCTGTTTTCCACAGGACGGTGACGTTAAGGGATTCATGGACAAAAATCGCCGCGAAGACCCCGTGAACACGACTCTGCAATTTTCTCTTTAAAATCGCGCTTCAGGCGGCTTCTGTTGGTAGTTCTGCGAAGCTTTCGGGGGGCATAGGAAAAGAACGGTATATAGATGAGGTTGTTTTTTGTAGCAGCGGTGTTGTTTTTTGCTATTTTGGCAGTTTCGTGTACGCCGGTTGTCGTCGGAGGCGGAGCTGCGGGCGGTTACGCGTCGGCGACCGATCAGCGCAGCACGGAAAGGCAGATTGACGATGTCACGATCACGACCCGTGTCAAGGCGAAGATGGCCGAGGATGCCTCAGTCAAGACCCGTGACATCGATGTGGATACGCTCAACGGTGTTGTCTCACTGAAGGGGCTTGTGGATAGTGCCCCCGAACGGGAAAAGGCCGCGGCAATTGCCCGGTCTGTGCCCGGTGTCGCGTCGGTCCGCAACAACCTCCAGATTGGTTCCCGCAGCGTCGGTGAGGCACTGGACGACAAAAACCTCGGGGTCCGCATCAAGGCCAAACTGATCGCTGAACCCGGCATACGTTCCTTGAATGTTGATGTTGATGTCTACAGGAGGGTTGTTTACCTGAGGGGGGACGGTCAAGACGGCCTCACAGAAGAACAAAATCATCAGTATCGCAAAATCCACC
>DYLD01000156.1:2529-5257 GCA_020722315.1 Syntrophus aciditrophicus
TTCCCCCGGCGGAATTTGTTCATCGGGCCGGGTTGTCTCAGGATTTTCTTTTTGTTGTATCGCCTCTATTTCCTTGACAGCGATGTCGGTTGCTCTTTATACTCCGCCGCGCAAAAGATGTTTTTACTATCGGAAAGGAGGTTTGCCGGTTTTTAAGGTTAAAGGGTATGATAAACAAAAACATATTGGATACAATCGGCAACACACCGCTGGTCGTGATAAACAAGCTGAATCCCAACCCTGAGAATGTCGCGATTTATGCAAAGATTGAAGGAGCCAACCCGGGCGGCAGCGTGAAAGACCGGATTGCCTTGCGGATGATTCAACAGGCGGAGAAAAGCGGAAAGATTACGAAGGATAAAACAATCATCGAGCCGACCAGCGGCAACACCGGGATCGCCCTTGCAATGATCGGCGCGGTGAAGGGTTACAACGTCGAGATTGTAATGAGCGACGCGGTTTCTGTAGAACGGAAGAAAATGATTGCGGCCTTCGGGGCGACGATCACATTGACGCCCGGCCGGAGGGGAACGGACGGAGCGATCCTGAAGGCCAGGGAACTGGTAAAGGAACATCCGGAGAAGTACTTCATGCCGGACCAGTTTTCCAATGAATATAACAAGATCGCCCACTATGAGACGACGGCCAGAGAGATTTATCAGGAGCTTGGTGATCGTGTTGATTATTTCGTCGCGGCAATCGGCACCTCCGGGACCTTGATGGGAGTGGGTGCAGGCTTGCGGAAGCTGTGCGGGCCCGATGTTAAAATTGTCAGTGCCGAACCGACGCGCGGCCATTACATCCAGGGGCTGAAAAACATGGAGGAGGCGATCGTGCCGTCCATTTACGACAGATCGAAACTCGACCGGATCGTCCCGATTGACAACGAGACGGCTTTTTCGATGGCCCGGGAAATTATCAAAAAAGAGGGTATCTTTGTCGGGATGTCAAGCGGCGCGGCGTTGGCCGCCACCCTCGAAGTAGCCCGGGAGGTCACGCAGCACAGGGGTAGAAAGATCCATATCGTCACGATTTTCCCCGACAGAGGGGAAAAGTATCTGAGCGCCGGACTTTTCAGATAGGTACGTTTTCGTATTGTTCGGATCAACAACTGCCACGATGCACCCAAACAGGCAAAGGTTTGCGCACCCGCGGAAAAATGCCTTCTGAGCGCGAAGGTGTTATTTTTCAAGGTTCTCGCAACACGGAGGTGGATGCATGGAAAGTAAAATCAGGGAAGCCCTCAAGATCAAATACGAACCTGTTGCCCTTTTATGGTCGGATGAAAAGCCCGCCGGTGCGATGCAGTTCAAGGAACGGAAATCTGCATTATGTTTCCGTCGCCGATAAGCAAACGTACGAGGGAACGCAGCAGCTCCAAACCTCGTTGCGTCGTCGGATTTACGGATATCTCTGCCCGTCAATACATCGGAAATGCCGTGGGCAAGGATTATCTGATGTTCAACATGCCGTTTGACCGGTTTGTTCAGATGGAGAAACTCGTTGACGGGAGTTTCGTTGAGAATGCACTGTGGAAATCCCTGGCGGAGAGATGACCGGCCGAACAGCGGCTTTTTTCTAATACAGCCGCGAGATAACACAACGGGAGAACTTGTCCTGTGAAACAGAGAATTGAAAGGGTTGGTATTGTAGGGGCGGGCGCGATGGGAGCGGTTTACGCATCCCTTCTGTATGATATGGATCCCGGCAGTGTTTTCTTCGTGGCCAGGGGTTCCCGTCTGGAGCGGCTCCGTCGGGAGCCTCTGGTTGTGAATCAAAAACCGTACCGCATTGATGTTCTCAGCCCGGACGAGCATGCCGAACCCGCCGATTTCATCATCGTCGCCGTCAAGAACCACCACCTTGACGAGGCGATTCGCGACATGGGTTTTTGCGTCGGCCCGGAAACGATCATTCTGTCCGTGATGAACGGCATAGACAGCGAGGAGAGGATCGCTGCGGCCTACGGAAAAGAAAAGGTCTTGTACTCGGCGGCTGTCGGCATTGACGCGCTGAGGGAAGGCAACCGGATCACCTATACGACGCAGGGAAAGCTGATCTTCGGCGAGGCGGCGAATCCCTTTTTGACCGAAACCGTCAAACGCGTGCAGGAGTTGTTCGACAGGGCAGGTATTATCTATGAAACGCCTCCCGACATGCTGCGGATTCTCTGGTGGAAATTCATGATCAATGTCGGGATTAACCAGGCCTCGGCTCTGCTGGGTGCGCCTTACAGGGTTTTCCAGACCTCCAAAGACGCCAGGGACCTGATGGTCTCGGCAATGAGGGAGGTAATCCTCCTCGGCCGAAAAGTAGGTATTAATCTGTCCGAAGAGGATATCGCCGCGTTCGACCCGTATCTTTCCCGGTTGAATCCCGAAGGCAGAACCTCGATGCTGCAGGATGTCGAGGCGGGGAGAAAGACGGAAGTTGAAATGTTCGCCGGCAAGGTGATTGCGTTGGGGAAACAGTATAACGTTCCGGTTCCGGTAAATCAAATGCTGTTCGACCGGATCAAAGCAATTGAATCCGCGAACAGGGCATCCGGTAACCCAGACCGCTGACGGCCGGCCCGTCACGCCGGCGAGGTGATGAAAAAAGGGGCGGGCCGCGACGAGACGATGAAAAGGTACCCGGGTCATTTAATCGTCTTTTCCGGCAATTCCATCTTCGGAGACCTTTTTGAAAACGCCGCCTTTCGCGCTCATAAATCTTTTTCGACCCCGCG
>DYLD01000157.1 GCA_020722315.1 Syntrophus aciditrophicus
TTTGTTCTCGATTGGAAGGTTTTGGGGGCGAAAAGGCTTGCCGGGCCGGAAGGAAACCGCTTAAGACGGTTTTGCAAAGACTAACCGAACGGATGAAAGCACCAGACACAGTGGGAGCGCTCATCCAGATCAACCCGGGGCGGGGCAGTCAACAGACACTCATCCGTATGCCTCTCGCACCGATCCGCGAACGGGCAACCGGTCAAGCGGGACGACCTTTGGGTCGAACCAGTGGGAATGTAGCTGCCTCGGGCGCTCTCCAGCAACGCCTTCGTGTACGGATGGCGCGGGCCTGCTATAACGCTAGCCGCCGGGCCGATCTCGACAATCCGACCGGCAAGCATGACACAGATGCGGTCGCTGATCTTGCGCGCAAGACCGAGATCATGGGTTACAAAGACCATCGTCAATCCTTTTTCAATCTGAAGGGTAAGCAGCATTCTGACAACCTTGGCCTGTACGCTGGGATCCAGCGCGCTTGTCGGCTCGTCGGCCACGATAAAGGCCGGTTGATGCACGAGCGCGCGGGCGATACAGAGGCGCTGGATCGCACCCATATTGAGTTCATGGGGATGGCGGGCGAGAAAATCAGCCTCTGTGGGAAGATGAACATCCGCAATCGCCTTTAAAACCCTGCGCTGAATCTCTTCGTCGCCCTGGTCTTTCGCCTTTTTCTGGATGCGCAGCGGTTCGGCAACGATATCAAAAACGCTGAAGCGGTGGCTGACCGATTCGGAAGGGTTCTGGTAGATAATCCCTATTTCTGCAGAAAGCGACAGCCTGTCTTCGGCGAGCCATTCGTCCATGTCGCGCCCCTTGAATATCCTCGTTCCGGAATCGGGCTTCAGCGCCCCCGCTGCGATCATCGCCAGCGTTGTCTTTCCCGAACCGGTCTCTCCGACAATTGAAAAGACCTCTCCGGCGCGCACGGAAAAACCGGCCGCTTCGACCGCCTTGGTGCGGCCGTATTTCTTGTTGATTCCATCGAATCTGAGCAGATCCACAATGCCCCCCCGCAGACATCTCACCTGATGGTTTCCTACCGTAGTAAGAGGAACCTCCGCGCGGCTGCACTCCTCGACAGCCTGGGTGCAGCGCATCCTGAACAGGCAGCCAAAAGCCGGTGCATGACCTCTTTGTTCTTCATCTGCGCCGGCGGCGATATGGATATGGGGCTGCATATGGCCGTCTTTGTTCCTGTGGACGTGCGTGTAGCGGTAAAAGGCATCGCCGCGCATTCCGCCGAGATCCCGCACCGCGTCCATCGCGGGGAAAGAACGCCCTATCGCGAGTGTGTAGGGATGATAGGGCTTAAGCATGATATCGCGCGCGGGAAGGGTTTCCATAATCTGGCCAAGATAAAGCATCGCCGCGTTATCGGCTGTTTTGACTGCGAGATCCAGATCATGTGTAATCAAAAGAATCGCCAAACCTTGCCGGCTTAAATCCTTTATCATCGAGCCGGTAAAACTCTTCAGCGCCGCATCCATCGCCGACGTCGGCTCATCAAGGATCAAAACTTCCGGATCGAGAATAAGCGCCATCGCAAAAAGCGCTTTCTGCGCCTGCCCGCCGCTGAGTTCATGGGGGTAACGGGACATTTCTTCAGAGGAAAAACCCATCGCGGCAAGCCTCTTTCGGGCCGTCTGGAGCGCTTGGTCTCTTTTCATCTTTACGTGGTAAATCAGCGGCTCGGCGATTTGATCAACAATTCTCTGAACCGGATTAAAGGCGGCCGCGCCGTTCTGAAACACCATGGCTACCTTCCGCCAGCGGATCCTTTGATAGGATTCCTCGTCGAGTCCGGTCAGTTCGTTACCGTCGAGGCGGATGCTGCCTTCGAGGCAGGCATTCTGTGGAAGGAGTCCCATAATCGCGTTGCCGATTGTCGTCTTTCCCGAGCCGGATTCACCTATCAGCGCACTTACCCGCCCCGTTTGCAAATGCAGGCTTATCCGATCCAGCGCAACAAGAGAATGATCCCCGTCCCGGTAGATGACGGAAAGTTTTTCTATTTCAACCATGTTCTACAGTTCCTTCAGTCTGGGATCGAACATCTTCTCCATGCTTATCGCCAGAAAGGTGACGCTTAGCATAATCAAGGCAAAGCACAAGACCGGGGGCGCCAGCCAGTTCAGCCAGACATCAAGATAGTAATACTGCAGCGCATAACGTATCATCGCCCCCAAGGATTTCCGGCCGGGATCGAACAGACCCAAAAACGCGAGCGACGCCTCCATGAAAACGGCCATCCTCGTCTTCGCGACAAACCCGATCAGATACAGCGGAAACAACTCCGGCAGCAGGTGATTCTTGATAATATACCAGCCGTTTCCCCCCATGTCTCTTGCGGCCCGCACATGAAGGCTTTTTCTTACCGTCAGGGCCTGGGAGCGGATCGCCTTCGACGTAGTCGGCCACGAAATCAGCGCTAAAGTAACGGCAAGAACCGCCGGCGAGGGACGAAAAAACGCCGCAATGACAATCATGATCATGACCGGAGGGATAGCCATAAGAACCTCGGCCAGTCTCATCAGGATCGCATCAATCCACCCCCCCCTCCAGGCCGCTGCCAGACCGGCGAAGATCCCGAAAATTAAGCCGATAGCCCCGGAAAAAAGACCGAAGAAAACGGTGTTTTGGACGCCAAGCATCAATTCGGCAAAGATATCCATGCCGCCGTCGTTTACGCCGAGCCAGTGGCTTTTAGAAGGTGGGCTCAGCGGTTCGAAAGACGTCTCATGGGGATCATACGGGCTGAACCACGCACCCAAAGCAATGAGCAGTGTCAAGACGAAAAGAAGAGTAATCCCTAAGGCGAACCATCTGTCCTTCATGAGGTTACCAAAAAGGCTATGCTTCATCCTGCACCCGCGGGTCAAGCTGTCTGTAGAGTATTTCCAGAACCATGTTCACAGTCAGAACCATCAACGACGAAAAGAGAACAATTGCCTGAATCAACGGTAAATCGCGCAACGCTATCGACTTGAAGAGTAACGTTCCCAGTCCGGGATACGCATAGATCGTCTCGACGACCAGAGCCCCGGTCAGAAGAAACGCAAACCGCAGACCGAAACGAGTCATAACCGGCAGCAGTGCATTGCGCGCTGCGTGAGAGTAACGCACCCTGATCGGCGGAAGACCCTTGGCCCGGGCCGTCCGCAAAAAGGGCGCCTTCAGCGTGACGACCATGCTTGCCCTGGCCAGCAAAAAATTGCCCGGCAGATACGCGATAAGAAGCGTAAAAAACGGCAGGGCCGTATGGTGCAGGATATTAAGACCCCGATGCAGCAGCCCGTAGTCTGCATAGGCGGTCTGCCCGCCTGACGCTGGAAACCAGCCCAGATAAAGGGCAAAAATAAGCAAAAACCCAACGCCGGTTGCGATCTCCGGGGTGCCCTCAAGAAAGGTCATCAGACCGACACCGACCTTCTCCCACAGGCCCCGCCGCCAGGCCGCCTCGACGCCGGCGATAAAACCGACGAGCGTTGCGATCAAATGGGCGCCGCCGACCAGAAAAAGCGTCCACGGAAGCGCGGCAAAGATCAGACTCGAAACCGGCGCCGAAAACGCATAAGAAAAACCCCAGTCTAGGGAAACCACAGCGAGAAGATATGTGCCCAGACCCTCCTTTTTGGCATAGCTGGCCTTCAGACCGGCCTCCTCTTCCTGTGTCAGAACAACGGGAGAGTCCGAGTACATCGCCGTCACAAAATCCCCCGGCAGCAGCCGGGGGAGATAGTAGCCGAGCAGGATAAGAATTAAAGCGGCCAGCAGATAGGTTGCGACCCTGCTTCTGTAGCGCATCGAAAAGAGTCTGTAATCGGGAATTTCGGGTTTATCATGCAAAAGATTCGTTTTCATTTCGCCAAACCTAATACCAATTACCTGAGCAACGCCATCTTATTCTGCGATATCGGAATCCCCTTTGCTATGCCGCCCTTCGTGTAGAACCAGTGAACCCCTTTCTGCGGATTGTAAGCAGAAAAACCGTGGGGATAGTAAAGGGGAACGGCCGGCAAATCAAGCGCAAATATTTTCTGGATTTCATAAACAAGGCCTTTTCTCTTATTTTGATCCATCTCGACAACGGATTTTTCGAGAAGCCGGTTCAAATCAGGATTCTCATCGTAGCGGGAACTGTTTACCGAACCGCCCCCGTACGTGGATAAAATCATCTCGTTTAATATGACCGGATCACCCGTGATCCCGCCGTGGCCCGATATCGCGAGGTCAAAATTCCAGCCCTTGATGCGGCTGTCGGTCGTTGTCTGTTCCATCGTAACAAGATCAACGGCTATTCCGATTTTCTCAAGCTGGCTTTTGACGATTTCCCCGTCCCTGTCGGCAACGCTCTGACCGCCCGCGGTGATCGTCGAGCAAAGCAGGTTAAGCGTTAACTTTTTACCGTTTTTCTGAAAGAACCCGTCCGCACCCTTTGTGAATCCGAGCGATTCGATCAACCCGGAGGCCTTCTTGGGATCGTACGGGTACGTCGGCACCGCCGGGTTGTACATCTCGTGGTCAATCGAAAGAAGCCCGTACGAGGCGGGCGTCGCAAAACCCCGGTGTCCCTTTTCGACGATTTCCCGCTGGCTTATTGCATAGGCCAGCGCCTGGCGAAAACGCCTGTCGTTCAACGGCTCTTTTTTGTGGTTGATCATCAGCTTTTTCAACCAGCCATGCTCATCCTTGATGACCGTCATGCCCTTCTTCGCAAGTTGCCCGGCCATCTCCGGCCGGATGCTCGCAAGGTCTGTCTCCTTGTTTATCAACGATATCAGAGGATTACCGGTGCGAAGATAGATCAGTCTGTCCACCTTCGGGCGGCCCTGGTAATAATGGGCAAAGGCCTCATAAAGGTAGGTCCCCTTCGTTTTATTGAAATCTCTGAAGAGATAGGGTCCGCTACCGATGAACGCGTTCGGATCACTGTATTTCCGAGGATCGGCCACGGACTCCCAGATATGCCTCGGCAGAATCGGCATTGTCGCAGCCAAAACGGTCAAAAAAGGCGCATAGGGTTTCGATAATCTAATCAAAACGGTGTGGGCATCCTTTGCCCGGGCCTCGCTGATGTCTGCAAGCTTGATAAAGGAATAGGGATGTTTGCGGAAATATCCGAGCGTAAAAACGACATCATCCGCCGTAACAGGCCTTTCATCGTGCCATTTTGCCCTCGGATTCAGACGGAATGTAAACGTCTTGCTTGCCTTATCGTAATCCCATGAGTCGGCCAGCGCAGG
>DYLD01000015.1:0-18172 GCA_020722315.1 Syntrophus aciditrophicus
CCGGGATTGCAGGCTAAAAGATCCCGCCGATTTCTCCGGCGTATCCGGTCATTTCTACATATCCTTCACAGAGAACGGGTTTTCCAGCCGAGGTGCCGCTGCCGGCGATCGCCCCCTCGTAATAAACGAGGCCGACGGAGTTCGCGGTTCTCAATTCCTGGTCGGGGATCGTTGTTTCGACCTTGAGGTCAATACGACACGAAGGTATTTTTATCATCCATTTGTTCGGGTAGCGTGCCTTGCTTTTCGGACTTTTCCAGTGACCGGCAATATCCGATCGGATCTCGGCAAGCTGAAGGTGGCGGACGGCGCCGTTTTTTTCTACCAGTGTTCCGGACGATGCCTTTTCGAGGGTTCCGTCTTTTCTCCTGATAAAATAGAGCATTAGATCGCGGCCGTCCGAAAGATGAACAGAAAACCAGTCCCAGCCGGCCTGTTGGGCGGAAAGCTGATTGGATCCGAATTCGTGATCGAACCAGCTGATCCCGTGGACATCGAGGGGGGCTTTTGCCCCGGGGATCTGTATTTGCCCGCTTGTTTTCAGGTCTGTGAAGGAATAGTAATACGAGGCCTGCCCGGTCAGGGGACCCTTTTTGCTCAGACCTTTTGCCCCATGAAAAACGGAAGGCTTTCGCGGAACAAGCGCTATATTAAGATGCATTCCTGCCTCATCTGACGAGATAAGAATCGTATTTCTTTTCATTATTGCCGACCAGTCAAGGCAGAATACATGCATTGTATCCGTTAAAGATCCTGCGAGCCCCGGCCCTTTCCGACAAGCCTTCTCGGTGAACCAGAATCGCTTGTTTTCAATATCCGACAGCGCAAAATGGGCAAAGTAGAGATCCCTTATCTTCCAGGGATTATCGTTTTTTTTCAGGTCTTTCTGTAGCGCATGCCTGAAAAATGTGAGTTGATAACCGAAGCGGCTAGACTTTTTGTCGGTCAAATTCCCGGTAAAGTACCACCATTCGGTGCGGTACTGTGGGTGTGCGCCATGATCACGTGGAAAACTCCAGTGTCTTTCTTCAATGGCTTCCTGCCAATCGCCGGCAAGTAGATAAGAAACCGTAAACAAAACGAGAACGGCGATTGCACCCAAACAAATCCCCATGCGTTTCATATCTTTATCCAGCAAAGATTCCACCCCTTTTTCCGGGGTTATTCTTCCCTCATTCTTCCCTCATCTGGATATGCGGATAGGTCTTTTGCACCTTCCATATCGGATAGAGCGCCGCAGCGACGCTTGCCAGGACTGCCGTAGCAAATGCGGTGAGATAGGGTTGCCAGTGCGGATAGAAGAATATCGTCCAGTTGAAGCTACGTAAGTTGATAACCTTGATCAGAATAAAAGCGAAAACCGTCCCGACAAGCGTGCTCAGAACAAAGCTGAGAACGCCCATACCTATCGCTTCCAGAAGTGTCATTGCCGATACCTGGCCTGTCGAGAAACCGAGTGAGCGCAGGATCCCGAAATCTCTTTGTCTTTCAATAAAGAGCGTCATCAGCGCGCCGGCGATTCCCAGAAACGCGATGATGACGGTCATGATCTTCATCGAACGTGTAACGGAGAATGTGCTGTCGAATACCTGCAGGACATTGTTGTGGAGCTGCTCTCTCGAGAAGACCGAAAGCCCTCTTTTGAGGGCCATCTGCCGAACGGTTTCGGTGATTTTCTCCCGCTGGGGATTCCCGGGCGCGATGAAGACCGAGATGCTGTTTATGGTTGGATCGTCAAAAAGGGCGATATATCTATTTCTGTCCATAATGATCAGGCCGTGTTCGGTGGTGTAGTCGTAAAATGCCGCTGCAACGCGCAGTTCGACAGGGCCTTTATTGCCTTTGAGCGTGATACGTTCCCCGGGCTTAATATTAAAATTTCTCACAAAGCTTTCCGATACGATGATGTCCCCTTTTGTAACCTCATCCCAGTGTTCATCGCCGCCGGAAAACCAGGCGAAATTCGTAAATTTTTTAAGGATGTGGGAGCGTATGGCGGTAATATAGGCCGTTTTGCCGGCAAATTCGATCTCGGCCCTTCGGTATGCATCGATGCCGTCTATCCTCGGATCGGACATAAGCTCTTTGTAGAAATCCAGCGGCACTTCAAGCTCGGAAGCCGTGGAGATGTACAAATCTCCCTGAAGCTGCGTGCCCATCCACCACGAAAGCGATTCCCGAAAACTGCCTATCATCGAATCAAGCCCGATAGACATACCCAGCGCCATTGTAAATGCGGCGACCGCAACGCTTGACCGGCCGAGATTCTGTCTTATGTTCCCCGCGGCGATTCTCCCGGAAAGCCCTCCGATACGAACGAGAAATCCCTTTAACAGAGGCTCTGCAAACACAACAACAATCCCGGTCATTAAACTGACGCCCAGAAGAAAGAGGAATGTCGCAGCGAAGGCCGCGTAGACGTGTCTGCCCGACACGATAAAGACGATGACGCTTACAAACACGATAAAAATGCCGATCCATGCCGTATTAAAAGCCTTCTTTGTGCCACTTCTGTCCGGCGCGCGGCCGCGGAGCGCCTCGATTGGGTCGACGCGCACGAGTTCTGTCAGCGGGTACAGCGCGCCGAGAATGCCGGCCAGACAACCGAGCAGAGCGCCTTCCACAACGATAAACGTTGACCAATCAGGAAAGGCAGGCTGTAAAAAGAAATAGAGGTTGCTGATGGCTCCCCCGACGATCTTTGTCAGAAAAAAACTGAGCAAGTAACCGGCAATCCCGCCTAGGGCGCCTCCGAGGACGGCGAGAATCAGAATTTCGACAAGAAACGCAAGAATTGTTTCTTTGCGGCTAACACCGATGCTGCGCAGGATTCCAACGTCTTTCTTGCGGCTGATAACCGTGAACATCGTTGTATTGTAGATCAAGAAAACGGCAAGCAGAAGTGCCATCAAAGACAGCGCCTCCAGATTCAGTCTGAAAGACCTGACCATCGCCCTGAACGTCTGGGCCTTCTGTTGGCTTGATTTAATTTGGAAGCCTTTTTCCCAGCGGTTTTTGAAGGCGGCCTCGTCGTTGAGGATCAAATCCACATAGTCAACGCTTCCGGCAAGCGAAAAAAGATCCTGCGCATGGCTGATATCCATCAAAATCAGAGGCTCTTCGGACGGGTTCGAAAAGACTCCGACGACCTTTAACGGACCCTTGAACGTCTGTATTTCTTCTCCGGGCAGGAGTCCGAGACGTTTGGCGGTTGCAGCTTCAAGAAAAACGGCCTTCTCATCGAGGAAAAAATCGAGTTTTTTTTGCGCGAAACCCATACTGATAATTTCCGGGCGAATATCCCTGTCCAGAAAAGGGTCGATGCCCAGAACGCGTATGAGGCTTTCGTCCGCAAGCTTTAATTTACGGTCAATCACCGGCGAAAAACGGTTCACCGATTTATCATGCATCAACTCGGCAAAGATTTTTTCATCGAGCGGACCGGCCGTCCTCTTCATCGTGTGGGTCGCCCTTCCCTGCAAAAAAACGACCGCATCGGTAAAGCTTTGCAGGGCCGATCTTGCAGAAAGCGTCATTCCGATAACCGCTGCGGTTCCGCAGGCAATACCGAGAAGCTGCAGCAGGCTCAGACTCCGCCTTCTCTTCAGGTATATCAAAAAAGATTTAATAACGAAAATAACTGGATAACGCATAGACTTAATCTGGTTTATTAGGGTATTTCTATCAATCTATTGAAAAATAGAGATTATTTTGATTAGGGTCTTGGTTGATCAGTGACGAACTCCTCACGGATTACACCATCAACCATCGTCAGGATTCGATCGGCAAACTCTGACGCGAGTGGTGTATGGGTTGCCATTAAAAGCGACATTTTTCCTTCCCGGCAGCGTGATGTCAAAAGTTCAAGGATATGGGTCCCGGTCTGCGTATCCAGGTTTCCGGTCGGTTCGTCCGCCAGAACCAAAAGAGGTTCCTTGATGATTGCGCGGGCGATCGCGACGCGTTGTTGCTCGCCTCCGGAAAGTTCATGCGGATAACGGTTCTCCATGCCGGCAAGCCCGACCGACGCGAGGATCTCTTTTGTTTTTGCACGGTCGGCCTTTTTTGCCAGTTCGGATGAAAGGTGAACATTTTCAAATGCGGTGAGTGTGGAAATAAGGTTAAAGAACTGAAAAACAAAGCCTATTTCCGTTCTTCGCATCCGGGTTCGCCGGGTTTCGTCGAGCATCCGGAGATCTTTCCCGTTCACCTCGATAAAACCCTTTGTCGGGCGGTCCAACCCGGCGATAAGATTGAGGAGAGTGCTCTTTCCGGAACCGCTTTTACCGAAAAGCGCGACAACCTCCCCCCGGGCGATCTCGATGTTTACACCCCTGAGCGCCTCGACACCGTTTTGACTGTCCCCATCGTAATATTTCCAGAGATCCGCTACACGGACAACTTTATCTGCCATAACATGCCAAACATAAAAACACAGGGGAGCCTCCCTTGGAAATCAAAAGAGGCCTCCCCTGTTTTCTTAAGACCAAAAGCTTGAAACCAAACATCCACAACGAATCAGGCAATGGTTATCTTCTTTTCCAGATAGACATCCTGTATCGCGTTAAGAATTTCCACACCGTCTTTCATCGGTTTTTGAAATGCCTTTCTTCCGGTAATAAGACCCATTCCGCCGGCGCGCTTATTGATCACCGCGGTCCGTACCGCCTGCTTTAGATCATCCTTTCCGCTCGCTCCTCCGGAGTTGATCAGTCCAACCCTTCCCATGTAGCAGTTGACGACCTGATACCTGGTCAGGTCAATTGGATTGTCGGTCGTCAGTTTATCGTAAACGAGCTTGCTGGTCTTGCCGAATTTCAGTGCATTATAACCGCCGTTGCACTCGGGCTGTTTTTGCTTGACAATATCCGCTTCGATCGTGACGCCAAGATGATTCGCCTGTCCGGTAAGATCGGCGGAGACGTGATAGTCCACCCCATCCTTGTTAAACGCGCTGTTTCTCAGGTAACACCACAGAACCGTCACCATCCCGAGCTGGTGGGCGTATTCGAATATCTCTGTGATTTCCTCGATCTGCCTGGCTGATTCGTCCGAACCGTAGTAGATCGTCGCGCCGACGGCGACGGCACCCATGTCAAACGCCTGATCAACCGATGCAAACAACCTCTGGTCGTATTTGTTGGGATAGGTTAAGAGTTCATTGTGGTTTAATTTAACGATGAAGGGTATCTTGTGCGCGTACTTTCTTGCGACAGCCCCGAGAACTCCGAGTGTTGAAGCAACCGCGTTGCACTGACCCTCGATCGCAAGCTTGACGATGTTTTCCGGATCAAAGTAGATCGGGTTGGGTGCAAATGACGCACCCGCGGAGTGTTCAATGCCCTGATCAACCGGAAGGATGGATAGATAACCGGTTCCTGCCAGTCTGCCAGTATTGAACACCGATTGTAGGTTTCGAAGCACTCCGGTAGGTCTGTCTGTTTGCATCAGGATCCGATCGACAAAGTCAGGTCCCGGCAAATGCAGGGCTTCTTTGCCTACTGTGGAGCATTTATGTTCCAATAATGACTGTGCTTCCTCGCCGAGCAATTTAACTATCTCATCTAACATGGCTTTTCCTCCTTATCGATCCTTGGGTTATCTTATCCCGTGCGAACAATGCTTATTACGGGCCCTTTTGCTGATTCCATCTATATTTACTATTTATCACAGAGACTACAAAAGGACAACGGATTCTTTTTCGAATGTTTCGCTGTGTTGGACAAACTGACGGGATTGAGACCTTTGCAAAAACCATCCACGATGGTTTCATTGCTTGCGTAGGAATCTTTTGATGAAGATTACGTCTCGCTTTGCAAGGTTTTCGCTGTTGCGTTTCGTTGCACTCTCGAACGCAAATTATGCGCCGCTGCGCCCGTTTTTCAGACTTTCTCAAATTTGCTCCGACGAACGTGTGACCGAAAAGCCTTCCAATTGCATGTGATGAAACCACTTTTTCTGGGTTGTCCAAAGCTTGAGAAAATAGATTGACAGGCTGGTCCTTTTTACATAGACAAAAAATAAAATAACACAGTTGGGTGGGGCGTTCCCTGAAGACTATGACTGGTAATTCATCCGGCGGCATTTTGGGAAACAGTGCAATCAGAAACGGAACCGCTGCCGCCTGGCCCATCTGCTTGGGATACGTGGCGATAGGGCTTGCGTTCGGGGTGATTGCCCGCAAGGCCGGACTGCTTCCGTTCGAAGTCGGCTTTATGTCAGTTGTTGTTTATGCAGGAAGCTCACAGTTTATCGCTGCGGCGATGTTGGAAAACGGTGCCGGGTTCTTGCCGGTTGTTCTAACAACGTTTGTCGTAAACCTTCGTCATCTGCTGATGAGTTCGTCCTTATCCGTCCACCTCCGTGACCTAAGCGGAGGCCAGGCTGCGCTTTTTGCCTACGGTATTACCGACGAGAGTTTCGCGCTGAACTCGGCTATGTTTCGTCAGGGAAACTGGAACTGGCAGGCGGCCCTGGTTGTCAACCAGATCAGCAATCTAACGTGGGTCATAAGCACGATTGCCGGTAGCATGCTCGGCACCCTCGTGCCGGATGGCGCGTTCGGGCTTGACTATGCACTGGAGGCAATGTTTATCTGCCTGATGGTGTTTCAGGTCAGGAATTCTCTCCATGTCATCGTCGCAGTGATTTCCGGAATCCTCGCCGTGGTTGTTGCGCTGGTTATTCCGGGGAACTATTATATTATTGTTGCATCCTTTCTTGCGGCAACGATCGGCCTTATCATCCGGCGAACCGGTTCAAAAGGGCATTTAGAGGAAAAATCATGAATACTCACATCCTCTGGGTCATCGCAGGCATGGGCCTTGTTACGTATATCCCGCGATGGGCGCCGCTTTATTTGCTGTCGCGCCGATTGCTGCCTGCATGGTTCGTGGAGTGGCTCGATTTTATACCTGCTGCGATTCTTAGCGCACTTATTCTCCCGGCGATTCTGATTGTAGGTGACCCGAGGCGTTTCAATCCTTTTACCCCCGAGTTCTTTGTATCAGTGCCCACGCTGCTGGTTGCCGTTAAAACCAGATCCCTTGCCGGAACCACTCTGACCGGAATGGCCTTATTCTGGTTCATACAGAGATTTTTATAAACAGGTTTTTATGCCTTAGGCATGAGTTTGTCTGTTGACAAACCGGATTCAAGTTCTTATTTTCTCTTTCAAAGCGTTTGAAAAAGAGGTATGCGGGCTGTTCATTAAAAAAGTAAGGAGGCCGCATTTTGAACGATGTCTACCGGTGTAAAAAAACAGGGCATATAATTACCGAAGTATGTCACGACACTACGTGCGATTGGTATCTGAAAAACGAGGCATATTTCAATTGCACGTGGGTTGCCTGCAACTACGGGCCTTTCACCCTTGAAGAAGTCGGCGAAATGATGGGTGTCACCCGCGAGCGCATCAGGCAGATAGAAGCGAAAGCCCTGAAAAAATTGCAGCACAAAAAAAGGCGGGATCAACTGCGCGATTTTGCAACTTCTGAGGACGGATGGAATAACGGATAAACCAATTTGGGTCCCTTTTATCTGTGCTTGTGTTCCCTCAACGATTCAATAAACTCGTTCATCAGCATTTTCCGCTCCGCGCCGGAAAAGAGGAACTCTTCGGTATCACATTCCAGCTGGAGAGCCGAGTATTTGTCCAGAAGGGGAACCATCGTCGACAATTTCTTTATATATTTTATCGTTGTGGGGGAACGTTTGGCAAGCTCTGAGGCTATTGCCTCGGTCTCCTCCATCAATTTCTCTGGCGGAACAACCTTGTTGACCAATCCGATCCTTAATGCTTCCATCGCCCCGATGGGTTCACCCAGCATTGTCAGCTCTTTTGCCTTTGCTACACCTACAAGTTGGCGCAGTGGGTCAAAGAGCGGATTGATGCCGAACTTCAGCTCCGGATGACCGAATATAGCGCTTTCGGAGGCTATAATCAAATCGCAAAGGGCCAACAGATTGAATCCTCCGCCCAGCGCAACCCCTCCGGCAGCCCCGACAACCGGTTTCGGAAAGGAATAGATTTTTTTCAACAACTGCGAGACCGTCGCAAAGTAATGTTTTATATCTCCATCCGGTATTGCGGCCATCTCTTTGAGATCCATGCCTGCCGAGAAGACATAATCTCCGCCGGTGAGAATGACGACATGAACATCCCCTTCCCCTTCCAGATAGTTGAAACAATCGGACAGCTCCATTCTCATGTCGAGGGAAAGCGCATTGAGTTCTGCCGGTCTGTTCAGGGTTACGATTGCATAATCGGGTTTCTTTTCCAAAAGCAGTGTTTTATACGTCATGAAAGGCCTCAAATCAGCTTCCGTCAATACGGAATACACCCCTGTTGCGGCCAGGCATTACTGCCATAAGTACATCGCGCCCAGCGAATCATGGCTCTTTTGCCCTAACAGCCCGAACAAACCGGAGCCTTCGAAGAGATAACCGAGAATCCCGGCCTTTCTTTTTGTGCCGTAAACAATCGGGGGTTTTCCTCTGAGTCCAGCAAGTCGGCCGGCCAGCATAACCGCGTCGTTGAATCCTCCCAGTTCATCAACAAGCCCCAGTTTTTTGGCCTGCCTCCCCGAAAAGATCCGTCCGTCGGCAAGCTGTAGGATGTTCTCCAGGGGAATCTTTCTGTTTTGGACTATGACTTCAACAAACTGGTCGTATATGTCATCGACAATGCCCTGAATAAGGGCTCGTTCTTCGTCGGTCATTTTTCGTGTCGGCGATCCGATATCCTTGAACTTTCCGCTTTTTACGACAGACGAACGGATCCCTATCTTCTTCATAAGTTCTTCGACGTTTGCATGATGCATAACCGCGGAAATGCTGCCGGTTATTGTCCCCGGATTGGCCAGAATACGATCGGCCGCAACAGCGATCAGGTATCCTCCGGAAGCCGCGACCGAAGCCATAGACACAACGACCTTTTTGTCTTTCTTTAACTCCAGAACCGCCTGGTAGATTTCCTGAGCCGGAGCAACGCCTCCGCCGGGAGAATTGATCCTCAGCACAACGGCTTGGATTTTTTTGTCTTGGGCAAATTCATCTATCTGTTCAACGATATCTTTTGAGTCGGTTATAATCCCTTCTATTGTAATGACCCCTACACTCGGGCTGTGGTAACCGCCCGGGGGGCTGGCGAAAAGCCCGGCCTGATAAAGAAAGAAAGCGCATAACACGGCAAGACAAGCCATCAACGAGATTCCCAGTATGACGGGATGTTTCCTCATAAGTATTCTCAGTGATTCGGATCGTCTTTATCCATGATCTTTACGTCCGCAAGGGCCCTGCTGAGGTTGGACGGGATGTTTTCCTTATTGTTGATATATTGAGTTGTCGGTTTAGCCTCTGTTTTTGATTCAAGATCCTTTATGCTCAGACGGATTTTTTTGCTTTTGGAATCGATATTCTTGACAACAGCCGCAACTTCTTCCCCGACCGAGTACAATTCCGATGAGGATTTCACTCTCTTTGAACTTAATTCAGATATATGTACCAGCCCCTCAATACCCTCTTCGATTTCTACAAATATTCCAAACTCGGTAATATTCGTAATTTTGCCTTTAACGGTACTGCCAACGGGATACTTTTCGGCTAATTCATCCCATGGATTTTTTTCAATCTGTTTCAGGCCAAGGGAAAACTTTTCATGTTCGACGTCGATATTGAGAACCATTGCCTGAATCGTCTGTCCCTTTTTAAAACTCTCCGAAGGGTTTTTGGCATGCTGCTTCCAGGAAATATCGGAAAGGTGTATAAGACCGTCCAGGCCCTCCTCGACACCTACAAAAATGCCGAAATTAGTGACGTTTCTTATGACACCCGTTATAATACTGCCTTCAGGATACTTTTGCTTGAGCGTTTCCCACGGATTGGGGGTTGTCTGCTTTAACCCCAGAGAAATGCGTTTCGTTTCGGTATTGATATTAAGAATCATCACATTGATTTCTTGTCCGATAGCCAGCACTTTAGCGGGATGTTTGACTTCCCTGGTCCAGAACATCTCGGATACATGCACCAGCCCTTCTACTCCCGGTTCCAGCTCAACAAAAACGCCATAATCGGTTATGTTTACAACCCTTCCTGTAACAATTGAATTTACCGGATATCTTTCCTTTATCGTGTCCCACGGGTTTTCCGTCAGCTGTTTAAGACCCAGCGCAACACGTTCTTTCTCCCTGTCAAAGGAAAGGATTTTGACGCGTATCCTTTCCCCTTTTGAAAAGTGGTCGGCCGGTCTTGTCACCCTCCCCCAGGAAATATCCGTCACATGGAGCAATCCGTCTATCCCGCCCAGATCGATAAAGAGGCCGTAGTCGGTAATGTTTTTGATGACACCCTCGACAATCTTTCCCTCCTCAATGTTCTTGAGGGTTTCCGTTTTTTGCGCCTCTCTTTCTTTTTCCAGTATGGAACGCCTCGAGAGCACAACATTGTTTCTCTTGCGGTCGTATTTTAAGACGGTGAATTCTAAATTCTGTCCGACATAGCGATCAAGATCCCGGATGGGACGGATATCAACCTGGGAGCCCGGCAAAAATGCAGGGATTCCTATGTCAACGGACAAACCGCCTTTGACCCTTTCAACAATGGTGCCTTTGAGGGGTGTATTTTGTTCACAGGCAAGTTTGATATCATCCCATATCTTGATCTTGGCGGCCTTATCGCGGGAAAGAACGAGATTTCCATCCTGATCACGGCGATCAACCAGAACCTCGATTTCATCACCTATGGCAAAGGGCATTTCCCCCTTTTCATCAACCAGCTCGCGATAGGGGATGTATCCTTCCGTTTTCCACCCCACATCGACCATCACCGTGTCCGCATTTATCTGGACAATTTTCCCGTTTAATACACTGCCCAGCTGAACTGATTGTAGGCTTTGTTCATAAAGATCCTTGAAGTTTTCTTCTTTCTCCCCGTTCGTTGTGCCTTCCTTGCCGTCCTTTTTTTCTGGCTGCTGGTTTAAAATTTCGTTGCCGTCTTCACCCATTAACTTGCTACCCCCTAAGAATTTTAATTTAATCCTGTTTCGTAACTAACACACGAATTCTGAATTATCAAGAAAATTAACGTTAAAAAATCAATCCCTTTTCGTTGTAATCTGCGTGTAATTATGGTGTTGAATCACATTGGACATTGTTATCACAATTTCTTCAATTGTTTTATCGGTTGAATCTATTACAATTGCATTTTCAGGGATCGTCAGCGGCGCCGTTTCGCGCTCAATATCCTGCCGGTCACGCGCAATCATATCTTCCGTGATCTCTTTCAAAGATATCTTCTCGTTTTTTGCCAGCAGCTCTTTGTATCTTCTTTTGGCCCGTTCCTGAAGTGACGCATCGAGATAAAATTTGATTTCGGCATCTGGAAACACAACGGTTCCCATGTCTCTCCCTTCCGCAACAACGCCCCCCGCCGACCCTATTCTTTGCTGAACAGGCAGCAGATTTTTTCTTACGGCGGGAATTTTCGATATCCCGGATGCCAGCGCACCGATTTTTTCTGAGCGGATAAATTCGGTTACGTCGTTTCCGTCAACCGAAACACGAAACATTCCGTTGTCATTTTTTACCGTGATCACTGTTCGTCCAGAAATATCTATGATCGTTTCTTCACTCTTCTCATCATTTAAATTTTCAACTTTATAAGCCAGCGCCCTGTAGATAGCCCCGGTGTCCAAGTAGAAAAAGGAAAACCGCGCAGCGATGAGCTTGCCTATCGTGCTTTTACCCGCTCCCGCAGGACCGTCGATCGTGATGATTGGTTTTCTTTCCATCGTCTTTTTCCATTACGGTCTTCTGTCATCTTGAGCGTCTGAATTTGCTTCCGTAAAGACCTCGTTTGTACTATAAAAGAAACTGTTTTAGTGTTCCTTACGTTATTAGAGCATAACAGTCAATGGGGCAATTGAAAAAGAGGCGTGGCCGGGGAATTCCCCTTTCCAAGGATATAGGTACGACGATGTTGGTGCATGACCGTAAGACATTGTTTGATTCACAGACGTTTCAGCCTTTTGCGATTTATTCTTCATCCCTGCGGGGGGGTAAGAAATGCTGGTCTGTTTTGTTTATAGCCTTGCTTATGATTTTTTGCACCCAAACCGCGATCGCCTCATTTACGCTCGAAGACGAAAAGAAACTGGGAAAAGAATTCTACGACAGATTACAAAAAAATAACCTTATTTTGGATAACGACAGGGCTACCAGCTATTTGAATAAACTGGGCGGTCTGCTTGTCTCTCACAGTGATAAAGCTCCTTTTGATTTCCGGTTTTCGGTTGTGCGCAGCTCGGGAATTAATGCCTTTGCGACGCCCGGAGGCTATGTCTATGTAAACCAGGGCCTGATCAATTTGGTTGAGAATGAAGGTCAACTGGCCGGCGTTCTTGCCCACGAAATCGCCCATATCAACGGCAGGCATATAGCGGAAATGATCGAAAGGTCGAAAAAAATCAATATCTCGACGCTTGCAGCGATCATAGCCGGCGCTTTTCTCGGCCGCGGTGGGGAAATGACTGCCGCGATAACAGGGTTTTCTATGGCAGCGGCGACATCTTTGTCGCTACAATACAGCCGCGAGCATGAAGAGGCTGCCGACAGAGGCGGTTTTTTGTATTTGACCGCTTCGGGTTATAAAGGCAGATACATGCTTGATTTTCTCAAGATGATGAGGCGATACGAATATTATTCCAATCAAATACCATCCTACTTCCTTACGCACCCCGGAACGGAAGAGCGAATCAGCTATATAGACGCACTCCTCCAGACAGAAAAAAATAACGCCGGCGCTGAAGAAATCATAGGTGGACTGAAGAGGGTGCAAACCATTCTTTTGTTGCAGCAAAATCAAGCAGCAGAAAATTTAAAATATTTTCGGGAAAAGGTTAAAAAGAATCCGGATGACATCGACTTTCTTTATGGCCTTGCCGCCACGGAAGGAAGAATGGGAATGGAAAAAGAGTCCACGGCCCATTTTATAAAAGCTCTTTGCCTGAACAACAACGACGCCGATGTCCTGCGTGATTACGGAATCACCCTTTTCAGTTTCGGAAGATTCGACAAGGCGGTTGAATATCTGCGCCGGGCAACCGCCGCGTGTGAAAAGGATATGGAGGCGAAGCTTTATCTTGCTAAAGCGCTTTTGGCAAAGGGCAATATAGCGGACGCAGTTGTTTTCTTAAAAGAATCCGAACAGAAAAAACGGGACAATCCCGATATCTGTTACAATCTTGCCGTTGCATACGGAAAATCGTCTGATAGTGGCCTGTCACATTTTTATTTTGGGAGATATTTCCGAATGAAAGGCAAGACTGACAGTGCCCTATTCCACTTCAGGAAGGCCTTGAAAGAGCTCAAATCAGACGATCGAAGGGTTGCTGAGGCCAAAAAGGAAATAGACTCGCTCCAAAAGTCAGCCCACAAAGATTAGTACTTTGAGACCTTTCAAAAAACGCCGCCTTGCGCGCCCATAAACCTTTTTCGCCCCCGCGGCGTCGCAGCAAGGCTCTACAGTTTAAACGCTTCCGGGGTAAGCTTTTGCGTTCTTAACGCCTTTAAAAGCCTTGGCTTTGACGGCGGGGTAGCTTAAGAAAAATCAATAAATTTGCGCGTCAGGCCGCATTTTTCAAAGGTTTCACTTTGTTTACGATTTCCCGATCGGATATTCGAGGTAGAGCCCCTCATTTTTGAAGAGTGCAAAAATATCCGGGTCAATATCGAGGTTGCTCGCCATTTTTTCCATTAATTCCATGACCTCGGATAACGTTTTGCCCCTTTTGTAGGGTCTGTCGCCCGACATCAGCGCATCAAAAACGTCCGCCAGCGCAATGATTCTTGCCTGCAGAGGGATTTGTTCCGCCGTCAAACCATTCGGATAGCCCGTGCCGTTTGGACGTTCATGGTGAAAGGACGCGTATTGGGGAACATCTTTCATCTTTTCAGGGAAAGGCAATTGTGACAGAATCCTGTATGTCATCATCGCGTGGTTCTGAATGATTTGTCTCTCTTTTGACGTCAACGTCCCGCTGGGTATAGAGAGGTGTTCGACTTCGTCCGCTGAAAGCAGGGACTCCATTTTTCCCTGCAGTGGATATTTTTTCTTCGCTATCCGTTTTATCCTTGCCAGCGTTTCTTTGGATGGGGGACTGTCCGCGACATTGGTATCCATCAGGAAATTGAACTCATCACGAAGACTTTGTTCCGAATTCTTGGCCAAAGCCTTTTCCCCGGCGGATTTGGTCAGCAGTGCATTCAATCTGAGTAATTCAAAACGGTGTTTTATAAGTTCAATTCGGTCACAAATGGCCTGAAGCCTGGTTTCTTTATCAAGAATGTGTTCCGGGATTATGATTTTTCCGACGTCATGAAGCCAGGCGGAGATCTGTAATTCTTTCAGCTCATCTTCGGAAAACCGAATGTCAGAAAAGAACCCTTTGTGCTGCTCGTTGATCTTGCGAGCTATTTTCATCGTCATATCTGCTACCCGGCGGACATGTCCCCCTGTGTAAGGGGATTTTTCGTCGATAGTGAAAGCAATTATGCGAATAAACGCCTCCAGCAACGTCTCGAGTTCCTGGACAAGCAAGGTATTGGAAAAAGCCACGGCGGCCTGTGAGGCAAAGGATTTGGCTATCTCGGCGGATACCGGTGAAAACGGAACGATTTTTGTTCCTTTATGGGCATTGATCAGTTGTAGGATTCCAATAACCTCGTCTTCATGGTTCTTCATCGGAACCACAAGCATCGAACGGGAGCGGTATCCAGTGCTGCGGTCAAAATTCCTTGTGCCCTCGAAGTTGAAGTCTTTATACTCGTACACATCATCAATGCTGATTGTTGTCTTTGTCAGTGCGGCATGGGCGCACACATGGGAATGGTTCGGTAGCCCCTCGGAGTTTTTCAGTGGTATTGGAGGCCAGGTTATTTTTCCACCCTTTCCGCCCATTTTGATATTAAGTCTGTCTGTTTCCACTATCGCAAATTGCAATTGTGTCTTATCCGGAGACATAATGTACAGGGTTGCTCCGTCTGCGCCGGTGAGTTCTTTTGCTTCTTCCACAATCATTTCAAGAAGAGAATCTATTTTCCGTTCTGCAGAGAGGGCCGTTCCGACCTTTGTTAATTTGTGCAAAATCGCCAGGCTGCCCCCGGCAAGGCCTTGCAACGACGTTGGTAACTGGCGAACCCTGGAAACTGCGGCAGTATGATCAGTATTTTTCGAAGGGTTCTTCATGCCAGTGCTCATTAAAAGATTCCCTTAAATGTGAAAAAGATGATCGTCTTTAGAGACAATCAGATGGGAACTCCATTCGACTCACCGGACGTAAACAGGCAGTCCTTCCTTTTCTATTTCCTGCCGGAAGAAGGAAAACTCGGCCGGGGAATAGGTTTTTTCTTTAAGAAATGCGCTTTTCAGGGTTTTAACCGGAACAAAACTCTGCAATACATAGCTTTTAGCATTTTTCAGCAATTTAGCAATAGCCAAAAGATCATTGAGGTCCAACAGGGAACGAACGACTGTCGTCCTGAACTCGTGTTCTATACCGGAATCCTTGATCAGCGAGATGCTTCTTTGGATGTCTTTGACGTTTACATCCACGCCGACAATCCGGGAATATTTTTCGAGCGGTCCTTTTACGTCCATTGCGAGAAAGTCTACCAGATTCCTTTTGATCAGCCTTTCAACAACATCGGGAAGTGAGCCGTTGGTATCAATCTTTATCGAGTAGCCCATCTCCCTTACGGTTTCTATAAACCCTTCAAGGTCATGCTGAAGAGTGGGCTCGCCTCCCGTTATCGATACCGCATCCAGCTTGCCGATACGCTGTTTGAGAAAGGATAAAACCTCCTTCTCTGAAAATACGGGACCAAACCTCTCGGGATCGACAAGTTCGGGATTATGACAGTAAGGGCAACGAAAGTTGCAACCCTGCGTGAAAATGATCGCACAGATGCGTCCCGGATAGTCGATAAGGGATACCTTTTGCAGACCGCCGATTTTCATTGTTAGAAGACAAACTCCTTGCGAAGGCTGAACTCTTCCTTTTTGCCTTTATTCCACTGCTTCACCGGTCGGAGGTATCCCACGACGCGGGAATAAATCTCACATTCCTGCCCGCAAATAGGGCAGCGCTGCTGCTCGCCGCTTATGTACCCGTGTTCGGGACAGACACTGAATGTCGGGGTGAACGTGATATAGGGAAGGTGATACTGGGTGCATATCTTTCGTATCAGGGATTTGACCGCTCTGGAATCCGAGACGCGTTCCCCGGCGTATGTGTGGAATACGGTTCCCCCGGTATATTTGCACTGTATCGCGTCCTGAAGATCAAGGGCCTCGAAGACATCATCGGTATAATTCACCGGAAGCTGGGTTGAATTGGTGTAAAAGGGTTCGGCGTGATTGTTTCTTACCTGTTCTTCGTTGGCACAGATAATCTCGGGATATTTTTCCTTGTCGATTCTGGCAAGGCGATAGGATGTCCCTTCGGCCGGCGTCGATTCCAGATTGAAGTTGTTGCCCGTTTCTTCTTGGAAGCGCACGAGAGTCTCACGCATAAAGTCCATGACCTTCAGCGTGAAACGCTGACCGTCCGGTGTTGTGATATCCTGGCCTAGCAGGTTGATGCATGCCTCGTTCATGCCTACCAGACCTATTGTAGAGAAGTGATTCTTCCAGTATTCATTGAACCGCTTCTTGACATCGCGCAGGTAATACCTTGTGTATGGGTAAAGATCCTTTTCGGTAAAATGCTCCAGCACCTTGCGCTTGATTTCAAGGCTTTTTTTGGCCGTTTCCATCAATTGCCCGAGTTTGTCGAGGAATTCTTCCTCTGTGTCAGATAGATACCCTATCCGCGGCATATTGATTGTTACGACGCCAACCGACCCGGTAAGCGGGTTCGAGCCGAAAAGCCCTCCTCCCCTTTTTTCCAGCTCGCGGTTGTCAATCCGCAAGCGGCAACACATGCTGCGGGAGTCCTCCGGCTTCATATCCGAGTTGATAAAGTTGGAAAAATAGGGGACGCCGTATTTTGCCGTCATTTCCCAGAGTCCTTTTAACTTTGGATCGTCCCAATCAAAATCCGGTGTGATATTGTATGTCGGGATCGGGAACGTAAAGACGCGGCCTTTGGCGTCGCCGTCAGACATCACCTGCAGAAACGCACGGTTGAACATATCCATCTCCTCCTGGAATTCACCGTACGTTTCCTTCTGTAATTCCCCGCCGATAATGACGCTTTTATCGGCATAATAGTCGGGAGGTTTTATATCGAGTGTTACATTCGTAAACGGAGTCTGGAAACCAACCCTTGTCGGGACGTTGATGTTGAAAATAAACTCCTGCAGCGCCTGCTCAACCTCCTTGTATTTGAGCCCATCATACCTGATGAACGGTGCCAGCAGCGTGTCAAAGTTGGAAAAGGCCTGGGCGCCTGCGGCCTCCCCCTGCAGTGTATAGAAAAAATTCACGACCTGACCCAGCGCGCTGCGCAGATGCTTTGCGGGCCTGCTTTCAACCTTGCCGGAAACGCCGCGAAAGCCTTGAATAAGCAAATCATACAGATCCCAACCGACGCAATAGACCGAAAGCAGACTCAGATCATGGATATGAAATTCACCGTCCGTGTGGGCCTTCCGCACCTCGGGAGGGTATATTTCGTTGAGCCAGTAGGCCTTGCTGACCTCAGAGGATATATAGTTGTTTAATCCCTGGAGAGAATAATCCATGTTGCTGTTCTCATTGATTTTCCAGTCGGTTCTATTGAGGTATTTATCCACCAGGTCAACCTGCATGCGATTCGTGACATCCCTCAAGCGTGCATGCTGTTCACGGTAGATGATGTAAGCCTTGGCGGTCTTTTTATACGTCGAAGACAGAAGAACCTCTTCGACTATATCCTGGATTTCCTCAACGGTTAGTATATTGTCATCGAAGAGCTGTTCGGCAAGATTGAGAACCCGGATCGTGAGCACCCTTGCCGACTGGAAATCGAACTCTCCCGTCGCTGCCCCTGCCTTGGCGATTGCATTGGTAATCTTTACCGGGTTGAATTTGACCAAACGCCCGTCCCGCTTTTTTATTTGTGAGTTCATTTCATACCTCGCTTCGATGAATAGGCCGGATAAAGTGTTAACAAGAACGCAATATATTGTGGTAG
>DYLD01000015.1:18272-30099 GCA_020722315.1 Syntrophus aciditrophicus
TATTGTGGTAGCTGTTTCCAATATCACTATATGTAGATATGTCAAGCTTTTTTTTAACCCCAAAATCCGCGATTGATTTATTATCAAGTGCAAATAGGTTTTTCCCAAGTGCAAATAGGTTTTTTCCAAAACGCGAGGGCTTTGCAGAACTGTCCATAAAAGGGCATTCGCTCAGGGGCTGTTTGACCGAACGACCTTAATATTGCACTTCACAAAACCGTTTTTGAGGGGTTTTTGGGGCTTAAACACTTGTGTTTGGAAAAGGATAGTTGTATTTTTTTCTAAAAAAGCGAGGGACGGGTCCGAAAGATGACCACTGTAAAAAAGCTTGATGAAATGGGCTTGAGGGGGTTTCTGGCCACACAGGAGGCACATCGTCTTTATCAGCTTGCACGTGAGGCATCAAGGCAAGGTCCGTGTCTCGAAATAGGAAGCTACTGTGGAAAATCGACCGCGTATTTGGGGCTTGGGTGCAAAAAATCGGGCGGCATTCTTTTTTCCATTGATCACCACGAGGGTTCGGAAGAACAGCAGCCGGGAGAGGAGTATTTTGATCCCGAACTTTTCGATAAAAAAACAGGAAAGGTCAACACATTTCCTTTCTTTTTGAAGGTCGTGCATGAAACCGGTCTTCAGGACACGGTTGTCCCTATTGTTTCTCGCTCCGCCGTTGTAGCACGTTTCTGGAGAACACCGCTCGGTTTGATATTTATAGATGGAGGTCATACGTTCGAAGCAGCGTTTAGTGACTATAGTTCATGGATCTCGCATCTGCTGCCGAATGGATATCTCGTAATCCACGACATTTTCCTAAATAGCAGTCAAGGGGGCCAGGCACCGAGATGTATTTATCAAATGGCAATCGATTCAGGTCTCTTTGAAGAATTGCCGACGGTACAAACATTGGGGGTGCTCAGAAGGGCGCCGGGCGCCGCAATCACCAAAAAGGGGTTGCAGCAATGGAAGGCGATCAATTCTGCGTCTTGATGTTACCCCCGTGAATCCCGGTTGTTGTGCGTCCAGCTCCAGCAGTGTGTTGTGTTGGACACCTTCTGACGAAGATAGCCTTTTGCTACAAAGTCCCGGATCGTTTTTTTGATCAGATCGCGATCGACGCCGGTGGCTTTTTTAATGCGGTCGCAAAGTGTCTCCTCAGCAAATGCAAACGGATCATCAAAACCATCTGTTTCCACTGTTCCCAGCTTTTCAATAAGGTCTTCCGAAAGGAGGCGATAAACAAGTTCCATACGGAAGTGGCCCTCTACCTGCATATCGATAGCCGGTGTATTGATCTTGGCGTAATATCCCCGTACCATCTCGTTCCAGACCTTGTTGATTTCCGCCTCGAAATCGGCGACGAACTCCTGAAGTTGCGCGGCCGAAAGGGCGGACGTCCTTACTATCGCGTGATTCGCATCGTATTTGGTCCAGTCGTCGGTGAGTATCTCAAGATCATAATCGGCGATATCCTCGCGGACAGTCGTTCCCGGAAAAGGGGCCAGCATATGATAGCCGTACAGAGAGCCGAGGTCCGCGGCAAATTCGGCGGTTTCCCGCAGGGTTTCAGAGGATTCACCGGGGAGCCCGACGATAAAAGACGTATGCGGTATAATCCCTACATCGCGACATAAAGACACAGCACGGCGGGCCTGAGCAAGGGTTATCCCTTTTTTGATTCTCTTCATCATTTCCGCGTTTCCGGTTTCGACACCGAAACTGATACTGTCGCAGCCGGCTTCGCGCATCAGTTGCAGCGTTTCTTTATCAACCGTGTTTACCCGTGCAAACGCGCTCCAGCTAAACTGCAGCCGGCGACGCATGATTTCTTCGCAAACCTCTTTCACCCTTTTCGGAGAAGAGACAAAAAGGTCATCGGCAACATTAATGCGGTCAATTCCGTAGGAGAGGATCTGTTCTATTTCATCGACGATCAAAGACGGGCTTCTTGTTCTGATTCTGTGTCCGACCATCTTGCGGCCCTGACAGAAGATACATAAATAGGGGCAGCCGCGAGACGTGATGATACTGATCGGGAACCCGAGAGCCTGATACCTCGACAGCGGAAGAAGGTGACGAGCCGGCAGCGGCAGCGTATCGATGTCTTCAATAAAAGGTCTTCTATCATTCACGATAACCATCCCGTCTTCTTGGTAAGCTATCCCTTTAAGTTTTTTTATTGCACGTGCTTCCATGCCGCAGGACATCATTTCGGCAATCGTCTGTTCGCCCTCGCCGATCACGATCATGTCTATTGCCGGATATTCTTTCAGCGATCTTTCCGCGGTGAACGAAACATGAGGCCCGCCCATCATAGTCAAAAGAGACGGCCTGTACCTTTTCGCCTCGCTGACAATCTGCGCCGCAACAGGAAAATTCATCGTGACGGATGTCGAGCCGAGAACATCGGGCTTGAAATCGTCAATCTCCGCGTGGAGCTTCTCGGGGGAATAACCCCTGACGAGATAGTCGAATATTCGTACCTCTGCGCCCGCCGCTTCAAACGCGGCGGCAACGTAAGTCACGCCGAGAGGGGGCGCCGGGGCCTCTTCCAATGGATAAGGCGGTGCGACAATCGCTACCCTCATAAAAAAATCTCCCTTCCCTTTCCAACATCAATCCCCCTTGCGGGGATATATAAGTGAACGAATCCAACCATGCCAGCTATTATTGCGCATGAAGCTCCGATCGATTTCTTCGAACTGCCTTGCGAGCTTTTGCGGGTCGGCGAGCCAGTCGGCGCGTGTTTTTAGAGGTTGGCTTTTATCGAGATGTTTGATAACTGCGGCCGGATTTCCCGCGGCTATCACATCTTCCGGGATGTCATGCACGACAACGGATCCGGCGCCGATAATGCTGTTTTTACCTATCCTTACCCCCTTGCCAACGATAGCGCTGTCGCCGATCCAGACGTTGTCTTCAATCTGCACCGGCTCACTTTTTCCCACCGGGAGGCTTCGGTCGTAGATGCCGTGCCAGTCCGAATCGGTAATAAAAACCCCGTTGGCAAGCATGCAGCTGTCGCCGATTTCTATTTTTTTTGCGGCGCTTACCCTGACACCGGGACAAATGAGGGCGTAGTTGCCTATCTTGATAATCCCCTCTTCTCCCATAGCCGTCCAGACGGTCAGGCGAACCCTGCTATCGGGTGTCGCAATAACCGTCGCATAGTCGCCGAGGTGTATCGGCCCACCGAACAGCTCGACGTACCAGGGTTTCATAAAGGTGCAGCCCCTCCCGAGAAATTCAAACTGGGGCCGAAGAAACCAATTTACGTAGTGTCTCTGGAAATCCTTATAGAGTTTTTTGAGCAGATATGGACGGTGGTCTCTGAGCAACGTTGTTCAAACCTCTTTGATGAACGGCCATCACTTCCGCTCGGCACACCCCTCGGGGGTAATCAATTCCGGAGCAATTTTGTTGTGTTGGTCCCAAAAGCGGTGACAAAAAAGGTCAGCGGCAGGAGTTATTTTATAGAGGGCATCGGATGCGAGAATCACCGCAGCCGCCGTCCAGGACGTTTTTTCCTCCGGCCATATAACGCCGTCCGGGAATGTTACACCCATCCAGTAAGACCCATCATCGTATTTCTTGTCTGAAAGCCAGTTGAACACGATGGCAGCGCGCTCCATTTCGCCTATCGCGGCAAGGGTTATAACCAGTTCCGCCCCTTCGGCCGTAGTCACCCAGGGGCTGTCGCTGACGCATTTGACCCCCCATCCCGGTACAACAAATTTTTCCCAAAATTTGTCAATTCTGCTTCTGGCGTCGTCTTTCTGTATCGCGCCGCACAGAACGGGATAATACCAGTCCATCGAATAACGGGATTTCATCATGTTGAACAAACTTGGACGGCATCGGATCGCATGGCCGAGCCGTTTAAGGGCCCTTTCCCAGTCCGGGTGTCTTTTACCGAGCAAGCTGGCGATGACGATTGCACACTTAAGGCTCATATAGACCGAGCTGGAACCCGTCAACAGGGCCATCCGATCAATAACCCCGTCGCTGTTTTTCGCCCAGGCGATTTCGCCTGATTTTGCCTGGAGGCCGACAGCGTAATTGATTCCTCTTTCAATAGTTTTCCACAACCCCCGTACAAAACAGATATCCGCTGTCAGCAAGTAGTAGTGATAAACTCCAACAGCAATGTACGAGGCAAGGTTGGTGTCCCTTGTTTTGTCTTCCGGGATGCCTTCCCGTGTTGCCGACCACCAGCTGCCATCTGCAAGCTGAGTCTCCTGAAGCCAGAAATACGCCTTTTTCGCCTCGTTCAGGCGCCCGGCCGTTGCCAGTCCCATTGCGCTTTCAACGTGGTCCCAGGGGTCTGTTCTGCCGCCCTTGGACCATGGAATCTCGCCGCTCGGCTTCTGGATATCGGCGATAAAATCGGCCATTAATTCAATATCGACAGAAGAAGGGGCAACACTTTCGGAAAGCAACCGTTCCATCGGGTCAGCTCCACTGTTTTGTAATATAAAAGACAATGCTTTTGCCCATCAAAGGGTTCAACATACGCTCGATCCTTCTTATCAGCGGGGGATGTTTGATGATGTCCCACTCGAGAAATTTGCGATAAGCCCTGACCAGAAAAAAGGTCTCGTTTTTATGCCCGACAACGCATCTGAGCCACCAGTACGGCGAATGGAGGCCGTGGCGGTATTCGATATGCCGGCAGCTGCCGCCGTTGTCTTCAAGCAGTTTACGCAGACCTTTTTTGCGGTAAATCCTGACATGGCCGCCCGGCTCATTATGATAGGCGTCTGAAATTGTCCAGCATATTCTTTCCGGCCAGTAACGGGGAACCGTAACGATAAGGTCCCCTCCCGGTTTGAGAACCCTCATCAACTCCGATATTGCGGCCTTGTCATCAACAATGTGTTCCAGAACTTCCGAACAGATGACGACATCAAAGAAGCCATCCGCAAAAGGCATTTTCATAATGTTTGCCTGAGCAACCACCCATTTCCCATCGGTCTCTTTTTCCCTGACGGACAGGCAGTTATTCGTTTGAACAAGATCGTCCCATTTCATGTCGATTCCGGCCACCGTGACATTCTGCCGGCGAAAGGCCTCACAGGCATGCCTTCCCGTACCGCAGCCTGCGTCGAGAATGCGCGATCCAGGAATGACACGAACTTTTTTAAAATCCACGGTGAGCATTGATTGCCTCATGGTAGACCTCGACGGTCTTTTCTGCGGCGCTGGCCCACGTCAGGGAATGTTTGACCCTTTTTAGCCCCGCTTCAGCCAATCGACAACGGAGTTCGGGGTTATCCAAAAGCGTTATGATCGCCTTTGCCAGCTCGTCGGCATTCCCGGGGGGGACCAATATTCCGGCGTCCCCGATTACCTCCGGAAGGGCGCCACCCGTTGTGCCGATCACCGGAACACCGCATGCCATCGCCTCTCCCGCGGGCAGGCCGAAACCCTCGTAAAGAGAGGGGACTACGGCGATTGTGGCCTCGGCGTAGTAACGGGAAAATTCGTTATCGGAGATTCTTCCGGTAAAGCGTACCGTATCGCCGAGTGACAGTTGGGAGATCATTCTTTCCACCGTTCCGTCTTTTTTGGGCTGTCCGATAACAACAAGATAAATCTCCCTTTTTCGTTTTACCTTGGCGACGGCCAGAAGAAGATATTTCAGCCCTTTTAGCGGTGTATCTGCGCTGTTTATTGTAATAATTGTGTTTTCCGGGCGTTTTATGCCTTCGAGCGGATGAAAAACATCCGTGTTGATCCCGTTCGGAACAATGCGGAATTTGTCCCGGCCAATGTTGAACTCTTTTGCTATATCATTTTTTGAGGCTTCCGAGACGGTAATAATGTAAGGGATTCGCCGAATAACCCTTTTTTGCATCCTGACAAAGGAGTACCAGCGTTTGACCTTTATCTTCCCGGACAGTTTCTTGGCCTCCTGCAATTCTATATTTCTATCCACAATGATCGGGTGATGGACAGTTGCAACAATCGGGAGACCCTGCTTTGCGATTCCCAACAGACCGTAGGAAAGCCCCTGGTTGTCGTGAACAATATCGTATTTGTTATGATGTTTGGAAAGATAGCGCCGCGCTCTTACGCCGAAGGTAAACGGCTCGGGGAAACCCCCGGTTGACATGCTCAAGAATTCGAACATGTTCAAAAGAGATTTCAGATCGCCGATTTTTTTTGGTTTGAATAGATGTTCGGGGTTATAAAGGTCTAGACTGGGTATTTTGTAGAGGTTGATCCCGTCGGAGAGCTCGGGATAAGGAGGCCCTGACAATACATCAACCTTGTGGCCCTTCTCTGAAAGGGCCCTGCTGAGGTATTTTATATAGACCCCCTGCCCTCCACAGCTTGGATTCCCCCGGTATGTCAAAAGACATATACGCATCGGCAAATCAACATTCCTGAATCGGGATTTTTCTTTTCTTCCACCAATCCACCCCGGGTGTGAATTTTACGCGCGTTTATATCCTCCTGCCCAAATTGGCAAATAAAATTTGAGACCTCTGCAAAACGCCGCCTTTCTAAGCTGATCGGATCTTTTTCGACTGCGATGCGGCCCTGCTCCATGATCTTTCCGAACGTCATGTTCTGGCTGTTGCGACCGGCAGACCCGGAATCGAAGCGTTATACCCGCTTAAAAGATTCGGCATACGGAAGTATTTTAAAGAGGTTGTAACGCTCGACGACGTCGTTTTTATGGAGCAAACAATCCACCAGGAACGAAACGAAAAAATATCCCTTTCCAAGCCAAACCCGTTTATGCTCGATTACCTCGCCACGAAAATGGGAGTTGCCTTTCAAAAACTTTTTTATATCGGGGATATGCCGAGTGATATACAGGCAGCCAGGGCGTCGAAAAACGGGTATTGTGCTTCTTGGCGTCCTGTACTCTTCACCCGATCCTACGGACAGCCGCCGGAGGCTCATGGATGCCGGTGCGGATTAGATAATAGACAGTTTAGCCGCCCTGCCCGAGATCACGGCCTAGACAGCCTCAGCGATGCAACGAGCGGCGAAATCAACCATCTCATCCGTCGCTTTGGAAAACTGTTCTGCGGTTTTCACAAGGGCGGGATGATCCTTGTACTCGTCCCTGATGTAGCCGTCTTCCCTGTAAGCCCTTTCGAAATAAGGAATCTGCAGCAATTTTTCCAGCACTTCACCGGGAATATCCTTTTCGATTCGGTTTTTTTCAAAAACAATTTCATTCTGATCGGGGAAGTTGATGACATCGGCGATAAATGATGGGGGACAGGTCAAAACAATATTTGCACCCACCTTTTCCTCCAGATGCCATATCCGCATCTTTCCTTCTATTTTCGGTCCGAACCTCAGCGAACACGACAGAAGCTTGCTCGGATAATGATTCTCTCTGAAGAGCCGGTGGGCCTTTTTGAAAATCGCCATCTCCGCGAGCCTGACATCGGCCTCGGTTAGCTCTATCCCCTGCTGTCGTGCGAAATCCCTGAGACCTCCCAAATCTCCGTAACGGGCTTCCATCTGGGTAATAACGGATCGCCATTTTGTCAGATCAACATGATTCTTCTTGGCAGTTTCGAGGCCCCTTTTGACTGATTCTGCGCCGTCTAGAAGTTGTGGTATCACGAAAGCAAGCGTGTTATTGGTTGAAATGCCGCGTGCGGTGAGAACTTCCAGAACCTCGTATCCCTCTTTCGTCCCGGGGATCTTGACCATTACGTTGGGGTTGATGGCCGAAAGCTCGACGGCCTGCCTTATCATCATTTCTTTATCGTATAAGTTCCTTGGATCGACCTGAGCGGAAATAAAACCCTCTTTGTAATTAGATTGGTTAAACATCGGCAGAAAAATCTCGGAACCCTTGCGAACGACATCTTTATAAAGCAACCAGAAAAGGGATTCTTTATCTATACCGGGGTTTTTCTTTATCAAATCAAAAGTGACCTGTTTCCAGTGTGCCGGATCATCGTTGATGGCCTGCAGGGATATAGACGGGTTTGTCGTTACGCCCTTCACAAGTGATTTTTCAGGGTTGCCGGGGTTGTACAATCTCTCGAGTTGCCTCTCCAGGGTGGGGCGGTCTGCTTCATTTACAGCTGCAAGCTGTTTTTTATACCAGCCGGGATAAATGACGGGGGAGGCATCCCACCATATTTCCATCTGCGGGCTAAGCCCGGCCAGCTTTTCTAACAGATTAATTTCATTCATGTTTGACTCCATTTTGACGATTTTCGGGAATTTATTGGTTCCGTCAACCCGAGAATCAGCAGGGGTTGAATCCTCGCTGTTCATACATTATCGGGCGTAAAAAAAACAACAAAAAAAAATAAAACAGTGCAGAACGAAGATCATTCACATACCTGATACCGCAAAATCTTGAAAATTGTGTTACCCCTTGATATAGGACCGACAACTGCTTTCTGCGAGACCTTTGAAAAACGGTGCCTGAAGCGCAAATTTATTGATTTTTCTTAGGTACCCCGCCGTATATGAGCAAGGCTTTTAAAGGCGTGAAGAACGTAAGCGATCCCAGAGCGTCTATCTCCCCTAGAGCCTTTTTTTAGAGACGCCACGGGGTCGAAAAGGATTCCATCAGCTAAAAAGGCGGCGTTTTTTAAAAGGTCTTCCTGCTTGTATAACGTAAACGCAAGATTACGGGCTTTTAGAAATGAAACGCATTGTCGATAATTATATAATAAAAGAAATTGTCCTCTCGTTTTTTGTCGTGATCTTCGTCCTTACCTTTGTCCTGCTTATGGGAAAAATTCTCCAGGTAATGGATTTGATGATCAACAGGGGAATCGCGTTTGTTGACATTGCCCGAATGATGCTCTATCTTTCTCCCGGCTTACTTGTGTTTACGATCCCGATATCGCTGCTTATTTCCGTTTTGATCGGGGTGGGAAGGCTTTCCGGAGACAACGAATGGACGATCTTTCGTATGTCCGGGCTCAGCCTCTTTCAATTATCTGCGCCGATTTTTCTCGTGGCCTCGGCGGCATTCTTGCTGACGCTTCTGACAACCGTGTATCTGGTCCCTTACGGCAATCTCGCGTCACGCTCGCTGCTTTTTGAGATCGCACGAAGCAAGGCGAGCATAGGCATTCGCGAAAAGGTATTTATAGGTGATTTCAAGGATATCACGCTCTACGCAAACAGGGTGCCGGCAAGCGGCGATTTTCTCGAAGGCGTCTTTATCTCCGACAACCGTTTGGGAAAAACCCTCAGCACCACAATCGCCCGAAGGGCATATCTGATCTCTGATCCGGATAAAAAAACGATCATTCTCAGGCTTGAAAACGGCAGCCACCACACGGTTTCTACGAGTCTTGACGACTACCGTAAGGCCGACTTCGTCTTTTACGATATCAAACTGGAAATCGACCCGCAGGTCGCAGGGCTACAACAAACGCGTAAATCCAGTCGTGAAATGACGGTCACTGAATTGCGGAGTATGCAAAAAGAACCCTCTTTAAGAGAGGAGGAAAAGAGAGATTTTTCCTTCGATCTTCATGAAAAGCTCGCGATTCCGTTCTCGTGCCTCATCTTCGCTTTTCTGGGCGTGCCGCTCGGAATGAGATCCCACCGCTCTGTCCGGGCCAGGGGTTTTACGATCGGTGCGATATTGGTTTTGTTGTATTATCTGCTGCGGATTTTTGGAGAGGCCATGGTGGAAACAGGCAGGCTTTCACCGGCAACCGGCGCATGGTTGCCGAGTATTGTTTTTGGGGGGGCGGGCCTTTTTCTTTTTTTTCTGTCCGCCATGGAAATTCCCTTTCACAGGTTGTTTCATTTATTCAAGCATTATGTTTTTCGCCCAGGCCGGCCATAGAATTTTATGAAGATCCTAGATCGTTACGTGGTTCAGGAATATCTAAGAAACTTTTTTCTGATTGCGTTAATATTTTTATTTCTTTTTGTTCTGATTGACTTCTTTGAAAAAGTCAGGATGTTTTTAAACAATCACGCGACAGTTTATCAGATGCTTTTGTATTCATTCTTTAAACTCCCCATTGCCTTTTCCCAGGTTTTGCCGGCTGTTGTGTTGTTGTCTTCCCTGATCACATTTGGAAGGCTGTCCCGCAATAACGAAATCATGGCGATGAAGTCCAGCGGCGTTTGGGTTTTTCGTCTGGCCGTTTCAACCTCTATGATTGCCGCCTTGAGTTCGGTGGCGATCTTTCTTCTTAACGAATGGGTAAACCCCTATGCCTTTACAAAATCCGAACATATCCGCCTTGTGGAGGTGCAAAAACGCCCTCTACCGGGCAGCTTCAACCAGGGTCAGATCTGGTACCGAGGTCAAAAGGGTATCTACAATTTCCGCCTTTTCGATGCCAGGTCCAATTCATTGCAGGGTATTTCGATCTATTATCTCGATAACAACATGAATTTATCGATGCGGTTAGACGCCAAAAGCGGAAAATGGGAAAAAGGACGCTGGGTTTTTTCCGACGTGCTGATCACCCGTTTTGACAGGGGTGATTTTCCGGTTGTTTCCAGCGTAAAAAAGAAGATCCCCGATCTTCCGGAAACCCCTGCCGAATTCAAACTGGTCCAAAAGGAGGCCGAGGCCATGGGCTATTTCGAATTGAGGAGGTATATTCAAAAATTGCAAATGGAAGGATATGACGCAACGCAATACCATGTTGATCTTTACGGCAAGATTGCTTTTCCGCTTGTCACAATCATACTGTCGATCATCGGGTTTTCTTTTTCGCTAAGGTCGGAAAAAAGCGGCGGGATATTCGCAGGGATAGGAGCTGGATTGGTCATCGGGTTTTCATACTGGATTGTCTTCGCATTCGGAATCTCACTCGGTCACGCCGGAACAATGCCACCCCTTCTGGCAGCATGGATCGCAAACATCCTCTTCGGCGCGGCTGCCGTTTTTATGCTTGTTAGGGTGCGAAGTTAACAGGGGGCCGACTATCCTAGACGGTCAGGATCTGTCCCTTGACCCGTTTGACCCGACAATGGGGAAACGGGCACGGGGATTGACAACGCCTGTCGAGATAATAAGTGTAAAGGCATCTTCGACGGATATGTTGATATCTATTACATCATTGCTGGGCACAATCATATATGTTCCGGTCGTCGGGGTCAGTGCGTGGGGGAAAAAGACGCCGATACACGGCCCAATTTTTTCCTGGATTTCATTGTTCGGAATGCCGGTCACGAAACCGATACTGTAGATGCCGCGGCGGGGGTATTCTACCAAAACAACCCTTTTGTAACTCCCTGTTTTATTCGTAAACAGGCTGTCCGCTATACTCTTGAGAGCCTGGTATATGCTCCTGACCAGAGGAATTTTCCCGACAACGCGCTCTCCGAACTCGACCGCGCGGTTGCCGATGTAACTGGTTGTTAACAAACCGGCAAGCAAGATCAGGATAATTGTTGCAATTGCACCCAGACCCGGGATATGAAACCCGAACATCACATCAGGCTGATACTTCTTGGGGATGATCAAAAGAAGGTTGTCCATAAGATCTATGATGAAAAAGAGGATCCAGACGGTAAGGCCGGCAGGCACTACAACGACGAGACCGGTTAAAAAAATCCGTTTTATTCTCTTTTTCAGCATAGCTACTCACACTCTCCATTCATTTGGTGAGACCTTTGCAAAACCCCGCCTTTCATGCTCATAAATCTTTTTCGACCCCGCGGCGTCTCACACAAGGCTCTAGAAGGCTAAACGCTCTGGGATAGTTCGCGTTCTTAACGCCTTTAGAGCCTTGGCTGCGACGGCGGGGTACCTAAGAAAAATCAATAAATTTGCGCTTCAGGCAGCATTTTTCAAAGGTCTCTCAACTCAAAATGCTTTTGATATGATTGTCTTTATCCAGTAATACCTTTTTGG
>DYLD01000158.1 GCA_020722315.1 Syntrophus aciditrophicus
CAAAAGGCTCTACAGGCTAAACGCTCTGGGATCGTTCGCGTTCTTAACGCCTTTAGAGCCTTGCTGCGACGGCGGGGTACCCCGAAAAATCAATAAATTTGCGCTTCAGGCAGCATTTTTCAAAGGTCTCCTTACAGGGGGCTCCTGCGGGATCGTATCGCGCGGGAAGACTAACCGTTGACCCGCGCCAGATCATGTATTTTCTCGGCCTCGGGAGGCGTGTTTTGCATCGGAATATGGGAGAAAAGATGGAGAAGGATAAAACCGGAGCGGTAATGGTTGTGGGTGGAGGAATAGGAGGCATTCAGGCTGCCCTTGATATGGCGGAATCGGGGTTTTATGTTTACCTGGTCGAAAAATCCCCCAGCATCGGCGGGAGGATGGCGCAGCTCGACAAGACGTTTCCGACCAATGATTGTTCGATGTGTATCATGGGGCCGAAACTGGTTGAATGCGGCCGCCATCTGAACATTAAGATACTGACCCTCTCGGAAATCGACGAAGTTAAAGGGGAAGAGGGGCACTTCCATGTCGGAATACGCCAGAGGGCACGGTATGTCGATCCTGATAAATGTACCGGTTGCGGTGACTGCGAGGCGGTGTGCCCGGTCGGTGTCCCCAATGTTTTTAATGAGGGGTTGTCCGAGAGGCACGCAATATATCTTGACTATCCCCAGAGCGTCCCCCGGGTTTACGCTGTCGCAAAGAAGGACCGTCCTCCGTGCAATCTCGCCTGTCCCGCCGGCATCAATGTCCAGGGTTATGTCGCAATGGTCAAAGCGGGTAAATACAGAGAGGCGATCGAAATCATTATGAAAGATATGCCTCTTCCCGGCGTGTTGGGAAGGGTATGTGTACGCTTCTGTGAAGAAAAATGCCGCCGCCGGGAGTTGGACGAACCCATTTCAATAAGGGAACTCAAACGCTTCGCGGCGGATCAGGTGGACATACTCTCGCTTCCGCTGCCGAAGATCAGCTTTAAGGAACAAAGGGTTGCAATCATTGGGTCGGGCCCGAGCGGCCTCGCAGCCGCCTATTTTCTCGCCTTGGCCGGCTACAGGTCTACGATCTTCGAGGCCATGAACGTCGCAGGCGGCATGCTTGCGGTCGGCATACCCCGCTACAGGCTTCCGAGAGATGTTTTGGACAGGGAAATCGAGAATATCAAAAGATACGGGGTTGAAATAAGGACAAACACGCCGATCGGCAAAGAAAGAACCGTCGATAGCCTGTTTCACGAGGGATACAGGGCTGTCTATATAGCGACCGGCGCACACAACGGAATCCGTCTCGGCATTCCCGGCGAAGATCAATTCCACAACGTTTATCAATGCGCCCCCTTGCTCAAAGACGTCAATACCGGCAAGATCACCAAAATCACCGGAAAGGTTGTCGTGCTCGGAGGGGGAAACGCGGCCATTGATGCGGCCCGGGTTTCCGTTCGGCTCGGCGCCGATGAGGTCTATATCGTTTACAGAAGGGGCCAGGAAGAGATGCCCGCGGATCCGCTGGAGGTTGAGGATGCCCTCAGAGAAGGGGTGCAGCTTCATACGCTCGCCTCTCCGGTGAGGATTATCGGGGAAAACGGGACAGTGAAGGGTATCGAATGCATCACAAACACCCTTGGCCAACCCGACGCCTCCGGCAGAAGAAGCCCGGTTCCCGTCGAGGGTTCTCAATTCACGATAGAGGCGGATCATATCATCGCCGCGATCGGGCAAAAGGTTGATCGATCGTTTGCCGACGGCACAACGGGGCTGGATTTCTCGAGCAGGGATCTGCTGATCGTTGATCCGGATACGCTGGAGACAAAAAAGAAGGGCGTGTTTGCAGGGGGGGATCTCGTCACCGGCCCGAAAACCGTCATTGAGGCTATTGCACAGGGGAAAAAGGCGGCTGTTTCTATCGCTGCTTATCTCGAGAAAAGAAAGATGCCCTCGGAGAAAAGGGCTGAAGGTCCAGCCGATTATAATCCGATCAGGCCGTCAGAGCCGAGAGAAGCGAGGGCCGTCGTAGTGACCCTTGATCCCAAACAGCGGGTGAAGGGTTTCGAGGAAACCAATCTCGCCTTTGATGAACAGACCGCTCAAAAGGAGGCTGCACGCTGCCTTGACTGCGGTGTCTGCTGCGAGTGTTTCCAGTGCGTGAAGGCCTGTAAGGCCGAGGCGATAGACCATGCGATGACCGCAAGACAGTTTGATATCGATGTCGGATCCATCGTGCTCGCTACGGGCTATAAGCCGTACGATCCGGGTTTAAATGACACATACAACTACAGACGTTTTCCCAATGTCGTCACCGCACTGGAATTTGAAAGATTCTTGAGCGCAACCGGTCCTTATGAAGGTCATCTGGTAACGCCGAATGACAACAGGAAGCCCAGGAAGATCGCCTGGATACAGTGTGTCGGCTCGAGAAACGTCCATATCGGGGATAAGGGCTATTGCTCGGCCGTCTGTTGCACCTATGCCGTCAAGCAGGCAATCATAGCCAAGGAACACTCTTCGGGGCCGTTGGATACCGCGATATTCTATATTGATATAAGGACACACGGGAAAGATTTCGAACGATACTATAATCGCGCAAAGGAGGAAATGGGGGTCCGTTTTATCAAATCCAGGATAACCAATGTCCTTTCCGGAGACGAACCCGGCACCCTCAAGATAAGATATACCGATGAGGCGGGGCATACGATCCACGAAGACTTTGACATCGTCGTGCTGTCCGTCGGCCTCGAGATAGCACCCGAATCCGTCAGCATTGCACAGAAGCTCGGCATCAGGCTGGATCCTTACAATTTTGTTGATTCCGGCAGCTTTGATCCGGTTAATACATCGAGGCCCGGTGTCTATGCCTGCGGCGTTTTTGCAGGGCCGAAGGATATACCGGATACCGTTGCTCAGGCAAGCGCCGCCGCCGCTGCGGCAACCTCCGCCCTAACTGCGGTAAGAGGCACGAAGATACAAAAAAAGGAATACCCGCCGGAAAGGGATATCAGTAAAGAATCACTGAGGATAGGCGTATTTGTATGCCACTGCGGTATAAATATCGGCGGGATCGTGAATGTTTCGGAGATCGTGGAATATACCCGGACCCTTCCGGGCGTTGTCTATGCCGAGGAAAACCTCTTTACGTGTTCGGAAGACACCCAGGCAAAAATGAGACGTATCATCACCCAGCAGCAACTCAACAGGGTCGTCGTGGCCTCCTGCACGCCCAGAACCCATGGCCCGCTCTTCAGGGAGACATGCAGGGAAGCCGGTCTTAATCCCTATCTTTTCGACATGGCCAACATCAGAGATCAGTGCACATGGGTTCATATGCATGAACCCCAAAAGGCACAGGAAAAGGCGAAGGATCTCATACGCATGGCTGTCGCCAGGGCCGCCGCGCTTGAGCCGCTTTACCAGATCCCCCAGAGCATTTGCCAGAAGGCGCTGGTGGTCGGCGGCGGCATATCCGGAATGGTCGCGGCCGTCGGATTGGCCGAGCAGGGATTTAAAACCTATCTGATAGAAAGGGAAAGTGAACTGGGCGGCAACGCGAACAGGCTCCGATCGACGTGGAAAAACGAAGAGGTCGCGCCCTATCTCAAAAAGATGGTCAAAAAGGTAACAGAGCATCCTCTTATCGACGTACATCTGCGAACGATGATCAAAGAAACGCGCGGCATCATAGGCAACTTTTCGTCCAAACTCATCGACTCCGAAGGAAGAGAGACTGACATCGAGCATGGGGTGACGATAGTAGCGAGCGGGGCCGAAATTTACAGGCCCCGGGAATATCTCTACGGGGAAGATTCCAGGGTTTTGCTGTCGCTGGACCTCGATCGCAAGATCAGCGAAAATCCTCAAAGGCTCAAAGAGACCAAGACGGTTTTATTCATCCAGTGCGTCGGATCCAGACAACCGGATAGGCCTTACTGCAGCAAGGTCTGCTGCACCCACTCGATCCATAACGCTGTTACGTTGAAAAAATTGAATCCCGCTATGAACATCTTCATTCTTTACAGGGATATACGAACATACGGCGAAAGAGAGGATCTCTACAGGGAAGCCCGTTCGCTGGGTGTCCATTTTATCCGTTACGACACAACGAGCTGGCCGGTTGTCGAAAGGGGCGATCAGAGGCTGAAGGTGACGGTCTTTGACCAGGTTCTCAAAAGGGACATTCAAATCGACACCGATATGATCATTCTGGCTTCTGCAATCATACCGCATGAAGATAATAACGTATTTTCAAATCTCTTCAAGGTTCCGCTGAATCAAGACGGTTTCTTCATGGAGGCTCACGCCAAGCTGAGGCCGGTGGATTTCGCGACGCCGGGAGTGTTTGTGTGCGGCCTGGCGCATGGACCCAAGGCCGTTGACGAGGCGATATCTCAGGCACAGGCATCGGTATCGCGGGCCTGCACCGTTTTGTCCCATAAAGAGATGCTGGTGGGCGGGGCCGTAGCGGAAGTCGATCCGGACCGTTGCGTTTTGTGTCTTACATGTGTCAGGGTTTGTCCGTTTCATGTCCCGAAGATCGATTACGAAAACGCATCGGCGGCGATAGACCCCGCGGCATGCCAGGGATGCGGCATCTGCGCCTCGTTATGTCCCAATAACGCAATCCATGTATTGAACTATAAGGACGAGCAGATGATTCCCAAGTTGATGGCGTTGTATTGAAGGAGAATAAAAGATGGAAGATTACGAACCGAGGGTTGTAGCCATGCTCTGCAATTTCTGCGCGTACAGCGCGGCGGATCTTGCCGGCGTAGGGAGGATACAGTATCCGACCAATGTGAGAATAGTCCATTATCTCTGCACGGGGAAGGTGGAGATTATCCATCTTCTGAAAGCTTTTGAAGCCGGGGCTGACGCGGTCTTCGTCGGCGGGTGAGAACCGGGGACATGCAATTTCCTGGAAGGAAATCTAAGAGCAAAAAAGAGGGTTGAATACACGAAGAAGCTGCTGGATGAAATCGGCATTGGCGGAGAGCGGCTGGAGTTTTTTGCTATAGCCGCCTCCGAGGCGCCGCTTTTTGCCGAGATAGTAAAGAAGATGACTGACCGTGCAAAACAACTGGGGCCCAATCCGTACAGGATGCAAAGCCAGTTGAATAAAACCTGAGGGAAAGGGGCAAGAGGATGATTACGGCCAACAGAAAGCCTTTTGAAGAG
>DYLD01000159.1 GCA_020722315.1 Syntrophus aciditrophicus
CGAGACGCTGCGGGGTCGAAAAATATTTATGAGCGCGTAGGCGGCGTTTTGCAAAGGTCTCCGAATAGCCGCTCGCAAAAACATCTTTCGCTTTTACGCGTGTTCGACTAAAAATTACCTTGGGGAGGCATGATAACATCAACCCTGTTTCTGCAATATCCGCGGGATGAATTTATAAAAAACACTGGCCATGGGCATCTGAATCATGAAGCTTGCAACCACCCCAAGAGCAACATTGGTTTCAGAAAAGTTGGCCAGGGCAAGCGCTATGGCGATTGAGAGGTTTTTTATTCCCGCGCCGTATATCAGAGGAATAGACTGGGCGTATTTTATCCGAGTCAGTCGACACAATCCCGCGGTAATAGAATAAGTAAGAAGATAATATACCGCTGCCCCTGCCAACGCCACGGCAATCAACCGGGGCTCTTTTACGATGACATGGGCCTTAATGGCAGTGCTGATAAAGACGACTCCCAGCGCGGAAAGGCCGGAGATAACAGCGAACTGAGGCGAGAATTCTTTCCATGACTGTTCACTTCCGCCACCGCAATAGGCACCACCGGGTTGCAAGGCCGACGACCAGAGGCATGATCACGATTATCATCAGGGTTCGAGCCATAGATTCAATAGGAACATCAACAGTGGCGCCGGCCAGTAGTGATAGCGTATAGGGGATCTGCACAATGCCAAGCACCAGCGTAAGGGCCTGCAACACTATTGCCAGCGGGATGTCGCCCCCCAGCAGGCCGGTCCACGCAGCAATCATTCCGCCGGGGGGAACCGTTGCGCACAGGATCAGTGCAACGCCCAGATCAGGGTGGCCGTGCAATACGCTCCGATGAAATGAATAGGCAATAAGAGGTGCCACGACGCAGATAACTATCACCCCAAAAACAACATTCCGGGGAGAGGTTACCTGCTTGTAGAATTCCTTCAAGTTCGTCGGGTTGATCATGACAAATATCATGATAAACAGCAGCGGGATAATCCCTTGACTGAGGGCGGCTGCCTGATGGGGCAGGAAGTAACCGAATATCAGTCCCAGAAATATGGAAAGGATCACCCAATAAGGCATGTATTTTCTGAATATCCGGCCGAATGTAGCAAAAGACATCTCTGCCCCCATCTTCACACAAACCCCCATTAATAGCCAACGATATCGCTTAATTGCATGCATTTTCATATAAACAACGATCTCTTTAATGATCTTGCGAAACAGCGTGTTGTTAATCAATCACCCATTTCCCAATTCTTGGGAATAATCATAACGGGTCGGATATGATCCCTGGCAACAGACTCACTCACACTTCCCATCAATGCCTCTTTTACAGCACTTTTGCCCTGCGAGCTGAGCATAATCAGGGACACGTTTTGCTCTTCGGCAATCTTATTGATCTCCACAAAAGGCACGCCTTCTTTCAAGATAGTTGTTACTTTATAACCACATGCCTCGAGCCGATCCCGTATTTTCGCCAGACGTTCCGAATCTATCCTGTTGAATTCTTCCATCTTGTGTTGCAGGTGCGGGAACAATTTTCTCGTGTCCTGGATGTGGCTGATAACGACCTCCTCAACCCCTGCTGTCTCTAAATTCTCCATCACGTTAAGCACAGACATGGAATATTCTGAAAAATCGGTCGGATAAAGGATTTTTCTGATTATCTTCTCCATCCCCATGCACACGGGCTTTCTCTCCCCGTCTCTTTCAACAAAAAGGATCTTCGCAATGATAACAGGAATGTTTGTTTTTCTGATTACACTATTCGTAACACTTCCCAGCAAAGCGTCCTCCATATAGCTGTGGCCATGGGAACCCATGACAATGAGGGACGCCTTCTCTTCCTGTGCCGTTTTCAATATCATCCGATAGGGCAGGCCGACTGCCGTCATATGCCTTCCCCTGACTCCCTTATGAGCAGACAATGCTGCCGAGGAGATCTCCTCCATTTTTTCTTCCGCCTCTTTTTTTCTTCCCGCGATTGCCTCTTCCACATTCGCCCATTGGGCTGCATCCGTAGGATCAATCACGTGCAGGAGGATCGCCTCTTCCATTCCCATCATCTTCAGATTGGAAATACATCTCGATAGCGTGTTGGAATGGAGGGAGAAATCAATAGGGAAAAGTATTCTTTTAAACATCGCATCTCCTTTCATATCATAATGAATTATTTAAAAAGCTTTCCATAATAAACGGCGATCGTTGTTTTTATCAGCGTAATAGACCATAAAAAAACCAGCACTAGATATAAACCGAACCCGATGAAGTCAACGATCTCTAAATGTAACACGGTCGCCACAAAATGACTGGCGGCGACATAAGCGCCGAGAGGGAATGTGAAGGCCCACCAGGAAAGCGCGTAGGGCAATTTCACCGTACTGATATAGTAAAAAGTCATTGCGATGGCGATGATCACCCACCAGATTCCAAACCCCCACAAAAGAAACCCAAATGCGAAAAAAGGTTCTTTTACCGTGATAAATGCTGAGTGATTCACAAGATTAATCAACGCGACGGTTCCGGCGCCGATGGGTCCCAGGTTGATCCATATCGTCGGAGCCAGCACGTTGGGCAATGGACGATGCAGGATAAATCGGTGCATACAGATTGCGCATAGCGCCATGTAGAGAAAAAATCCGGCGCCCCATCCGAAATAATTCAAGAAAATGACCAGTTCTTTTAAGAAGCCCGTATATTGATCGATTATGAAACTGCCTGGAATAGGAATCACGATGAGGCCGACCGGCGGGATAAACCAGGCGGGGTTGATGTGATCCATCGTAACATGCTCGCCCTTGAACATGATAAAGGGCGACAGGAACCCGAAAAGTATCGTCAGCCCCGTGCCGATAAACCAGAAAATCGATCCGATAAACACCGTTTCCCCAATAACCGTGAAATTTGCCGAAAGAACCAGCATCGCGACGGCGATGGTGGCATAGAAATTCGACAGGACAGGATGCTCGAGATCCGCAAGCGCCTCCTTCGTGTAGAGAAACCATCGCAGTGTCCAGGGAACAAGCAAAACAAAAAACAAAATTACATTAAAGTAAAACAACCAATGGGCGACAGTCTTTAGAAAAGGAACGTACTGTGAGTAAAAGAGACTCGTGATAGCCAGAATTCCCGTTCCCATGACCGACGCAAACCACGAAGGCGCAAAATTCTTAATAAGATTAGGTTTTTCCGGCACATTGCTTAACGACATATTAACCCCCTTTACGTATTAAAAAATTGTTTTTCTCCACAGATTCATCCTTCAGTTTATGTTTTGCACAGGTTCGCCCTTAGAATATCAGGGAGTCTTTTTGTAATCTCAGATATCTCCGGGGTCTCCTCCAGCCAGTGCTTGAGGTTTCCCAGTATCGCAGCGGCATAGGGGCTGCTGCTTCCGTCGTCCAGCCGGTAATGGACCCAGAGCCCATCTTTTCGGGAATCCAAAAGGCCTGCTTCCTCCAGGATCTTGAGATCCTTGGAAACCGTGGGCTGGGATATCTCCAAAGCCGCCTGAATCTCACAGACACACAACTCGCCATGCTGAAGCACCTTGACGATCTTGACCCGATTAGGGTCCCTCAGGGCCTTCATGACCTTGATGAATTCTTTCATCGCCATGCATCCTCTCCCGTTGGGTAAAGGGTGAAACAGCACCCTTGTTTTAGAGTACCTTTTAATTACAAATCGTCGCATCCGTACAGCATGATATTGGTTCGTTCATCTTTTTCCCTAAAACTTTATAAACAGTCCTTTTTAGATCGCGCCCCAACCCGCTACCGGTTGCTCCCGGATCGATCCTTGATGTACGTTCTGTATTCCCTCAACAGGACATACGAGTACTCTCTGCGGACGCGCTCAGCCGAGGGGATATAGTTGTCTTTTGCTTCCAGCCGTTTGATGATCGCTTCAGCGGTTTCTTCCGTCGGTTTTCTGCCTTCAGAGAAAAGTTCAGCCAGTATATCGTCCAGACCAAGAACGCTGACCTGTGTATCATCAGGAAATTTCAGCGTGCGCCGGCCACCGGCCGGCGGGGGTGAGACTCACCCATCCTTTCATCCTCCCCCTCTATTCTGTGAAATAATGGATGGGTTGTGTAATATATTCTCTTTGTTTTGCGACATCGTCTGCCTCCTAAATCAGCCCCGCGTCTTGCATTGGAGCCATCAAAATAATGATTACCACCATAGTGGTTTATTGCTCGCATACATAAAGCCTGCCTTCAGAATCAGGCGGGCTGCCGGGGCAAAGCCCATCCTGTTTCCATTGCCCCTTAGAAGCACGATGTTACTTTCAGTATTGTAGAAGTTCGTGAAGGAGCGTTGCATTATCGATGCCTCCGGCTGTTAAAGTTTTATAGACGAGAGGTTCTATCGGCCTCGATGCTCATTGCAGGGCTTTGCATCCGATAACTTGCCTGATAGGTAGTCATCCAAAATTTGCTTAATCTCCCCGCTGGCTCCGGCAATCGGCCTCACCTTTAATTTCTCAAACCACTCGATGGCCCGCGGCCCCATGCCGCCTGCAATAACGACATTGGCACCCTCGCCGGCAATGAATTGCGGAACAAGGCCGGGTTCGTGGTTGTTAAAGAACGGGTTCTCTTTTGTTTCCACTTCCTTGATCTCACCGTTTTCGATCTCAACAAACACGTAGTACCGGCATCTACCGAAGTGATACGCGAGACTGCTTCCAATCCCCTTGTCTTCAGATGCAAATGCTATTTTCATCTCTTATCGTCTCCTGATTGATATATGTCTCTGATACTGATAATCTCATTTCTAACGCAGCCAGGTAATTTTCGGAAGGTTTAAGCTGACAGATTCCGCCTTTTTAACAGGAAGATTTTTCTTCTATCCCTCCAGCATCCCTCGTATAATAACCTCGATTGCCTTTTCTTCGGTGAGTCCTCGGGCAGCAAGGGTTTTTTATCTTTCTATGGTTTCCCCCAATATTTCTATATGGCGATATATGAGAATCAGCCATTCATTTCGCAAAGGTCCTCCCTCCGGACGGATTTGCTCTTTTCGAGCAGGGCGCGGACATCCGGATCGTCGGCCAACCAGTACATCAGGTTGCCCAAAAGGCTCGCCGCATAGGGGCTGCTCTCTCCATGGGTCAGGGAATAAT
>DYLD01000160.1 GCA_020722315.1 Syntrophus aciditrophicus
TCATGGCTTCTCACTTCCATAGGGCGTATTATCCTCCCTGACGATCATCGGTTTTGTCATCGCGTTTACTTCAAGCCGGTAGTGGGCGACCTTCGTGATCTCTTGCCAGGGAAATCTAGCCGGATCTTTGATCGGTTCCTGCAGGATCGGATTGCCGGCGCAGTTGGTAACAACGTAAAGCCAATAGCAGTCTCGGCGGTCCTCTGCCACGCGCCTCTCATTGGGACTGAGGAGGATTGTGCCCGTGGCCGCGGCCAGGCCCTTGACTTCGATCAGACGCAGCTCGCCGGAGTTCAAATCCAGGCTTGTGATGTCGTAACCCAGATTCTTTTCGTGAACGTCGTAAACCTGGCGGCCTTGGGCGCGTTCATGTTCGATCACGACCCGCATAGCAGTTGTTTCAGTCTCCAGGTTCGGCCGCATCCGGAGCACGTCCGGGGCCTCACGTTCGGGATGAGGGAGGACAAGGACGCTCGCGATTCGCTCAGGAGCCTGCAGGGATAGAGAGCGCTGGCGCTCGAGTTCCTGTCTGCGCCGTTCGCGTCGGGCCATGAGTTCGGCATGGCGGTTTTCGGCCTGAGCCAGACGGCCATCGGCGCCGGTAACACCCTTCTCTTTGTCCTCATTTGCCTTGCCGATTTCTTCGTCGGCGCGCTGCAACAATTCGGTCAGGGAAAGCTCCACATGTTCGACGATACGCTGGACCTCGGATAAACGCTCCTGTCGAGTTTCGTTCAGGAAGGCCCGGAGTGCGTTTTTGTGAAGCCATGCGGAAGGTTCAGGCTCTCGGGCAACAGAGGGAAGTTCGTCGGGGGCTTCAGCAGGTTGCATATTTCCCAGGATGGCGGGTTCAACCAGTTTGCATTTACCGCAGAGAGATTCAGCGTGCTGAGAATCGACCAAGTTTTTATTCTCCTCAGCGTTTTCGGGATCTTTGTCCTGAGATTCTATTTCCACCGCAAACAGGCGTTCATGAACGATTTGACCGAGGCCATCTACCACTCGGGCTCGGTAGAAGTCTATCCGTGCGGGTTTTTCGTGTTGCAGGGAATAGTAGCACGCACCTTTTCCGAACACTTCCGATGCCTTGCTGAAAGCATGCCTTCGGAGAGCCTCGAAAAGCGGATGGCCGGGGGTAACCCATTCAAGGTTGTGAGTCTCCGCCACCTCACGGTCTGTGGTGCAGCGCGGGTATTTCGCCGCCAGGCTGGCAAATTTCCAGTCCGGTTCACGTTCATGCCGGGCAAGGACAGGTGGAGTTCGCGCGGGCTCGAAAGTATGTGGGAGACCCTCCACGACCTTCAGCTTAAATGGGACGTATTCTGCGGCATCCCGAATGAAACGGGCGATGGTTTCAGGAACGACACGGTGTTCCTGGGCGCGAGCCCGGCGTTCGATCAGCATTTCCAGGTTTAATTTCTTTGATGCCAAACCTTCGAGGGCATTTTGGCAAATCGCACGGAAGCGCCTTTCATCCACATTCTCAAGCAGTCGATCTTCAAGATCCGCATCTCCGAGTTTGCCTGAATAGTAATCACGAAGGACGCGTTCCACGTGCGCCGCGGGAAGAACTTCGCCCACGACGTTGAAGACCGCATCGTCGTCCAGCGCATCTCGTATCTCCTGGAGTTTTTCCAGCAGCCGTTGGAGAATGCGTCCCTCAATGGTATTTGTTGCCACGAAATTGAAGATCAGACAGTCTTTGCGCTGACCGTAACGATGGATGCGCCCCATCCTCTGCTCAAGACGATTCGGATTCCAGGGGATGTCGTAATTAAAAAGAATATTGCAAACCTGGAGGTTGATCCCTTCTCCCGCCGCCTCGGTTGCGACAAGGATCTGGATTGCACCCTCACGGAATTGCTGCTCTGAATAAAGGCGTGTGCCAGATTCATCACGGGAGCCGGGTTTCATGCCGCCGTGAATCCACCCAACCTTAAAGCCCCATGCCTTGAGTTTTCCGACAAGATAGTCGAGGGTGTCCTTGAACTCTGTGAAGAGCAACAGACGTTGTTCAGGATGATCGAAAAAACCCTCCTGATGAAGCAGATCCTTGAGCTTGGACAGTTTGGCTTCCGCATCCGTATCTTCGACGGCCTGGGCCTGCTTGGCGAGTTCGCGAAGCTCCGCGATCTCATCGCGGACTTGCTCGGCGTTTCCTGCGAGCGTGATGGCTTCGAGCATCTCTTCGAGCCGCTCTCGCTCGGTTTCCTCCATTTCGTCGATCTCGTCCGGGTCGGGAAGGTCAGGCGGAGCCAGCCGCGCCAGACTCAAGGCTTTCTTTAAGCCTTCTTCCAGTCTGCGAGCACGATTATCAAGACTATGACGCATGGCGTAGGTGCTGGATGCCAACCTGCGCTGATAGAGAGACATCAAAAACCCCACAGCGCGGGCGCGAGGGTCGTCACCCTGAGCGGCGGCCTTGGCGCTCTGGCGTTTGACGAAACGGGTGATTTCTCGATACAGGTCGAATTCCGAACCGTCTATCTGAAAATCGACTGTGTGCGGAATGCGTTTGGTAAAGATCTTCTCTGCGGTCCAGGTTCCATCCGCCCGGCGTTCGGGGAAATAGACCATCGCCTCTTTGGTGCGGCGAAGATAGAACGGTGCGCGGCGACGTTCCATAGCCTCGTGGATGGAACGCACATCGGCGTAGGTATCCGCGTCGAGCAACTGTAAAAACAACGAGAAATTAGCCGGATCGCCCTTGTGGGGTGTTGCCGTCAACAAGAGGATATTGTCCGATGTATCTCGCAAAAGTTCGCCGAGGGCGTAGCGCGCAGTCTTGCGTGCGGGAGGCGTCCAGGACATCCGGTGTGCTTCGTCCACAATGATGAGATCCCACTGAACCTGCTTCAACCCTGGAAGAATCTCTGTTCGCTTGGCAAGGTCAAGGGATGTAATGATTTTTTTCTGTTCCAGCCATTGATTGACACCAAACTGGTCGCGGATATCTCCGCCTTTCAAGACAAGAAACTTTTCGTCGAATTTTTCCTTTAGCTCTCTCTGCCACTGAAAGGAGAGGTTGGCCGGGCAAACGATAAGAATCCGCTCGGCAAGCCCTCGCAATTGGAGTTCACGGATGAGCAGGCCCGCCATGATGGTCTTTCCGGCGCCGGCGTCATCGGCCAGCAGAAAGCGAACACGCGCCAGTTTAAGAAGATAGTCGTAGACGGCTTCAAGCTGATGCGGAAGCGGGTCAACCCGGGAGATCGAAAGGCCAAAATAGGGATCGAATTCCCATGCGATGCCGAGGGAGTACGCCTGAAGGCCCAAACGAAGGAGGTGTCCATCGCCGTCATAAGTGAAACCCGAATTAAGAACGGTTAGCTTTTCAAGGTCGTGCAGGGTAAGTACAACCTTCCGAAAACGTTCTGATTGTTTGCCGACAAGACCAACGATTAAAGTACCGTCGTCGGCCCTGTGCACCGTTTCCACACGCATCGGCTCGTTGAAAAGCGGCCCGGATAAGACACATCCTTCTTGGATTGAATCCGTCGGAGCTGTCATTTCTTCACAGCGCTGCCTGTGCCGCGAGCTTCGCGGCGGGCAGGCTTCCCCATATTTTTACGGCTATTGTCTGCGCCCCCTGTTTTCACCCAGTTATCCACCTCTTCCTTGCGGAATTTCCAGAGGCGGCCCATCCGGTGCGCGGGCATCTGCTTTCCGGATATCCATTTGTAAACCGTATCCCGCTTGATGCCGAGATAGGCCCCAATCTCATCTACGGAAAGCCATCGATCTTCCATCACTGACTCCACATGCAAATGGCCTTGTCCCTTTCCTGAAGGGCTTTGGCGCTTTGGTTAAGCGAAAAACCCGTCCGGGATAAGCCTATCAGGCTCTATCATGGACGACGAAAATAAGGTGTTGTATGTTAAGCGAAAGACAACCTCCATGTCAAACGGATTTATCGGGATTTCTCCGGATTTAACCGGACGAAGCCTATCATGGTCAGTGGGCATCGAAACGGGGACACGGGAAGGACGTACGAAAGGGTGTGCGTCGACGCGAATGTACCAGAAAAGCAACAATAAAAAGTCGCAAATATTATCTTTGCGACTTTTTATTAGAGATAAGCGTTTCATGGGAAATTCTCACCGCGGCTCCTCCCATGACCTTTCCAAAACCTCTTCGGGGACAACAAGGTTCCACGCGGCAACGAAACGCTCCACCTTTCGACGGCTGCGCTTCAGATAATGCGGCCTGCGCGGGCTGCCATGATCAGGCCACGACCACGTTCTGGATTCCGACGAATTCGGCATCCATTTCCGGTTCTCCATCTTCCAGGAGCAATTCAACGACCTCTTTGAGGTTGTGATTCAGCTCGTCCAGGGTTTCCCCCTGGGAATGGGCGCCGCGCAATCCGGGAATATAACCGACAAACAGCCCCGTGTCGGGACACTTCTCAATGACGGCGGTATAGACTCTCACGTTTGACTCTTTTCTTCGAAAAGGTCGGATGAAACGGCCGACCGGCGGCTATAAAATGGATCAAGATTAGCGAAATGTCAAGGGATAAGCTTCGAAATGGGATACGAAAGGCCGCGGGAAGGGGCGGGGGAAGGCGCGCCGGGATGAAGGCCGGGGTCGAATCGAAGCCGGGCGGCGGGGCGAGCCGGGTCAGAGGCGGCTGTAGATTTCGCCGCGCGGGACAATCTGCTTCGGCTTTTCGGCGAGGATCAACAGATACTGGAAGCCGCCCGGAGCAGCGCCTTGTAGGAACGCGGCTGCCGCTCCGCCCATCTGAGATCTATCGTCTCGCCAAGCTCGTCATTGCAGTATCAAACGACAATAAAAATGTGTTGACAAGGTCCAAGATGTTTACTATATTCATATTCGCGAATATGGGGGGGGACGACATGAGGGATTTTATCAAAGTGATGAAGGCGCTTTCCGATCCGAATCGCGTGAAGCTCGTCAAAATGCTTCAGAAAAGGACGATGTACGTCTGCGAGCTCCAGGCTGCGCTGGGGATTTCCCAGCCCACTGTTTCCAAGCATCTCAAGATATTGGAGAAGGCTGGTCTGGTCGCGCGTAAGAAAGAGGGGCTCTGGGTGCATTATTCCCTGACCCATGGAGAGAGCAGCCCCTATGCGGCGAGCCTTTTGGGCAA
>DYLD01000161.1:0-1631 GCA_020722315.1 Syntrophus aciditrophicus
GGCAAAAAGCAAGACCTGACCCCAAAGTGCCGCCATCCCATGACTCTCACACCTTTGTGGCGATAATTTTCCGCGCCGCCATAGATCAGGGTCGGGTTGATTGCCATCTCCCCCGCCAGACTTACCCATTTCTCCAAACCGGAAAAAAACTCCGCGTTAACGGTCTTGCCGGACTTGATCTCGACCGGGGTAATCCGACCGCCCTGCTCAATCAGGATATCCACCTCTACGCCGTTGCTGTCGCGCCAGAAATAGAGATTCGGACGTTCGCCGCTATTGAGAAATGATTTCAGCACCTCCGCAACGACAAAGGTTTCAAAAATGCTCCCCCGCAGAGGGTGCGTTTCCAACTGTTGAGGCGTCTGTATGCCCAAAAGCCAGGATACGAGACCGACATCGTAAAAGTAGAGTTTGGAAGACTTTACCAGCCGTTTGTTAAAGTTCGCGTGATGCGGACGGAGCTGAAACACAATATAGCTGGCCTCCAGCACTGATATCCACGCTTTGGCGGTATTGTGGGTAATGCCGCATTCCGCGGCCAGAGACGAAAAATTCAGCAGTTGCCCGGTGCGTCCTGCGCAAAGACGCACGAAACGCTGGAAGGTCTCCAATTCCTGCACCTTGAGCACCTGCCATACATCTCGCTCCAGATACGCCGTAACATAGGCGCTAAACCATGACCGGATGGCGACATCCCGGTCATAAAGCGGAGGGTAGCCCCCGGTAAACAGCGCCTGGTCGATATCTTGCGGTTGCTTGCCGGCCTGCACAAGTTCGTTTAACGAAAAAGGGAGCAATTCGACAAAAGCGGTTCTTCCTGTTAGGGATTGGGTTATGCCGGACATGAGGCCAAACTGCTGCGATCCGGTCAGAATATAAAGCCCCATACGTCCATCTGCATCGACTATGGACTGGAGATAGGAGAGAATTTCCGGGCAGCGCTGCACCTCGTCGATAACGGCGCCATCGGGGAAACGCTCCAGAAAGGAGCGGGGATCATCCCGGGCCGCGAGCCGCACATCCGGGTCCTCCAGCGACACGTAGGGCTTAGTGGGAAAGATCGCCTTTGCAAGTGTGGTTTTCCCGGATTGGCGCGGCCCGGTGATCGTAACGATGGGGAATCCTCGCAGGAGGGAATGGATGGTATTTTCGGCGTCACGTCGTATCATGGTTGACACGATAACCAATTATATGTAATTTGTCAAACGCTTTATCAAATTGAGTAATAAAAACTGGGGTCAGGTACATATTATGCCCTCGTCATTTCCGCACCGATTCTGAACGGGAAAACGAAGTTTAATAAGGGTGCGGTCCCTATTGTTCGAGGACGTTGCGGGCAACGACGAGGGCGGCCTTGTCGGGGGAGGCGGGCTGGACGGCCCACTTCACAAGCGAAAAATGCGGGCGGATTGCGCCGCCCGCGCCCGCATCAGGTTTGGCAGTGATTTCGATACCGGCGATACAGCGCGGAAGCACGCAGGCGCCGGCGTTGTAATAGATTGCCTCGGGGCCGTTATTTTGGTCGATCCACGGCGGAGCCGTTCCCCCGGTGAAACCTTGGACAAATGCTGCCTGAAGCGCAAATTTATTGATTTTTCGCGGTGCCGCGCCGTCAAAGCCAAGGCTCTAAA
>DYLD01000161.1:1731-5008 GCA_020722315.1 Syntrophus aciditrophicus
AAAGCCAAGGCTCTAAAGGCTTTAAGAACGTAAGCGTTCCCAGAGCGGTTAGCCTGTAGAGCCTTTTTTAGAGACTCGGCGGGGGTCAAAAAAGATCCGATCAGCACGAAAGGAGGCAACGCGAAAGCGGCGTTTTGCAAAGGTCCCCCGCTGGAAGTCGGAAAAGACGATGGTGCGGCTTGTGGCCTCAAGCTTGCGGGTAATGACCTTCATTGGGTTTCACCTCCCTCCTCCCCCCAAAAAAAAGGCAAAAAGCAAGACCTGACCCCAAAGTTCATTTCCAGAAATCCCTGAAACCGGCGACGCGCTGCCGCTGTTCGGGAGCAAAGAGGAACGGTTCCACTTCCTGAGCCAGAGCATTCAGATCCAGCTCCCCGAGCCGCGCTGCAAAGCGTCGGAGAAATTCCGGCCGCTCCAGACCTACCGTCCTTTCGATATACTCAAAATCAGGGGCCGTCAGGCCGGTCAGAAAAGAGACGTCAAAGATATCCCTCCCTTTTTCCCGCTTCCGATACAGAATCGCCAGCATCTTCTGGGCCAAAAGTATCGCTGCCGGCGCCGCCAAAATCTGGCGGTAAACACTGAATCTGTTGAGGAAAACCTTCCGGGGAGCGTACAGTTTCTCTTTCGCCTCAGTGTCGATGCGGATGAGAATCTTCCGCTCCGCGTCCGGGCTCAGACCCGCTTCCCGCAGGAGCTTCGGAAAACGTATATAACAATGCCAGGCGCCCTTTTCGACGAGACGATATTCAATCAGGAAACCCTTATATTCCATGTCCCGGCAGGCCGTCTTCAGGAGCGCTTCAAACCGGGTGAACGTCAAACCAAAATTATCGAAAGCCAAATCCTCCGAGAAACGCGGGCTGTCGTGGAGGATGCGAATCGCCGTGCCGCCGATGAAACTCAAGCTTGCCGCCGCCGCATTCTTGAACAGCGAATCCAGCAATTCATACTGGAGATACTCCACCAGCATTCCGCGAGGATTTCTCTCACGCAACGGCAAGGGGAAATTCCCCGATACCTGCTCTATTGTAAGCATCGCCGCGCCCACTTTTCCATCTTCTTCACCCCGAACGCCCCTAAATATCTGAAGAATTTGTCTTTATCGAGTGTATTTTTCATTTCCTCTTCATTCAGGCGGATGCCGTCGAAATCGTCATCCGTGTTGATCCGGGCCAGGTTGAGATAAAGGTAATCGAGCAGCGCCTTTTCCGGCTCAGCCATAAGGTAGCGGCCGTGCGTCGTCTTCATCTCCAGATAACCCCAGAAAAGGTCGCTCTTCACGTGCCGGTAGATGAAGCGTCCCCAGGCGTTTTCAAAAGTCCGGGTAATTCTGGCGGTGATGCTGGTATAAGCGTACACTATCTCCGGGATGAAGCCATAGTGGGCCAGGGCGTACTCGAGGCTCAGATAGCTGGGTTGACACAGCAGAAAAGCGACGTCCTCGCCCCGCACCTGCTCCATCTCGCGGCGGAAGGCGTAGAGGTTTTTTTTCAGGCGGACCAGATACCCCTTTTTTACCCAGAGGCTGAGCTGGTAGTCCAGAACCCGATACCCGGACAACGCAAGGTCATTTCGGGAGAATACAGGACACTTGATGGCGGCAGTCAGTTCATTATATTTCATGAACTTATTATAAATGATAATCTAAAGAAATGTCAAGGCTGCCTTTCTTCCCCCAACCGGGGAAAATAGGCGTCCTGGAAATATAGACCGACCTTCTCGAAAGCTGGGCAAGCTGGTCTCTGTCGGGCGCCTTCTCGGCGAGGAGGTAGATCTGGGGCAAGTCCCTGGAAAATTCGTTGGAATAAATCGGCGCTGTCCCTAGTTGTTAAGGAGCCATTTCCAGATGGGAATCACCTCTATTCCATTATCGATGGTGGCTTCGTCATCCCATGTTACAATCGTGCCGGCGGGGAGGGAAAGTTCATTCATTGCGCTCTTCAATCCGCGCAGTTCGCGTGCGAAGGTCTTTTTATCCGCCATTTCCCAGCATGCCTGGATCAGTTGTGTCTCACCCGAAATTCTGTGCCGTGCAAGGAAATCGGTTTCATACCCGTCTTTTGTGGTTACGTATTCCACATCGTAACCCTCGCGACGCAGGTGCATAAACACCATTGTTTCAAGCAAGTTACCGTAATTATACGAATGACGGAACGTCATGGCGTTCAAAAGCCCCGTGTCGATCGTGTAGATCTTCGGCGGATTGATCAGTCTTGATTTCTCCGAACGGCTGTGAATGGGAACCTTGTAAAACAAAAAGGCATCCGTCAAATGGTCAAGATATTCATACAGGCTGTTTTTGGTGCATTTGATCGCCATGCTCTGCATCGTATTGAAGAATTTAGTGACGCTGAACCGCCCACCGGCGGAGTTCACAATATGGCGGACAAGGTGCTTAAGCACAAGGACATTGCTGACCTTATGGCGCTCGATGATGTCTTTGAGCAAGACAGAGTCGATATAACCCTGCAACACCTCAATGCGAAGGCTGCGCTCCAGTCTCTGCACTTCCGGGAAACCGCCGACTTCAAGATAATCTTTCGCTGCCCTGCGCAAGATGGAAACCGTGTTGGCGCCGAACTTCTTGGGACTTTCGGAGAAAAGGCCGTGAAATTTCAGAAATTCCTCAAAGCTGAAGGGGAATATTTCTATGGACAGAGATCGCCCCCGCAAGCTGGTCGCCATTTCCGAACCCAGTAGCTTCGAGGAGGAACCGGTAATGAAAATCTGAATATTTTCCGTATCAAGCAGGCGCCTGATGAACATTTCCCACTGATCGATTCGCTGAATCTCATCAAAGAAAAAATAGCACCGGCCCTTGCGATGTTCCGGATATTTCCCGAAATAGACGTCAAGAATCACCTGAAAATGATTAACGGCAAACTCCAGCAACCGCTCATCTTCAAAGTTGAGATAGAGTATCCGCTCCTTTTTTATTCCCGAGTTAATCAGTTCTTCGATTTTCTGATAACAAAACCAGGTCTTGCCCGCCCGCCTCATCCCGATGACGACCGCCGCCTTGCCCGTGACCTCGGGAAATTCTTTATTCCTGGATACCGGCTCAGGCAATGACCGTTCATGGAAATCATCAATAAGTTGCGATATTACATTTTTCATGATGCGATACTATCTCTTTTTTAAAGACAATACAATAATATTTTGTATTCATTTTAGAGATGAAAGCTTTGCACAACCGCCGAAAAACACTGCCTTAAGCGTAAATTTATTGATTTTTCTTGAGCTACCTCTCCGTGAAGGCCACACCGACTTTGGG
>DYLD01000162.1 GCA_020722315.1 Syntrophus aciditrophicus
AAAAGATTTGATCAGCTTAGAAAGGCGGCGTTTTGCAAAGGTCTTACAGCATGGATTTGCCCGTGTCCAATTCAGGGGGTAACCCAACGGGATGAAATATGTTGCGGGTGTTGATATAGGGGCCGGTTTTACCAAGGCGGTTATTGTTTCCAACAACCAGATCGTATCCGGAGTCGTGATTCCATCCGGAGGAAATTATAGGCTTGCGGCGGAGGAAGCTCTCGACGCCGCACTAAAAAAAGCCAATCTCTCCCGGCAAGACGTCGTTAATATCGTTGCTGCCGGAGGCGGGGCGGCCAATGCGGCCTTTGCCGACAAGGTTGTTTCGGATATTTCCTGCCAGGGAAGGGCTGTTTTCGTCCTGCATTCTTCGGTACGGACGATTATCGATGTAGGAGATCTCGCCAGCAAGGTCTCGCGTCTTGATGCAAACGGGGGAACGGTTGCGTTTTTGTCGAGCGGCAAGTGCGCCGGCGGGAGCGCCAGGATACTTCAGGTGATCGCAAGGGTATTGCAGGTGACAATAGACGAGATCGGGCCTTTGTCTTTGAAGTCTCAAAACCCGGTTAAATTCAATACGCAATGCGCGGTCTTTGCGGAAACCGAAGCAGTTTCGAGGATTGCCGAAGGGGCTGCAAAGGAGGACCTTCTGGCCGGCATTCACAGGGCTCTCGCGGCACAGCTCTACACGCTTGCCCAGCGTGTCGGGATAGAGCCGGACTTTGCGCTGATCGGCGGCGGGGCCAGGGATACCGGCCTAATAAAGGCCATCGAAGAAGTCTCGGGTCACAAATTTATCGTTCCGGAGGCTCCGCAGATCATGGCGGCTTTCGGCGCGGCGATCATCGCCGGAGAGAGAACGGGCAAGATATCATAAAAACACACAAGGAGGCGAACATGACGACAAGCAAATGGATGCACGCAGGGACGGTTTTAAAAATGAACGCCTGTAACTACCCTGACAGGCTCGGCTGGCAGGACAAGAATCGCGAGTTTTCTTTTCTGGATTGGAACAAAAGGGCCTGCCGTCTGGCGAACGGATTGAAGGATCTGGGTGTCGGATACCAGGAGCGTTTCGCGATACTTGCCTACAACAGGGGCGAATGGATGGACATTTATGCCGGATCGGCCAAGGGAGGCCAGATCATGGTGCCGCTGATGTTCAGGCTTTCAGGGCCGGAGATACAGTTTATCGTGAACCATTCCGAGGCAAAGGCGATGATTGTCGAGGAGCCTTTCGTCAAACTGATCGACGGGATAAAGGATCAATTATCCATTCCTAAAAACGGATATATCTACCTCGGGGACGGGAAGACTCCCGAAGGCTATATAGGCTTCGAAGACCTTTTGAGCAAATCGTCCGCGGATGAGCCCGAGGTGATGGTCGACGGCGACGATGTCTGGACGTTTATGTATACGTCCGGAACAACCGGCCGGCCGAAAGGGGTCGTCAGGACCCACGAGAGCTACCACGCGCAGTATCTGCTGGATATTGCGAACAGGCATGTGCTTCCGACAGACAAGGCCATGCTGGTGATGCCGATGTGTCATGTCAATTCGATCTTTTATTCGTTTCCCTACACGCTTGTCTCCGCGCCGGTGTTCGTCTACAACATGGTCAGCTTCGATCCGGAAGATCTGTTGAGGACGATTGAAAAGTATAAGATCACGTTCACATCGCTGGTGCCGACGCATTACATCATGCTGCTTGCACTGCCCGAAGAGAAAAGGAAGGGTTTTGACGTTTCATCGATGCGTCAGCTTTTGATTTCGTCCGCGCCGGCCAGAAAGGAGCTGAAGCTGGCGATCATGGATTACTTCAAGAACGCCGAGCTCTGGGAGGCTTACGGTACGACGGAAGGAGGCCTGGTTACGTATCTGAGACCGGAGGATCAGCTGAGGAAGCTCGGCTCGATCGGGAAGGAGATTTTCGGGATCGACCGGATCAAGATACTCGATGAAGAACAAAAGCCGGTCCCGGAGGGAGAGGTCGGCGAGATTTATTACCGCACCCCGATGGTATTTCGGGAATACTGGAAGGAGCCTGAAAAATCCAGGGCGGCCTTTTTTGGTGAATGGACATCGGCGGGGGATATGGGAAGAAGGGACGAAGAAGGTTATTATTACCTCGTTGACAGAAAGGCGAATATGATCATCACCGGAGGGGAGAATGTCTATCCTTCCGAGGTGGAAAACGTTGTCGGATCCCACCCGGCGGTCAAGGATATCGCCGTAATCGGCGTCCCTGATGAAAAATGGGGGGAAAGCATCAAGGCTGTGATCATCCTGAAAGACGGATATCAGGCGAGCGACGAGCTTGCCCGGGAGATTATCGAGTTTACGAAGGGGAAGATTGCGGGCTACAAGAGACCCAAGTCGATCGATTTCATCAAGGACGAGGAAATGCCGCGCACGGGGACAGGAAAGATACTGCATCGGATCCTCAGGGATCGTTATGGTAGATGGAGTGATCAGAAGTAAAAAAGACAAAAAAGGAGAAGAGCGGTTATGAACAAGCTATTGCTGGACAGCCCGGGAGAGCAGCTGCTGCTTTTGGGCAATGAGGCCATCGTCCGGGGTGCGATCGAGGCCGGGGTTGTGGTTGCGACCTGTTACCCCGGAACGCCGTCGTCGGAAATAGGGGATAGTTTTTTCCAGATGCAGCGTGAATCGGGTGTCTATTTTGAATACTCGACGAATGAACAGATCGCGATGGAAGTGGCCGGAGCCGCCGCCCTGGCGGGCGTGCGCGCGATCTGCAGCATGAAGCATGTCGGACTCAATGTTGCAGCCGATTTTTTAATGTCGATCGCGTACGAAGGCGTAAAAGGGGGATTTGTCATTGTCTCGGCGGACGATCCGTCGTTGTTTTCAAGCCAGAACGAGCAGGACAACCGGTACTATGGAAAACTCTCCGGCCTTCCGATCCTCGAGCCGTCCTCCGTTGCGGAGGCAAAGGAGATGACAAAGGATGCCTTTGCCCTTTCCGAAGAGCTTCAGGAACCTGTGATTTTAAGAACGACGACGCGGATCAACCACGCCACCGGGCCGGTGATTCTTGGGGCCATCGGGGCGAAAAAGACCGCAGGAGAGTTCCCCAAGGATCCGTCAAGATACACGATGGTTCCCAGTACATCGATGAAATTGCACAAGATTCTGCTGTCTAATTATGAGAAGGCGGCCGTGAAGTCCGATGACTCCCCCTACAATATAATTTCCGGAAACGGCAAGTGGGGCATCGTTACGAGCGGCGTGAGTTACAATTACGTCATCGACGCGGTCAAAGACCTCGCGATCGAGTCAAAGGTCGGCATCCTGAGGATCGGGTTTTCGCATCCGCTGCCGGATGGGATCATCAAGAAATTTCTGTCGCAAAAAGAAAAGGTCCTCGTCGTGGAGGAGCTTGAACCCTATCTGGAAGAGGGCCTGAAGGTCAAGGCGCAGGAGGCAGCAAATACAGTGCAGATCAGGGGAAAGGGAGATGGGCTCTTTTCCAGGGCCTATGAGTTTGATCCCCGGATGGTGCGAAGCGTTATCGCATCGTATTTCGGGATCAAGCACAAAGACAAAAAACCGGTCGTAACAACCGATCTTCCGGCGATTCCACAGCGTCCACCCAACTTGTGCCCCGGATGTCCCCACCGCGCTACATACGCCGCGGTGCGCAAGGCCTACGGTGACGAGCCGATCTATGCAAACGATATCGGCTGTTACACGCTGGGGATGCTTCCCCCGTTGAGGATGGCCGACATCACCGTGTGCATGGGTGCAAGTATCGGGCTGGGTGCAGGCTTTGCGAAAGTGACAGGCCGAAAGGTCGTTTCGTTCATCGGGGATTCAACATTTTTTCATGCCGGGATACCAGGTCTTATCAACGCCGTGCATAATGATCACAACATAACAGTCGTTATTATGGACAACGGAACTACATCGATGACGGGTTTTCAGCCCGATCCCGGAACAGATATGAACAACATCGGGTTTAAGAATCCCAGGGTGCCGATAGAGGATATGGTCAAAGGCATAGGCGTCAAGCATGTCGCCGTCGTCAACCCGTTCAAGTATAGAAAAATGGTCGAGCAGGTCAAAGAGGCGGTCGAATTCAACGGGGTTTCGGTCATCATCTCCAGGGCGATTTGTCCTTTGTATCAAAACACGTTCAACAAACAGCCGAGGCGAACGTTCTTTGTTGATCATAACCTCTGCAAGAACCATCGGGATTGCCTGAATACATTGGCGTGTCCCGCGTTCTATCTGGACAAAGAGCAGGTCGAGATTGATGAATCCCTCTGCATCGGGTGCACGCTATGCGCCCAGATTTGCCCGGAAAACGCAATAAGGCCGAGGAAGATAGGAGGATGAGTATGGATATCACGAGAATTATCATTGTTGCCGTCGGCGGTCAGGGAAACCTCCTTGCTTCGCATCTCGTGGGGGAAGCCGCGCTGGCCGGCGGAATTCCGGTTCAAATCAGCGAGATACACGGGATGTCGCAAAGAGGAGGGATCGTCGAATCTTCGCTCGTGCTGGGCGATGCGAACAGCAGCATCATTTCGGAAGGAGAGGCCGACATACTCATAGGGTTTGAACCTTCGGAGACCCTCAGGGATATCGGTAAATGCAATAAAGACTCTCTCGTCATTTCAAACACGGCGCCGCTGCCGCCGTTTACCGTCGCCGTCGGCATGGGCGTTTACCCGTCCGTTGACGGTTCGATGAAGCTGATCGGCTCCAGGGTTAAAAAACTCATCGCATTCGATGCGACGAAGCTGGCCAGAGAAGCGGGAAGCGTGCTGGCCTTAAACATGGTCATGATGGGTGCCCTTGCCCGAACGGGTTTACTGCCTCTATCCGAAAAACTGTTAAAGCAGGCGATCATCGATAAGACCAAGAAGGCGTTTTTAGAGATGAACCTCAAGGCCTTTGAACTGGGGTATGCCGCCGGTGCAAAGGCCTTTAACGGAGTCAAATAACGACAAAAGA
>DYLD01000163.1 GCA_020722315.1 Syntrophus aciditrophicus
AAAATCTGGCCAAACCGGAGTAGAATAAATGTCAACTTTTAGGAAATGCACCCTCCAAGACCGCCTTCACGAAGTCGGCAAACAGTACCACAAGAAGCTGCCTGAAAACACCAGTCAAATAATCTATGTTGCATTTCTCCACTTCCATACTATAGTTTACTCTGTATTCTATTTTCACAAGAGTTCCTCTCTTTAAATTTTTTAGACAAAGTTAAAATGAACCCTTGTGACCTTTTTTCCAGTCAAGTCTCCAATTTGTTACGCGACTAAATATTTTCCGCAATGAGAGGGACTGTTCAAGAGAAAAGGCGCACCCTTCCGCAAGGGCCAGCCTCAGCCACTGGGAAATTACGCTTTCCTGGAGATCGGCGTAACTGCGCCAGATTTTGCCCTCGAACTCGTACCGGCGTTCCCATCCGCGACGCCAGATCAGGTCGAAATGGTTCTCATAAGATACGTAAACGGTTGTTTTAGGGCTGTTCATTATTTTCTGATGAGTTTCACCGATTTTATATTTTCATTGCCGCAGGATATTTCCTTGGAATCGCTTTCAATTCCGCCGCCGTTCGCCTCTATTGCCTTCCATGTGCCTGAAAATCTGAACGGTCCCTTTCCGTGGCAAGTTATTTCCGCGATATTTTCTTCCCCGGAAAATTTGTCTATCTGCATGGAAGCTCCTTCAACTACCGCCAGATCGTCTTTTGCCCAAATCCATCTGCTTTCCCCGGATTCGAGGGAAATTTCCGTCCTGAAGGCCGGCAGTCCGGATTCAGGATTGCCGGAAACTGCAGTTATAACCTTGTCCGGCAAGGGATTATGCGCGTGGAATCTGACACCGCCGGCATGGATTCCTCCCCATTCGAGGAGGATGCTGCGGGATTCGCAAACGAAAAGAGAGCCTATAAAAATTTCACTTCCCGATTTTCCGGGAGGAACAACCGTCCGCAGGACTGTTCCCGAAGGTTCAAGAATTTTCACAACGTCCCCGTTTTCAACAATGCCGGCGGAACAGTTGTCGCTGACGCCTTCGACAAGAACCGGCATCGGATCATAATTGCCGGAAGTGTCAAAGGCCGCGACAATCGAACCGTTCGCATCGGCCGAAAACCGCACCGGATATGAGGTGTCAAGAAGTTTTCCGGAGAGAACATCTTTGACGGCGGATGAAAAATCCGCATAAAGCCTGCGCATCCCGGCGAGCTGATCCCCGGAATCAATTCCGCCGCTGTAAAGTACGACAAGAATTTTTGAAACGACATGTCCGCCCTTTTCCAGACCCGGAATGGAAGCGAAGAGCCTGACTCTTTCCCGGACATTCCATGCCCCCGCATTGTCGAACGAAACATTGAGTTTCATGCCGGACGAAAGCGGAAAAATAAACAGATTCCCGGCGTCGCTCGGCCAGAGCATGATTCCGCCTTCGGCATCAAGAGGAATCTCGATACTTTTTCCATCGGGAATTTCCGTGAATTTGCCGCTGCGGATTTCGCGGTCCCGCGTCCGGCATGTGTAATTCCAAAGTTTCGGAAGCGAAGGCATCATTCCGATACTCAGAAGCTGGACTGAATTGACCGGATCGAAAACGAGATTTTCCACGGCGGCAATATCCGTCTCGACAAGAACGGCAGTTCCTCCGCCCCGCGACGGACGGAAACTGGTGAGGGATACTTTCGAGGATGCCTTGCCTTCCGGACTGTCGAATCTGTATTCTATGATGTTGAAGTCTCCGGAGCCTTCTTTGATTCTAAGTTCCGAATAGACATGGTTTTCTGTGGCGCCGGAGGAAAATCGCAGAAGAGGCGCGGGCAGGAAATATTTCACCGGCTGTATTATGCCGGTCTCGATTATTCTGGGCACGAGGTTTCTGGCGTCTTTGAGGATTCCGAGCTGGCCCGCGGCCTCGCCGGTATGCCAGTATGAATGCTGATAATAAAGTTCCCTTTCATCGCGTTCGAACCTTGAAGGCGGCACGGTCAGACTGCAAATAGTGTTCTGGTTGTCGGAGCACATTCCGACAGGGAAGTCGCTGTCCACGGCCTGTATTCTGCCGGTGACAAGTTCACCGCCGTTTTCGGTGATTATGTTCATCCAGAATTCGTGGTTGGCGGCGACCAGTATTGACTCTGCCGTTTCGAAGGTCCCGGATTCAGGATGCCACTTCCTTGCGATTTTGTTTCCGCCGTAAAGCGTGATCTCCTTGATTTTCGAAGGGGATTTCACATGGAAATTCATTGCGAGCCTCGTGTCTCCCCTAAAGTTCAGGCCTCCGCCCCAGTCGAGTTCCCTGTAGTGGTCGAACGACATTGTGAAGTTCGCAAGTTCCGGACCGTTTGTAATCATGGAACTGTAATGGCACAACGGCATTTCCCTGAAATTCGGCGCGCAAAATATTGTCTTCCAGCCGGTTGCCGCGTTTTCAATCTCGCTGGGGGTCGTGAAAACGCCGGAAACCCGCGGAAACGGGCCATACCCCGAAGAAAGAAGATCGGCATAAGTTTCTTTCGAGTTGTCGCTTTCTTTCAGGTTTTCATCGAACGTAACGACATTGAATCCCCTCCAGAATCTCTGGAAGAAAGGCGAAATGCCGTTTTTGCCGGGAGTGAGAAGTGTAGGCTGGTTTGACTTTCCTCCGCCAAGCTCCCCTCCGAAAAATTTCCAGAAAAGCTCGTATGGGTTCGAGAATGATTTGGCGCCGGGCAGTTTTTCTATGTTGTTGAATACGTATGCGTTGACATCTCCCCGTGATTTCGGGTCCTGGTAGTCATGTTTCATGTCCGAATACTTCGCGCTGAACTCGAAGCCGGGCATGGCCGTGAATTTTTCATTCGATGCCTTTCCGCATTCCTCTTTAAGTCCGGCCACCTTGGCTCCGTCGAGATTCTCAAGTTTGTCTGTGAAGACGAGGAAGGACAATCCGGAGTTCTGCGCGGCCTTCGCCATTTCCGCGACCGTGGACTTTCCTTCCCCCGAAAACTCGGATTTCGCGCCGATCAGCCCTTTATAGGGTTTAGTGGCCGGTTTCAATTTGTCCGGGCATTCGGACGGCGATTCAAAAGCCGAAATTATTTCCCCCGCGTTCCGCGTGCCGGCGGAGTCATTTTCAAAAACCCATAGTTCGCATACCGATGAAAATGTGCCCTGACCCTCTTTCCCGCATGAAAAGGAGAGGGTCATGGAATTGTCTCTGATGATATCCCGTGGGATTTCAAACAATTCAAATTTAGGTCCTTCTTTTTCGGCATAAAGGGGAAGTGGAATATTCTGTCTGAATGACTGGCCGCCGGGCGACGCAATCACAACGTTTTTCGCGCCCTCCGGCTGATATCCCCAGACCATCACGCCGAGACTGTATTTCTTCTGCGGGTCGAGTTTGTCGAAACGATACTGCAGAGTTTTGATGTCGAAGGCCCTGCTGTTCGAGGCGGTGGCATGGAATATTTCCGACCACGGCCAGCGGATGCACCAGCTCGCGCCGGGAGTGTCGAGATATCCGTATCCCCTTTCCGGAGCATATGGAATATCAGACAGCGCGCCGCAGTCCACATAATATTTCACCGACGAATTTTCAGGGGCGATTTTTGAGACCACGTGTCCGAGCCATTCTTTTTTGCCGGGCATAATTGGGACATTTCCCGTCACGGCATTCCGCTTTTCCCGGATCGGCGGAGGCGGCAGTTTCAAGCCCCCGGGATTCCGCGATTCGGCAAGATATTTTTCTCCGGACGAAAGATATTTGAAGAGATTGCACATGAGTTTCATCCCATTGCCCTCATGCAGGACGAATCCGCTTCCATTGCCCCAATGAAGGGCGTCCCATATGAAGTAGCCGGACGCGGTGGAAAACACGGCGAGCTTGCCCTTCCCGAAATCACGGACGGCAAGCAGGGGCGGCTCGGAAGGATATTCCCCGACAATCCTGTTTCCGTCTCTCAGCTCATTGAACTTGTAGCCGGCGCACGTTTTTTCGCCGCGGACAATGACATCCCAGGCAGGGCCGGCCTTCATGGTGTATGTGAGGACATAGCTGTCGCTGAAATGTGTGGGCAACCAGAGAAAATCGACTCCTTCCGTGACCGGATGCTTTGACATGTTTGACGTCTTTAGAAATCTGTAAGTCAGAACGCGCACCATTTCCTTCCGGTTTTCAGGATCGCTGTCGCGGGGCTGGTCGTTGAGAAGCTGGACATCGAACCTGCGCAGCCAGGGATTCATCTGTTTTAAAAAATCTTCAACTCCATAATAACTCGGTTCGGACATGAGCAGAAAGCCCCCGCCGCCGGCGACATATTTTTCGATCGCGTCACCGAGTTTCCCGTCAATCGCCTTCGTCCCGCAAAAAAGCTGGGGAATCATCCCCACGACGACCGGATATTTTCCGAGCTCCTCAGGATTGACTTTCTGATAGTAGGCAAAATGAAGTTCATAGCCCTGGTCTCGATATTCCCTGACGACTTCCGGCTGTATCGAGTCAAGTCCCTGTATTTTTGTGTCTTCCGAGGCGAGACACAAAACATGGATACGCTCTCCCGCAGTCCTTTCAATTTCCTCCGGAGCCGGAATTTTTTCAGAAAGACACCCGGACAACAGAACTGCGAAAATCGCGGAACAAAAAACTGCCGTTGATCTTAATGCCGTCATCATGACGACCTCCTTTTTTACATTTTTTTTTGTTTATCGGGGAATTGCGCCTTCCGGCGTTTGCAGTCCGTTGCCCTATCCCGCTTATTTCACGAAGTCAGTGCGGCGTAGATGCGAAGTTAAGAGAGACGCCGATGTGATAACCACTTCAAGTCGCTTCTTGACAAGCAGATACGCCGCAATAACTTCGCCTTCAAGGTGAAAAATCACTTTTTATTTGTTTTAATTTTTCAAACACAATCGGCAACCCTGAATTTTTACTGTTAATTTAAACCAACTCTTTATTTTTGGCTCTTCCGCAGAATCTGTGGGTAAAAAGTTGTAAGAACTGGGGCTTCC
>DYLD01000164.1:0-2252 GCA_020722315.1 Syntrophus aciditrophicus
AAATACGGATCGTCTTGCAGCAGATAATTTTTTACGTAGTCATCCACAGCTTCCTCGAGCGGCCGGAATTGCACCGGACAGCCTACGCCTTTGAGCCTGTCCATCTTCGCCTCGGTAAAATACTGGTACTGCCGCCTGAGGTCCTCCGGCATTTCGATATAATCTATCGTCGCGGGGATGCCCATCGCCGCGAAGACCGCGTGCGCAAGGTCGTTCCATGTCCGCGCGTTCGCGGTGCCGAGATTGAAAATCCCGTTGGCGTCCGGGTGCGTCAGCAGCCACCACAAAACCTCCGTACAATCCTTTACATAGACGAAATCACGCATCTGTCCGCCGTCCGGATATTCGGGTCTGTACGACTTGAAAAGCCTGACCTTTTGTGTCTCTCGTATCTGATGAAAGGCCTTGAATATGACGCTGGTCATGTCGCCCTTGTGGTATTCGTTCGGGCCGAAGACATTGAAGAATTTGACGCCGGCAATACGCGATATCTTTTTCTCCCGCAGCATCTTCAAATCGAAGAGTTGTTTCGAATAGCCGTACATGTTGATCGGACGAAGCGCCGGGGTCGTTTCGTCACCGTCGGAAAAACCCTGCGTCCCGTCGCCGTATGTCGCCGCGGAGCTCGCGTAAACGAAGCGCGCCCTTTTTTCCAGCGCCCATTCCGCAAGCACGCAACTATAATGGAAATTGTTTTCCATCAGATAGTCGGCATCGCGCTCGGTCGTCGACGAACAGGCACCGAGATGGACAACAGCGTCGATGTCGAAGCCGACGCGGCCCGCCTCGATCATCTCGAGGAATTTATCTTTATGAATGTAATCGACATACGTTCGCTTGACGAGATTTTGCCACTTCCCCGACGAGCCGAGGTCATCGACGACAATCACGTCATCCCTGCCCTCGGCATTCAGCTTCGCGACAAAGACGCTCCCGATAAACCCCGCTCCACCGGTTACGATAATCATTTTCGTTCCTCTATATCTTTTTTGCCGCGTTTTCAATCGCGAGGCGGATTTTTTTCATCGTCGCGGGCGGCATTTTGACATTGACCAGCATAAAAAGGGTCCTGCCGAGAAGGTCTTCCGCGCGCGGAATGGCCTTTCTGCTGTACTTGACCTTGCTGTTTCTCGGATCCGAAAAGGGATGCTTTTTGGAATTCGCCGTGCTCTGCGCGAGAAAATGCTCCCAGTTCGGCACGTAATGCCAGAGGTTATCCTTGTAAAGCGTTGTGCTGAGCCCCTCTTGCTGCAGGGCCTTCTGAAAACGTCTCGCCTTTTCCTCCGTCGGCAGATGGAAGCCGAGAAACGTCGCCGAATCCCCCGCCGGATCGGGAATCGTACGGAATCCTATACCCGGAACCTTGCGCAGGAACCCCTTGATCGTCTCCTTGTTTTTTCTCTGCGCGGCCATGACGCGGTTTAGCTTCCTCAACTGGGCAAGGCCGAGTGCGCCCTGCAGCTCGTTCATCCTGTAGTTGAAGCCGAGGATCGTTCTCCCGTCCAGCGCGCGGCTGATCTTCGAGAGGTGATCATGGCCATGGTCGTGGTACCACTCGGCGCGATGGTAGAGTTTCTCGTCGTTTGTGATGATCATGCCGCCCTCGCCGGCCGTGATGACCTTGTAATGATCGAAGCTGAACGTGCCCATGCTCCCGAAAGTGCCGAGCATTTTCCCTTTGAAACTCCCGCCGAGCGCCTGGGCGTTATCCTCAAGAACAAAAAGCCTGTGTTTCTTCGCAATCCTTACAATCTTGTCGATCCGCGCGCCCGATCCGCACATATGAACGGCGATGACGCCTTTCGTTTTCGACGTGATCTTCCGGGGGATGTCATCGGGATCCAGATTAAGCGTGTCGTCGATGTCGGCCATGACCGGAATCGCACCGACCTCGAGAACCGCCTCGTACGTCGCGACGAACGTGAACGCAGGACAGATCACCTCGTCGCCCGGCCCGACATCCAGGGCGGTCAGCGCGACGACCAGCGCCGCCGAGCCGGACGTTACACCCAGCGCGTATTTTGCACCCATGTACTTCGCGAAGCGCCGCTCGAAATCACGGACCTTCCAGAAACCCTTGCGCTCATTGTCGAAGCCGTAACGGGCAAACACACCGGTCCCCAGCACATCCATCACTTCCTTGACTTCCTCTTTACCAATCAGTTCCGCGCCTGCCATTTGGTTTTCCTCCTCGGTTTATTCCACGTCTTTACGACACCCTTTCCGCATGGTTGCCGGCCGTCGCGAACAAC
>DYLD01000164.1:2352-4963 GCA_020722315.1 Syntrophus aciditrophicus
GCTTCCCATATTCTTTACCCTGTTCAAAAAGCACCGTCTCGGCCGGATTTACCTTTGCTCTCGCAAGATCAACATACTCCTGCAGGATGTCTATTCCCACGGAATTCCTTCCCAGTTTCTGCGCTGCTTCACACGTCGTGCCGCTTCCGACAAAAGGATCAAGAACCCAGTCGCCTTCCTTTGTAAAAAGTTTGATGAACCATTCGGGAAGCGCCCGTGGGAACGTGGCGCTGTGGTTTCGATTATCCGTCTCCGTAGCAAGATGCAAAACGTTCGAAGGATACGCTTTGTCCCTGCCCACCCAGTTGGCAATGTTTTTGCCGAATCCGCTCCCAACCTGCGAATCAAAACGAACAACATCGTTCTTTCCAAGATGCTTCAGGCGAGTCTCCGCCCATTTCCCCATCGGCACCATCACGTTTTCCTGAAACATCTGAAAATTTCTTGATTTATTGAATTGCAAGCACCGCTCCCATGCGTCTCGAAATCTGTTCGGCCACTTGCCGGGGTGACAATTTCGCTTGTGCCAGATGAATTCCTCGGTCCACAACCACCCCTGCTTACGCAGGGCCAGGATCAGTTCGATGACGTAGGTATGACGTTCACCGTTTACAACCTTCTCTTTTATGTTCAAAATAAACGTGCCGGTTGGTTTCAGTACCCGGAGAAACTGCGCACTTCTCGGCAAGAACCACTCCACGTATTCGCCCGGCCTTATCCCGCCGTAGGTTTTTTTCCGGCTGTCTGCATAGGGGGGCGACGTGATGATCAGGTCAAAGTGGTTATCCGGATAGTCCGATAACACACGGGCACAATCCCCGGATTTGATGATGCTTTCGACAGTTCTCATGGTTTTTTCACGATACCACAGACCACGCTTCCGATCAAGGTTTTCTCATTTTCATTTTCCACACCCGCGATCCGGGGCATTTTGGTTCCAATTTGTTACGCACGAACCGACAAACCTGAATATAGATGGCGGGGCTGGCTCTATTTTGGATTCCAGGGAGGAAAAACAGTTTTTCTTGACATAAATTCCAGCGCTATTTATATGTTTCTTGCGTTTTCAAATTTATAACGGAGCGTCGTGTATTATCAGCATTGCTCCCACCAACCGCGTCACAGATGAGAGTGAGGTAAAAAAATGAATGCGGGTTTCATCGGCGGAATTGCAGCGGTTGCTGCTGCCATCATCCTACTTGGCTCGGGGTTCGTGGACACGCTGGGCTCGGCCGGGGACAGGCTCATCGGGATCGCCCCCGACGGCGCAATCGTATGGCAGATCCATGCCCCTGACGGCGGTCACAACATCCGCAAGTTCCACAAGGCAATCCGTATCGTCCCCGACGGCAAAACCGCTTACGGCGGGTGAGGCCTGCGAAAACGTCCGTTTTCGCCTTGGATTATCTCTATGCTGCTGAAAAGCTCAATGATAGAGCAGGATAAAACGCATTAAGAATAGCATTCCTTATAAATCGCGATCATATCCTTTTCGGTCATCCGCCGGGGGTTGTTCGCGAGCGGCCGCGCGACCGTCATCGCCTCCTTTGCCAGCGCCGGAAAATCCCTGACGGGTATCTTGAGATCTTTGAGGGTCGTCGTCACGCCGCAATCCTCGATCAATGCCTCTACCGCCTCGACGCAGAGCCAGGCCGCATCGCGCGCAGGCATTTCGTCAATGATTTCCCCCATAGCTTCGGCGACATCGGCAAATTTTTCGACCGCTCCGGGCAGGTTGAAAGCGAGCACTTTTGGTAAGATGATCGTGTTGGCCAGGCCGTGCGATACGCCGTAGCGCCCGCCGAGCGGATACGAAAGGGAATGTACCGCGGTGACCCCGGCGTTCGCCAGGCCGTAGCCGGCATAGAGGCTTCCCAAAAGCATCGCCTCGCGGGCCTCGATGTTCGTCCCGTCGTGGACGGCGGTGCGGATGTTGCCGGAGATCAGACGGATCGCCTCGAGCGAGAACATCTCGCTTAAGGGGGAGGCGATGATCGACGTGTAGGACTCGATGGCGTGGCACAGCGCGTCAATCCCGGTCGTGGCCGTTGCATGGGGCGGCAGACTGAGCGTCAATTCCGGGTCCAGAAGCGCCAGCTCCGGATAGAGAAAGGGGCTGTTCATCCCTTCCTTTTTATTGAGTTTTTTGCGAATGAAAACCGCCGTGAACGTGACCTCGCTTCCGGTTCCTGCGGTCGTCGGCACCATAACCTTCGGAAGCCCCGGACCGGGGACCCTGTTCAGGCCGAGGTAATCGGCGGCCTTTCCGCGGTTCGCCGCGATGACCGAGATCGCCTTTGCCAGATCCATCGAGCTTCCGCCGCCGATGCCGATCACGCCGTCGCAGTTGCTGCGGAGCGCCAGCTTCGCGCCGTCGTCGGCAAGCTCCAGCGGAGGCTCCGGCACCGTGTTGTCAAAGAGGACAAAATCGATCTTCGCCGCACGCATCAGATCCTCTATTTTTCCGCCGAATCCGAGCGCAGCGAGGCTCCCGTCGAGAACAATCAGAGGCCTTTTGATCCTCAAATCGGCCAGATGGACGGCAAGATCGGCAAAACTGCCGCGGCCGAATACGAATTTCTGCGCCCCCGTAAAGGAAAATGTCTTCATA
>DYLD01000016.1 GCA_020722315.1 Syntrophus aciditrophicus
TTTATGAGCGCGAAGGCGGCGTTTTGCAAAGGTCTCAAGACCTGATTACTGCCTTTTTGGTTTATTCATTATAGCGAATGTGCCCTTTGTTCAGAAAAAATTTATACATCGCGGTGGCTGTTCTGGTAACTTTTGCGACAAGCGGTTGTGCAGGTCGCCGGATTCGCCCACAGCCCGTGCCGGAGAAGCAGGTCACTGAAAAATTGCCCCGCCTGGGCTACAGTATTCAGGTGGGTGCATTTGCGAACCCGGCTAATGCAGCAAGCCTTACCCGCCGGCTTCAGAAAAGAGGACTTGATGCTATTTATTTTGTCGCGAGGCGCGACCTATATAAGGTTCGCTTCGGTGATTTCACATCCAGGCAGCAGGCCCTCAGCCGCGCCGAGGAACTCAGACAAAAAGGGATCATAGATGAATACTACATTGTAAGTCCCGAACAATACAATATCAGCTACCGGGATTCGCGCGGCGTTGACTTTGTAAGGGAAAAACTGGTGAGCACCGCGCAAAGCTTCCTAGGTGTTCCGTACTTGTGGGGGGGAAATTCCGCGGATACCGGTTTTGATTGCAGCGGCCTTACAATGACCGTCTATCGGCTGAACGGTTTGGTGCTTCCCCGTAGCTCGAAGGAGCAGTTTTCTCTGGGGAACGATGTCGCCTACTCCTCTCTGCGGAAGGGCGATCTTGTTTTTTTTGCGTGGTCAGGCGGGAAGGTCTCTCATGTGGGTCTCTACATTGGCGGTAACAAATTTATTCATGCCCCGGGAAAAGGGAAAAAGATCCGCATTGATTCGTTGGAGGCCGGTTATTTCCGGAGAGCTCTCATCGGAGCCAAATCCTACTTGTAACACGTGGATTCCCCCGACAGACAATCACCCTTTATCAAATCTTCCCAGATATTAATTGACTTTGCCGCAAAAATCATTATGATAGCCGCGCAAAACAGACAAAAACAAAAAGGGGCAGAAAATAATGCTTGAATTAAAAAATCTCTCCTTTTCCGTTGTTGAACGGGATGAAGACCATCACGAACAACAACTGGATATCATTAAAGACATGAGCTATACCTTTAAAAAAGGCAAGTTCTATGCGATTACCGGTCCCAACGGGAGCGGCAAAACGACGCTATCCAAGTTAATCATGGGTATAAACAAACAAACGTCCGGCGGTGTCTATTTTGAAGGAAACGATATAACGCATCTCTCGATTACCGAACGTGCAAAGGCAGGTATTGCCTACAGTTTCCAGCATCCTGCACGCTTCAAAGGGATAACCTTCCGTGATCTTCTCGCGATTGCAAGTAAGACCGACGATGAGGAAAAATTGCTTAAAATTGTCCGCCGCGTCGGCATCTGCCCACTGTCCTTTTTGGATAAACCTGTCGATTCGACGCTATCAGGGGGGGAAATAAAAAAAATCGAGCTGGCGACAACGATAGCGAGAAACCCCAAGCTTGCTATCTATGATGAGCCTGACACTGGAATTGATCTGTGGACGATTACGCCAATGGTCGCCTTGTTGAAAAGGGAGCAGGTCGAAAACAAAACCACGACAATCGTTGTCAGCCATAACCGGTCTTTTCTCGAGGCAGCCGATGAAATCCTGATTTTCAATCACGGTGAAATCATATACGAGGGAGACCTGAAAAAGGCGCTGCCTATTTTGGCCGATTTCAGAATATGCAATTTCAAGCCGTGTCCGGAGGGAGAAAAAGATGCTCAATGCTTTAGATAAGGAGCTGCTGAAAACGATCGCGGAACTCGATAAACTTCCGCAAGGCGCATACCATATCAGAAAAAATGGTAAGACATTGTCTCGGGCAACCACAGCGAACATCAACATCGAAACCAACGAAAAGGAAAACGGCATTACCGTCACCATCGCCCCGGGAACGGTTAACGAATCGGTACACATCCCGGTGATTCTCAATCAGGGTGGCTTAAACGACGTGGTGTACAATACTTTTATTGTTGGGGAAGATGCCAATGTGACGATTATCGCGGGCTGCGGAATCCAATGCGCAGGACCAGAATCGCAAGGCCACGAAGGCATTCACGAGTTTCACATAAAACGCGGCGCAAGGGTCAAATATATCGAGAAGCACTACGCTGGCGGTTATGGCTCGGGAAAGCGCACGATGAATCCAACGACAAAGGTTTTTCTCGAGGAGAACGCTCAGGTAGAAATGGAATTGACCCAGCTCGGCGGCGTTGACGAGGCCAACCGCGTGAACGAGGCTGTTCTTGGCCCCGGCAGCAGCCTGCTCGTAACCGAAAGGGTGATGACCGACGGCGATCAGAAGGCGGCCTCCCACAACAAGATCATACTTGAAGGAGACGACAGCCGCTCTAATATGGTTTCGCGTTCGGTGATAAAAGGGAAATCCCGGCAGGATTTTTACGCGTCAATGGTTGCGAAGGCGAGGAGTTTCGGTCACATTGAGTGCGATGCGATTATCATGGATAACGGTACCAACGAGACGATCCCCTCCCTGCGGGCGGAGCATCCTGATGCCGAATTAAGTCATGAGGCGTCGATAGGCAAGATTGCCGGCGATCAGTTGATGAAGCTCATGAGTATGGGTGCCACATACGAAGAGGCTGTCAATACGATTATCCAGGGGTTTCTGCGCTAAAGAATTCGATCTATCTGGTTCAGGCTTCTGTCTTGGGATTGGCAGCATCGAGACCTTTGAAAAATGGTGCCTGATACGCGATTTTAAAGATTTTTCGGGGTACCCCGCCGTCGTAGCAAGGCGGCGAAGCCGTTAAAAACGCGAACAGTAGAGAGCGGTTAGGCTTTGCCGCCGTAGCGAGACTCTGCGGGGTCGAAAAATATTTATGAGCGCAAAGGCAGCGTTTTCAAAGCTCTCAGCATCGCTGATAAACAGTAATCATAAGTCCCTTTTTCGGGGGCTCTTTTTTACAGATACAAAACACAAAGGGGGCCCATGTTCGGAGATAATCTGTTGGTCACGGGTGGTTGCGGTTTTATAGGGAGCAACTTTATCCGTTATATCTTTTCCAGAGAGGATTTCCGGGGAAGGATCATCAATGTTGATGCCCTGACTTATGCGGGGAATCAGGAAAACCTCATCGGAGTCGATAAATCTTATCCCGGCCGGTATTTTTTTGAACGGGCCGATATCTGTGATCCATCCGCGATCCAGGATATTTTCGAGCGCTATGACATAGATACGGTTTGTCATTTCGCGGCCGAATCTCATGTGGATCGGTCTATAAAAAGGCCGGTCAGCTTTATTCAGACGAATATTATCGGTACGTTCAATCTTCTCGAAGCGGCAAGGATGAGGTTTACCAGCGGTCGGAAATTTTACCTTTTTCACCACATCAGCACCGACGAGGTTTACGGCAGCCTCGGGCCGCAGGGCTATTTTACTGAAAACACCCCGTATAGACCGAACAGCCCCTATGCGGCATCCAAGGCCTCTTCCGATCACTTGGTAAGGGCCTACCACGAAACATACGGACTGCCTACGACGATATCCAATTGCTCCAACAATTATGGTCCCTATCAGTTTCCTGAGAAACTCATACCCCTTGTCATTCTCAACAGTCTTGAAGGAAAGCCCGTGCCCGTTTATGGGGACGGAAAAAATGTCCGGGACTGGCTTTACGTGACTGACCATTGCGAGGCGATAGCGGAGATTATAGAACACGGACGTAGAGGGGAAACGTACAATATCGGCGGCCATGCCGAAATGGAAAATATCTCGATCGTGGAGATGATATGCGATTTGGTGGACGAGTTGGCGCCTTCCGAAACTTCCCGGCGCAGACTGATAACGTTCGTTCCCGACCGCCCGGGCCACGACCGTCGTTATGCGATAGATTTTTCAAAAATCAACACGGAGCTGGGATGGTCGCCTAAAGAATCATTTACGTCCGGCTTGCGTAAAACCGTTTCGTGGTATTTGGAAAACAAAAGCTGGAGTGAACGGATCATAAACGGTGAATATCAGAGCTGGATTCAAGAAAATTACGAACAAAGATGACCCTCTTTTGTCTGTAATAAACGCAAAACCTGCGACATCCGTTTCGATCTTGCGGTCGAATATTCGTGTTTATTTCCGCCTTGAGGAATCCGCGACACTGTTTATGCTCGCCGGTCTGGACGGCGCAATTGCTCTTTCAGGGAATTTCCATGCCGCAAAAGCCGTTTTTTCGCTGAATCTCGCGATCATGGTTCTTATCTTTCTTGTTTCCTGGGCTCATCACAGATTCCAACAATCATGGGTGCTGTTTCTTAGAGACTGGGTTCTTTTGCCGGTTTTGATCGTGGTGTATCTTCAGCTCGGATCGGTTATTCCACTCGTCCGTCCTGAAGATATGGACCCGCTATTGATCGCGGTCGATCGCAAACTTTTTTGCGGGCATGATCCGACGATCCTTCTTGAACCTTTTCTCATTCCAGCGTTTACGGAAATTCTTCAGATTGTCTATGCAAGCTTTTACCTTCTTCCCCTTTCACTGTGCGTTATCGCCTACCTGCAGCGAAAAAGGGAAGTCTTCCATACGAGCGTACCTGTCATCCTCATCGGTTTTTACATCTCGTATATCGGCTATTTCGTTGCGCCGGCAATCGGGCCGCGCTATACGTTGGCCCATCTTCAGAGTGTAGAGCTCTCCGGTCTGTGGAGCTTCCATTATATAAGGGCGATGCTCGATCATGCCTCCGGGGTCATGAGGGATTGTTTTCCGAGCGGGCATACGATGCTGAGCATTCTGACGATTTTACTGGCATCGCGCTACGAAAAGAAATTCGCGCCCATTGCGCTGATCTGGGGTCTTATGCTTATTTTCTCGACGGTTTATCTCCGTTACCATTACGTTATCGATGTTATCGCCGGATTGACGCTTGCACTGGCCTTTTGGGGAATATTCCCGCTCATCGAAAGGTGGCAGTTGGGTTTCCGCAGTCATTAACCTAGCGCCTTTTCAAAGATCCGGTATGTCTTGTAATTTTCGGCTTTTAATGCCTTCAGGGCTCTAATCATCGCGTAATTGGTCTCGACGATAAGAGAACAGTCCGACGCGTTAAAACCCATTCCCACGCCCGTTTCAATAGTTTTCAGGTAGAAGACGTCATCAATATGGCGTCCGTGGTATTCGGGCAGCACCCCCATCACGATCGTCCTGATTTTTTTGCTTTTCTTGATTTCCCTGTATGCCTTGAAAAGACGCCATGGGTAAAGCCGACCGTTGAGTATTCTGAGACCTATATTTGCATCGGCGATCGAAATGATGAATCCAATGGTTTTGTCTCCGTCCTCGGCAAATATCGCCAGCTCCGGGATCACAACGGTTTTTAACTGTGCGAAGAAGAAGTTGAATTGTTTATCCGTCAACGGCAGGTGACCCCAGTTGCCGTCCCATGCCCTGTTGAATATTTCCTTGAGTTGTCGGGCGCGCAACGTAAACTCGCCTTTCTGAAGGGTTCTATACGTAATATTTTGCCCCTTCATCAGTTCTTCACGGACTTTGGCCAGGTATGGCTTGTAGTCTTCTATGTCACGCACGAGGTAGCAGTACCAGTCGATGCATTTTCTGAATCCGTAAGTTTCGGCCAAGGTCTTGTAGTACGGCGCAAAATGCAGAAGTCCGACGACGGGCATAATCTCATTTCCTTCGATGTCAAAACCGACAGAGTCGTAAACGGAGAAACTCTGCGGACCCTGCATCATCGTTTTCCCCTTTTCTTTGAGCCAGGCTGCCGCACGATCAAACAGTGCGTTCGCAACTTCCTGGGAGGGAACCGACTCGAAGAACCCGAAGAACCCTGTATTGTTATCGTATTTTTTTTCGTACAGGCTGTTTACGTGGGCGCTGATTCTTCCAACCGGTTTCCCATCCTGGTAGGCGATAAACAGCTCTGCGTCACCTATTTCGTAGAAATAGCTTTTGCGCCTGTCAAGCAGTTGCATTTGCTCCCGGATAAGCGGGGGAACCCAGACAGGGTCATTTTTATATATTTCTGAGGTCCACGGGAAATAAACAAACTTTTTCAGCATGCTGTGGTCGTTCACCGTTTTTACGACAATTTCTTCAGACATCATTGTTTTCCTTTTGTGAATTAGAATATTTAAAACTATATCTATTTTAGCGTCATTGTGTCAATCGGTTTGTCGCAATGATTTTTGTTGCGATTAAAACGGTTATGGTCTAAAAAAAAGGATAATTTTGGGGGGAAATGGGGTAGGGGCTCTTTGCCTTGGCTCTGAAAATACAACATGATCCCGTAATCCAAAGGTCTTTTTGATTGCAGACAAGAAGGAGAAAATTTATGGAAGAACGTCTCAATGCATTGGAAATAGCGTTAAAGAATGAAATGAACGAGCGTAATTTTTATCTCAGGAATGCCCAAAGAACCTCGAACCCCCTTGGTAAGGCGATGTTTCTGCAGATTGCCGAAGAGGAGCTCGAGCATTACCAGAGATTGTCAGAGCTTGCCGAGCGCTGGAAAAAGGATCAAAAATGGCCAGAAACGGTTCCGCTGAAGGTTAAAGACACAACGGTAAGAACCGTATTCGCGAAGGCGGCCAAGGAAACGCCGAAAGTCGGCGGTGATGATGACGACCTGAAGGCAGTGCAAACCGCGATTGATTTTGAGGCCAAAGGGGCCGAGCTTTACGCCCGGTTGAGGGACCAATCCGTCGATCCAAAGGAAAAGGCGTTTTTTGGGTTGCTTGCCGCGATCGAGCACGAACATTTTTCGTCGTTGAAAGATACGGAAGAATATTTTGTTAACCCCGCGGCGTGGTTTCAGAAGACGGAGGCCTCCGGTCTTGATGGGGCGTAATTGTGTTGCTCGACTCAATGACGAAAAAACCTCATCGCAGACTTTCCCATCGCGGCATGGCGGCAACAAGACTCTAGAAGGCTAAACGCTCTGGGATAGTTCGCCTGTTTAACATCTTTATAGCCTTGCTTAAGGACATCCGGGGTCCCAAGAAAAAATTTGCGCTTCAGGCAGTATTTTTCAAAGGTCTATAAGTGCAAAGAGCGTAACTGTTTTAGGCTCTCATGTGTGCCGAAACGAAACAATCGGTCATGATGGCTAATCTTCTTTTTCGGGGGATGATCTACGCGAAGCCTCGAAAGCGACATTCAGATCGTTCCATTCGTAGTACAGGTCGTCCAGTTGGGTTTCGACGGTTTTCAGTTCCAAATTTAGATTTTTTATAAGTTCGGGTTGCCTGTATGTCCGGGGGTCGCACAGCGCATCTTCAATCTCTTTTTTCTTCTGCTCGAGCAGGGGGATGCGCGTTTCAATAACATCGAGCTTGTTTTTAAGGTGGATTGTTGCCCTGAAAATACGATTGCGCACCTCGGCCTCGAGACGTTTTGCCTCCCTAGACCTTTTTGAGGGTGCATGATGGTTTTGTCTTTTTATATCCGGATTGTGAGCAAAACCTTCTGTTGCTTGCTGAAGCTGCATTTCCGCCCGTTTTTCGATGAAATAGGAATAATTGCCGTTATATTCGCGGCATATATGATCCCTTAACTCAAACACCCTGCTGACAAGACAATCAAGAAAGAAACGATCGTGGGAAACAAGCAGAACTGTTCCTCTGTAATTCAAAAGCGCTTTCTGAAAGGCCTCTTTTGTCTTTATGTCGAGATGGTTTGTCGGTTCATCAAGTATCAGGAGATTTGTTTCCTCCAGGAGAATCTTTAGCAGCGCCAGTCTTGATTTTTCGCCGCCTGATAGGACAGAAATTTTTTTATAGACATCGTCGCCGGAAAACAAAAATGCGCCGAGCAGGTTACGACGTTGCCAGTCGTTGCTTTTTGTGCCGGTTGTGTTCACTTCCTCCCATACAGTACGGTTGTAATCGATATTGACTGAGCTTTCCTGCGAAAAAAAGGCCTTCCTAACATTGGTTCCGTAAATTATTTCGCCTGAAGTTGGTGTTTCAACACCGCTGATTATTCTTAGAAGGGTTGACTTTCCCGAGCCGTTTCTTCCGACGATTGCGGCTTTTTCCCCACGGTAAAGTGTAAAATTCAATTCGTGAAAAACCTGGTCATCCCCGTAAGATTTCGCAATGTTTTTTACTGTAAGGACCTCTTTTGAACTCCTGGGACATTCCGAAAAAAGGATAGCCGCTGTTCTAGTATCCCTTTCCTCTTTCGTATGAACTTCTATTTTTTCAAGTAATTTTATCCGGCTTTGCACCTGAGCCGCCTTGGTGGCTTTATACCGGAATCTCTCAACAAACTCATTTATCCTTCTTATTTTGGCCTGTTGAAGCAGCATTTGTTTCGCGGCGGCTTCTTGCCGTCGTTTTTTTTCCTGCAAATAATAGGAATAATTACCTTTATATATCTCGACTTTTCGTCCTGCGAGCTCGGCGATCGTGTTGGCGATTTTGTCAAGAAAAATCCGGTCATGGGAGACTGAGATAATTGTACCGGGGTAATTTTTCAGGACACTTTCCACCCATTCCATGCTCTCCGTATCGAGGTGGTTTGTCGGTTCGTCCAGAAGCAGAATATCCGTTTTCGTAAGGAGAATGGAAGAAAACAGGATACGCATTTTCCAGCCTCCCGAGAACTCCGCACAGTTTTTATCGAAGTCCTTTTCCCGAAATCCGAATCCGAAAAGCATCTGTTTTGCGTTTGCTTCAAAGGCATAGCCGTTTCTGGCTTCGAAAAGGGCCGTTTTCTTCTGGTAGTCTTTCAGCGCGGCAAGATAGGTCTTTTCCTCCGGGGCCGTGTGCGAAAGCGTTTCTTCAAGAAGGCCTAGTTCCGATTCGAGTTTGGCGATCCCGCTTTTTAGACGGAGGAATTCCAAAAGGGAAACCGGTTCCAATTCGGCGAGGTCCTGCGGAAGATACCCGATCCTGATTGCTTTGCGGTTTGGGATTTCTACCGAACCGCTGTCGGGTTCCACAACACCTAAAATAACTTTTAACAGCGTGGTCTTGCCCGTTCCGTTTTCACCGACAAGCCCGATCCGACTTCGATCGGGTATCGTGAGATTTATCCGATCAAAAATCTTTTGTTCTGCAAACGAGAGGCTTATATCGTTGACGTAAATCAAATTTTTTGCAATCTCCTTGCATGCTGTATTATTGGGTCTATATGCAGATGGAGCGGCTTATAGCAGGTGTTCAACGCTCAAGCAAGCGGGGGTCTTGTTGAATTATACTGAACTTGCTTCCATCGGGACTCCCCGAAAAGGGAGCCCGACGGAAGCAAAAGGGGGAGGGAGTTATTTCTTCTTTTTTCTGATTGGATCGCCGTCATATCCCAGAGATTTCCAGTTCAAACGGCCGTGAGATCCGTGGCAGGCGGTGCAACGCAGTGCCTTCTCCTTCGGAGCGACCATATGGTTTACAGGCCAGACCATGCTGGTTTCGACGAACCCGTACTTCCCGCTGTAGGGCTGACCGGCGGCTTTCATACCATCTTCAATAGACTTCTGCCAGTTAAAGTCTTTCCAGTACCCTCCGAAGAGCTTTACATAAACCAGCGTGTTGTTTTCAGAGTCGTAGGGTTGCTTTCCTCTCATAACCTTGAACGGCATAAGCTTCGCGTCCTTATCGAAACGGTTCCCCTGTGGAGAGTTTATTTTGACGACCTTTTTGGGATCTATTTTATCGCCGGGCAGAATCCTGTCGACTTTACCGTTGTACCAGAGCAATTCCGGGGCAAAGTTCTTGTCCCATTTAAATTCGCCCTTTATCTTGGCATAATCCTCCATGCCGTACGCATCTTTCTTGGGTTTGATGTCTTTACCCGCCTTCGACCAATCCCACCACACCTTCGTCGGCATTGCTTTGGCGATCGTTGGTATGTGGCATGCCTGGCAGGAGACCTTCTTTATATGGTTTTCGACAAAACGATTTTTGTGAATCTTGGGTTCATTATGGCAGTCCGTGCAATGAATCCGCGGTCCCTTCCCATCGGCGACGAGAAGAGACTGTCCCTTGATAACGTGCTTATCCGCCGAATGACAGGCCGAGCATTCCATTTTTGCCTGTCCTCCCATATGTACATCAATGTCGGGTGTCGGATTGATGAGGGATGAATCGAGATCGCCGTGTTTGATATGATCGCCGCCTCCCCCATAAAAATGGCAGGAACCGCAGGATTTTCGTGTTGTCGGACCTACGCTTTGGGCTATCTTGGTCAAATTCAGTTTTGGATCGGGTTGAACGGCCGGAAAAACCTTCTTGTAGGTGCCTGTCGTGTCGTGGCAACTAAGACAATCCACGTTTTGGGCTTTTGTGAAATCGTAGGTGTTGTCCTTCCAGCTGTAACCTGCATGGCAAATGGTGCAACGAGGCTCGTTGCTTCGTACGCCGATGCAGAAATTGTTCAGGACGTTCTTCTTGCCGATCTCTATTTTCTGGCCCTTTATGTTCTGTTCCTCGGACCATTTCCAGTGAGACGTCTTCATGAAATCAGCGGCTTCCTGGTCGTGGCACTCCAGGCATTTTGCTGTTACTTCCTGGCCGCTTTTGAAGGTTTCGGTGACGAACTGGGCGTGATCCACCTCGGCAAAGGCCGCCGATGTGAAAACTCCACCCAGGATGGCGGCCACCGCAACAACGGTACTTTTCATAACGTTTCCTCCCTTCCTTTTCATTTATTATTCCCGGTTATGAGACCCTTGAAAAATGCTGCCTGAAGCGCGATTTTAAAGATTTTTCTTAGGTACCCCGCCGTCAAAGCCAAGGCTCTAAAGGCGTTAAAAACGCGAACGATCCCAGAGCGTTTAGCCTTTGAAGCCTTGAGCGAGACGTTGCGGGGTCGAAAAAGATTTATGAGCGCGAAAGGCGGCTTTTTGCAAAGGTTTCGTTATGTTCCTGTTAGCCGGGTAGATTACTGATGACTTTATGAACGAGATATCTATCGATTGGTGCCATTCGCAAAGACGATAAGTTCTCGCTAGTATCTTCTTGACCTGCATCGTAATAGACCCTTTTGTTTCTCACAACAATCTAAAATTGAGGCTTTGCATATCATGGCTTTGAGGGTTATGCAAGAAAAAGATTACGTTAAGGCGGCGGGGCGGTCTTTTACAAACCCAGATAGGCCCTTTTTATCCGTTCATCTTTGAGAAGATCAACCGCCGGCCCCTCCAGTGTTATCGTCCCGTTTTCCATTACATAGCCGCGGTGGGCTACTTTGAGGGCCATAAATGCATTCTGTTCGACGAGCAGAATCGTCGTTTTGTTTTCGCTGTTTATTTTCTGTATCATTTGAAATATTTGCTGAACAGCAAGGGGTGCCAGACCCAAAGACGGTTCGTCGAGGAGCAGCAATCGGGGTTTGGACATCAGCGCACGGGAGATGGCCAGCATTTGCTGTTCGCCACCGCTGAGCGTTCCCCCTTGCTGGTGGATCCTTTTTTTGAGAATCGGGAAGAGCGTAAAGACATAATCCAAATCCTTCTGGATTTCTGCCCTATCATTTCTCAGAAATGCACCCATGTCGAGGTTTTCAGCGACTGTCAGCAGGGGAAAAATCCGACGTCCCTCCGGAACCTGTGATATGCCGAGCGAGACGATCCTGTTGGGTTCGAGCGAACGTATAGATTTTTTTTCAAAGAGTATGTCACCAATTCGGGCGGGTGTTATTCCACAGATCGTCATCAGCGTTGTTGACTTGCCGGCGCCGTTCGCCCCGATCAGGGTGATGATTTCGCCGTCGCCCACAAAAAGAGAGATACCTTTCAACGCTTTTATATTGCCGTAGTATGTCTCTACGTTTTTTAGCTCAAGCATCAATCGTAAAATCCTCTCCGAGGTAGGCTTTAATGACGACAGGATTTTCCCGTATTTCCTCCGGCGTCCCCTCGGCAATTTTCTTGCCGTAATCAAGAACAAAGATCCTGTCCGAGATGCCCATGACCATTTTCATATCATGTTCGATCATCAGAACCGAAATCGCCTTGTCGTTTCGGATGCGGTCAATAAGCTCCCTGAGCTCATCGGTTTCGCGGGGATTCATCCCGGCCGCGGGCTCATCCAGCAGCAACAAAAACGGTTCGGTAGCCATTGCCCTGGCAATCTCCAGGCGTCGCTGGTCACCATACGGCAGGTTTTTCGCCAGTTCGTTAACCTGATCGGCAAGTCCGACATGGACAAGGATGTCATAACTAAAATCTATGATCTGCTGTTCCTCGCGCAACGTTGACGAATCCCGGAGAAAGGCCCCGAGTACTCCGGCCCTGGTGCGGCAGTGCCGTCCTATCATGACATTTTCCAGAACCGTCATATTGGGAAAGAGCCTTGTATTTTGAAACGTTCGTGCGATGCCGAGCTCGGTTGCCTTGTTTATCTTAATCCCGTTAATTCTTTTTTTGACCCCGCCCGGGCGGCAGACAAATATGTCGCCCTCCGTGGGATTGTAAATCCCGGTGATACAATTGAATACCGTCGTCTTGCCCGCGCCGTTGGGGCCGATCAGGGCGGCAATCTCTTTTGGGGCCACATAAATGTCTATATCATCAACGGCCTTCAGCCCCCCGAACATCATCGTCAGGCTGTGAATCTCAAGAAGATTTGTCATATAAATTCCCGGGGTTGCTTGTTACCCTGCGAAACCTGTAAAAGCGGCGGACATTCGGCACGATGCCCTGGGGTCGGAAAACCATCATCAGCACCATGACCGCTCCGAACAGAAGCATCCTGTAATTGCTGAAAGCCCTCAGGTATTCCGGGGTAAGAATCAGGATCATCGCTGCGATAAAAACCCCTACGATCGAGCCCATCCCGCCGAGAACGACGATGGACAAAATCATCGCGGATTCAAGGAAGGTGAAACTCGCCGGGTTGACGAACGTGGTCTTCGCGGCGAAAATCACGCCGACCATTCCGGCCCAGGTTGCACCCAGTGCAAATGCAGTTAATTTTGTCTTTGTTTTATCAATGCCCATCGCCTGACAGGCGACTTCGTCTTCCCTGAGTGCGATCCACGCCCGTCCTATTCGGGAGTTCTGCAATCTGTTGATGACAAAGATCGTGATCAGGCAAAAGAAAATCATCAGATAGTAGAGATAGATGATGGATTCGTTTAAGTTCAAATTTATACCCATAAAACCGGGTCTTGAAATATGTGCGATGCCGCTCGGCCCGAACGAAAATTCGTTCCAGTTTTCCAGGATCAGACGGATAATTTCGCCGAAACCCAGCGTAACGATCGCCAGATAATCTCCGCGGAGCCTTAGAACCGGAAAGCCCAAAAGAATACCAAAAAAGGCGGCCAGCAATGCCCCCACTGGAAGAATCGTCCAGAAGCCCAGGCCGAAATGGTGGTTGATAAGCGCGTAGGTGTAAGCCCCCACCGCATAAAAGGCCACGTACCCGAGATCAAGCAATCCTGCCAGGCCCACGACGATATTCAGTCCCAATCCAAGCATGACATACATCAGAGCGGTTGTCATGATGTTGATCTGATAGCTCGAAAAAATGAACGGAAATATTACAACGAATAACCCGATGAGCACGAGGATTGGTTTATAAACCTTTGGTTCCTCGAAGATTAACTGGCTCAGAGGGCGCTTCTCCAATTGCGAATCAGTCTGTGTTTGCTTGCGTGTTAACAGATATCTCCACAGCAACGAAACAAGAAAGCTGCCTATCGCAATAATAAGCATATTCCGCCAGCGCCATTCGATGATTTTTTCTATCGTATTGACCCTGATAACCATGATCGGAAATGTCAGGAATACAAACCAGAGCGCGACGATGAGTGATTTCTTCAGTTCGGAAAAAATGTTCATCCTGTATGAACCTTTGCGCTAAACCTTTTGGATCGCCGAGCGTCCCAGAAGTCCGGCCGGTCTGAATATCAAAATGAGGACAAGCAGCAAAAATGCGAAAACGTCTTCGTAATCACTTGATACATAACCAGTGGCAAAACTTTCAGTCCAGCCGAGAACGAGACCGCCCAGAACAGCGCCCGGAATGCTCCCTATCCCCCCCAGAACAGCCGCCGTGAAGGCCTTTATCCCCGCGATGAAACCTATGTAGAAATTGATCCTGCCGATATGGGAGGCGATGAGAACCCCGCCGATCGCCGCCAGCGCCGAGCCTATGATAAACGTGTTCGAGATGATCTTGTTCACATTTACACCCATCAGCATAGCCATGTTTCTATCCTGGGCCGTTGCCCTCATTGCCTTTCCTGTTTTTGTGAATTTGATAAAAAGGGTTAATATGATTGTTACGACTGCTGTTGTGATTACAATAAGAAGCTGGGCAGGACCCATGATATGTGAATATTCTTCCAAAAAAGGCAATTCCGGGATGAGGTTGGGAAACGGCAGGAAATCTGATGTCTGCGCGATCAGCACGTAATTCTGCAGGAAGATTGACATGCCTATTGCGCTGATAAGCGGCGAAAGCCGCGGTGCCTGACGAAGCGGCTTGTAGGCTATTTTCTCGACCGTGTAGCCGTAGGCGGCGGAATAGATCACCGCAACCACTGAGGCGAGTATCAATACCGAGAAACCTGTAAATCCATGAAAAGTCAGTACCGACGCGATAATTAGCGCAGTGAAGGCGCCGATCATATAAATCTCGCCGTGCGCGAAATTGATCAACTCAATGATGCCGTAAACCATTGTATATCCGAGGGCGATAAGGGCGTAGATGCTGCCTCTAGTCAGTCCCCCCAACAACAGTTCAAGAAAATATTCCATCTTCGGTCATTATTCTTCAGCTGATCGTGAAATAAGGGAAAAGGGGTTAGGGGACGGCCCTGAGCCATCCCCTAATTGACTTACAAGAACGTTATTTGATCTCAACGTAGGCCCCTTTTTGGACCTGATAGATCGAAAAGCCCACGCCGATCGCATCGCCCTTCTTGTCAAACTTGATTTTCCCGAGCGGCGTTTCGACGAAATGGGCCTTAAGGGCATTGCTTACGGCATTGTAATCGGTCGAGCCTGCTTTCTGGATTGCGTTCAGAACAGCCTGGCTTGCAGCGTAGCCGTTCAGGAAAAAGGCCCCCGGATCGGAGCCATGCGTCTTTTTGTGCAATTCATTTGCCGCAATCGCCAGAGGATTTTTGGAGGTGTCTTTCGGCCCTGTCGCATAGACACCTTCGGCGTACTTGCCTGCGACCTTTATGAACGTGATGTCCTTCACGCCGTCATCCGAGATGAAATAGGTTTTCATCTTTTTTTTGCGCATCTGTGCGACGATCGAAGAGGCCTCCGGATGGTATCCCCCGTAAATCACGGCTTCAGCGCCGGAACGTTTGATTTTCTGGACAACGGCTGAATAGTCGACAGCCCCGGGTGTAATGCCTTCAAAAAGAACAACGGACGCCTTGTTCGAACTGTCGATGAATTTCTTCGCGTATTCCGCCAGTCCCTTGCCGTAATCGCCTTTATCATGAAGAACCGCGATTTTTTTAACCTTCAATTTGTTCACCGCAAAGTCAACCTCGAGCCGGGCCTGGGCGTCATCGGACGCTATCGTACGGTAAAAATTCGGGTATGCCCCGCTTTGCGTTAATTCCGGATTGGTTGCCGAGGGGGAGATGACAATAACCTTTGCATCCTTGTAAATACCGAGGGCTGATTTCGTTGCCCCGCTACAGATGTGTCCTATGACAAATTTTACGCCCTGGGAGACAAGCTTTGTCGCCGTGTTTGTTGCAACCTCCGGTTTACAGACATCGTCTTCAACAACAAGCTCGATTTGTTTCCCCAAAACACCCCCCTTTGCGTTTATCTCCTTTACAACAAATTCCGCCGCCTTTACGGTAGGAAGACCGTAGGAGGCCAAATCTCCGCTATGGGCACCTGCCACGCCGAGCTTTATAGTTTCGGAGGCAAAACCAATTCCTGCAAAAAGGAACCCCGAAAAAAGAACTATCAAACACAGTCCAAAAACCTTCCGAGAATCGAATTTCTTCATAAAACCTCCTTTTTAAGTATTAATAGAACGGATAAACTTTTTTGACTGAAATTGCCTTTACTTTAAAAGCATTCTTGTGTCAAGACAAACCTTTAGTACGAAAAAATACCCGTACAGGAACCTCTTCAAAACCCAGTGTTTCCCGAATTCGGTTAATCAGATAACGCTCGTAAGAAAAATGGGGTTTTCGTGTTCCTTTCAAAAAAACGACGAAGGTCGGCGGCCTTGTCGATGTCTGGGTTATATATTTAACAAAGCGATGTCCGTTCATCATTTTAGAAGGTGCGATCATCTCCGCACTTTGGAGCAGTTTTTTATTTAATTCGGCCGTATCAATCCGTTTTGAATACTGCTCGTATATTCGTTCGGCAATTGAGAATATCTTTTCGACTCTTTGGCCGGAGGTAGCGGAGACAAAGATGACCGGTACGAAGTTTAAAAACCCGGCTTGTCTGTGGAGATAATCCTGGTATGCGCCAAACGTATTGTTGTCTTTGTCGATGAGATCCCACTTGTTGACGACGATGATACACGCAGTACCTCTTTCCAGAGCGAGACCCGCGATCTTCATATCCTGATCGGTGATTCCTTCGAGGGCATCGATTAAAACCAGCGCGATATCGGCCCGGTCTATCCCCTTGATTGCCTGGACAATGGAATATTTCTCCAGCGTCAGGCTGATACGGCTTTTCCGCCGTATGCCGGCAGTGTCGATTAGAACGAATTTTCGACCTCTTTTGATGATAGGACTGTCGATCGCGTCACGCGTTGTTCCGGGAATCGGATTCGCAATGGATCGCTCAACTCCCAGCATCCTGTTGACAAGAGAGGATTTACCCACATTCGGCCGGCCGATGATGGCCATCCTGATGCTATCATGATCCTCTTCATCTGAGCGAGCAACCTGTGGAATCGAACGAACCAAATCATCCATCAATGCGTCAACTCCTCTTCCATGCTGTGCGGAAATGGTATAGAGGGGTTCTATTCCAAGAGAATAAAAGTCTATCAGCAGGGGGTCATGACGGGGACCGTCAACTTTATTGATCGTATAAAAGACCTTTTTTTGTGTGGTTCTTAGAATTTTTACAATCTGTTGGTCGGTTGGTGTGAGACCTTCACGGGAATCCATTATGAAAAGAATCGCATCGGCTTCCTCCAGGGCAAGCATCGTCTGTTCCCTGATTTGCGCAAGTATCCCTTCAGCCGCTGCGGGTTCGAATCCCCCGGTGTCGATGAGCGTAAAAGAGCTGTCCCGCCATTGGCAGTCAGAATAATTTCTGTCTCTGGTGGCTCCGGGCTCATCGATAACAATCGCTTTCCTGCGGCCGATTAGACGGTTAAATAACGTGGATTTGCCCACATTAGGCCTACCTATAATGGCTATGACAGGTTTCATATCAGCTTCCCTTGTTACCAGTAGCTTACTTATTAGACGTGTGTCAAGGTTTGTCGTGGGCCTAGGAAAACAGCTTTTCGCTCAAATCCGTAACGAACAACTGCGGATGAATGCCACCTTCAACACCACAGAAAAAAAGCGCAGACAGGAGACCTGTGAAAAATGCTGCCTGAAGCGCGATTTTAAAGATTTTTCTTAGGTACCCCGCCGTCAAAGCCAAGGCTTTTAAAGGCGTCAGGAACGCGAACTATAGAGAGCGTTTAGCCTTTGAAGCCGATGCGAGACGTGCGGGGGTCGAAAAAGATTTATGAGCGCGAAAGGCGGCGTTTTTAAAAGGTCTCATACAGAACATCTGGATGGACACCCATTTTTTTTTGTGGTAGGGACAATTAACTTATTTCACTATCAGGGCTCGCTATGCGTATAAAAAAAGTAGGCATCGTGGCCAATACTGCGAAGAAGAATTCTGCCGAGTACACCCTTGCACTACGAAAATGGCTGCTGGGCCGTGGGTTGGACGTTTATCTTGAGGATGCGGTCGCTGTTGAAGTCGGTCTCTTCGAACCTGAAAAAAACAGGATGTGGCTCGAGGTTGATTTAATTGTCGTATTCGGCGGCGACGGGACAATACTCAGAACGGCGCGTTTTTTGTCCAACCGGGATATTCCTCTTGTTGGAATAAACCTTGGCGGTTTCGGTTATCTTGCCGAAGTGAATCTCGACGAAATGTACAGCGCCCTGGAAAAGATTTTAAGCGGCAACTGCCGGATAGAAAAAAGGATGATGCTGGACGTGGAGCTTCTCAGGGCGGAGGAACAATTCAAGAAGGGTTCAGCCCTGAATGATGTCGTTATAAGCCGGGGTGATCTTTCCAGGCTTGTGAAAATGGACACAAAGGTCAACGGGAATTTTTTGACCCTTTTCGAAGCAGACGGTCTTATCATATCTACCCCAACCGGGTCCACGGCATATTCACTTGCGGCCGGCGGGCCCATTGTGTTTCCCGAGCTTGATTCGATCATTATTAATCCGATTTGCCCGCACACGCTGACCAACAGGCCAGTCATTCTCCCGCAGGATGCCGTGGTAGAAATTGCTTTGAACACGAAGGAACCGGGTGCCGTCGTTACGCTTGACGGTCAGAGTTCTTTTGCGATCTCTTATGAGGACAAAATTGTGATCAGGAAATCCCCCCAGGTCACGAGGCTGGTATGCTCGCCTGACCGAACCTATATGGAAATACTCAGGACCAAACTGGGATGGGGTGGTTCTCCAAAACTTTTTATTCGCGAAGATTAAATGCTCACCGAGCTCAGCATTCATCATTTTGCGATAATCAATGAACTGAGTGTGCAATTTGCCGAAGGCCTGAATATTATTTCCGGAGAGACCGGGGCCGGCAAATCAATCCTTATCGGTGCACTTGCATTGATCCTCGGCGAGAGGGCAAATTCCGACATGATACGTTCGGGAGAGGATGAGGCCATCGTCGAAGCACATTTTGACATCAGCCGGCATGAAGGCATCCGGACTTTTATGAGAGAGAGGGGATTCGGGGCAGCAGATGAAGTGTTGATTCGTAGAATCGTATCACGCTCCGGTAAAAACAGGGTCTATATTAATGGCCGAATCGGCACATTGTCCACCTTGAGCGAAATCGGCGAGTTGTTGATCAACATCTCCGGGCAAAATACACACCAGATGATTTTTCGTTCGGACAACCAACTGGATGTTCTAGATGAATTTGGTGGACTGATGGCCCTACGCTCGGAATACCGGGAAATGTACGATGCATATTCCCGCGACCAAAAACAGATGCGCGCGTTGATGGACAAAAAGCTTAAACAGGCAGAACGAGAAGAACTGTTCCGTTATCAGATTGACGAAATCGTCAACGCCAATCCGGTTGTTGGAGAAGATCGAACACTGGCCGAGGAAAAGAATTTTTTGACGAACGTTGAAAAGCTCTCGGATCTGGTGCAATCGGCATATGGGGTTCTTTACGAAAACAACAATTCGGTGCTCTCCGAGCTTCACGGCGTTGTTTCCAAACTTAAGGAAATAAAAAAACTCGACTCATCCGCACCGTTATCCGGAAACGATATCGAGGATCTGTATTACCGCCTTGAAGATCTCGCGCTGACGCTACGTGATTATGGAAAGAATCTTGTCTTTGATCCTGCTCGTCTTGAAGCTGTCGAGGCCAGGCTTGAGCTTCTGGGACGTCTGAAACGTAAGTATGGAGGCAGTATTGAGTCTGTGCTGGAAACGCTTCATAATCTTGAGAGGGAAGCTGCTCATATCTCCACGTTGGAAGATGAAATAAAGGCCTTGGCAGAGCGTATTGCGCTCGAAGAAAAGGTGCTGCTGGAGAGAGCCGGAATTCTATCGGAGAAAAGAAAGGCCGCGGCATCCCGGCTCAAGATTTCTCTTGAAGGAGAGATCAGTCAACTAAACATGGAAAATGCGAGGTTCGAGGTTGTTTTCCGTGCGTCGAGCGGAAAAACAACCGAACTCAATGAAAAAGGGGGCGACATTCTGGAATTTTACTTTTCGGCAAACAAAGGTGAAGAGCTGAAGCCCCTTAGTCTGGTGGCCTCGGGCGGTGAGCTATCAAGGATCATGCTTGCCTTTAAAAAGGTCCTGGCGATGACCGGTTCGGTGGAAACTATTATCTTCGATGAGGTTGACAGCGGCATCGGGGGGGCCACTGCGGAGATTGTCGGGAAAAAGCTCCAGGAGGTGTCGGGCAGCCATCAGGTAATCTGTATCACACATCTTCCCCAGATAGCGTGCCGCGGCGACCGGCATTTGCGTGTATCCAAATACGTTGACGGGGACAGAACGATTGCCGGTGTTTCCGTCCTTAATGATGAGGACCGTCTCGAAGAAATAGCGCGAATGTTAGGAGGCGTGGAGCTGACAAAAAAAACAAGAGAACATGCCCGCGAGATGCTCCTCGCAGCAAGATACCCTTTGTAGGAACAGGAAAATTGGAGAATGCTCAGAAAAGCAAGAATTGGCGATGTTAAAACTATTCATCGGTTTATCAACATTTCTTCCGGAAAAGGTGAGATGCTTCCCCGTTCATTAATGGATATTTACGGGAGCCTCAGAGATTTCTTTGTCTGGTGTGATGACGAAAACGGCTCTATTGACGGCATATGTGCGATGAACATCACCTGGGAAAACCTTGCCGAGATCCGTTCACTTTACGTTGTCGAGGAGAAAAGAAAGGAAGGAATAGGGCGCAAGCTGGTCGAAGCCTGTCTGGCCGAAGCCGCAACGCTGGAACTGCACCGGATCTTCACACTGACTTATCAGCGGGAATTTTTCTTGAAGATTGGGTTCAAAGACGTTGATCGGAATACGCTTCCTGAAAAGGTATGGTCCGATTGCCTGCGATGTCCGAAGTATCCCGATTTCTGTGATGAAATATCGATGATTTTCGAATTGTAGGATGAGAAAAACAGAGATTTGCATTGCAGCCGTGGTCTGTATTTTTTGTGGATGTTCTTTCCCCACCAAAATCCCGCCTGCTCCTCGGCCGAGTTCCACGATTCTCGAAGTCCCTTCCGGAGAGATGTTTTCTTCCGTGGTCGCCCTTCCGTTCCAGCTTGTTTCAAGTAAAGAAGTTCCGTTCTTTGCTGACGACATGGATAAACAGTCGCTTTTGAATGCGATTGACGAAAATATCAAATACTGCGGTAAAATCACCCAAAGAGTACAATACCGAATCGGTGAGAGTTTCTTCGGCGCGGAGGATTTGTATGAATCACTCATCGCGCTGCGAGAAATATTGGGTCAAGACAGACCGAAGGATCAGATCCAATGGTTGATTGAGGAAAATTTTAATCTTTATCTCTCGGCCGGCTATGCCGGGACCGATTCGACACTATTTACGGGATATTATGAACCTGTAATGCGTGGTTCCGTTACCAGAACAGAGAGGTTCAAATATCCGATTTATCGAGTGCCCGAAGATGTCCTGAGGATTAAACTGGAGAGGTTCGGGTCGGAGTTTGGTAAAAGGGAACTTGTCGGCAGGGTAGAAAATGGTGAGGTACTGCCTTATTATTCGAGATCGCAGATCGATCAATACAATGTCCTTGAGGGGAGGGGGCTGGAAATTATCTGGGTCGATGATCCGGTAGAATTGTTCTTTCTTCATATCCAGGGATCCGGCAGGATAGAGCTGGAGAATGGGGAAACGAGGTGTGTCGGTTATGCGTTGAAAAATGGCAGATCCTATCGAAGCATCGGCAGCTATATGTTGCGGAAGGGGAAAATTACCTCCGGAGACAATAACCATCAGAGAATTAAAACGTATTTGAAAACTCATCCTGATGAGTGTTCGGAAATATTTGGATGGAATGAAAGCTATGTCTTCTTCCAATTTGTTGAAGAAGGTCCGGTTGGGGCAATAGGCGCTATTCTTACTCCTGGCCGTTCCATAGCGGTTGATCCTTCTGCCTTTCCACTGGGAGCCCCTGCGTTTATTCAAACCCGGAAGCCTACGATTGACAAGGGCGGACGTATCGTATCCTGGGAACCATTTTCGCGATTTGTAGTAAGTCAGGATACCGGAGGTGCTATCAAAGGAGCCGGACGGGTTGATCTCTTTTGTGGCAGAGGTCCGGAAGCGGAAATGCTTGCCGGAAGCATAAGAGAGGACGGGAAGCTTTACTTTCTCTTGAAAAAAGATAGCAAAATTTATAACCCGGATTCCAGGCTCGATACAATCGATTATTGAGCTTCTCAAGTCTCGCCACCCTTGGCCGAAAGGTATTTTTTCACAGAAAGCGCTTTTTTTCTTGATTGTTATTTTTTTTTCTGTTATGAAGACGGCCAATAGTATCCGCATTCAGCTGAATCTTGGTTTTTATTGAAACCACATTAATATGAATTCCTAGATGTTTTTGGATGAGATGAGTAGGATATTCCGATCTGGGTGCGTGCCTTTTCCAAAGCTCCGTCCTGTTTTATTTTGCGGGCTTTGCGGGAGACAATAAAAAGCGGGTAGTCACCGTTGAGGTGGCAGTTGTTATAATTTATCAAACAAGCGAAAGGGGGAAAGAGCGAATGACAAAAGCGGAATTGATTGCGGCAATGGCGGCGGAGGCTAAGATTACAAAAGCGGCGGCGGCAAAGGCACTGGAGTCTTATGTCGGGATCGTCGGCAAAGAACTTAAGAAAAACGGAAAGATTGGTCTGGTTGGATTCGGAACGTTTTCAATCGTCAAAAGGAAGGCACGTGAAGGGAGGAATCCACAGAGCGGTAAAAAAATCAAGATTCCGGCCAAAAGAGTCGTCAAATTCAGGGTTGGTAAGGCCTTGGCCAACAAGGTTAAGTAGTGTCCGCCGGCTCAACATGTATGATAAAAAAGCCCTCCTTGAGAAAGGAGGGCTTTTTGTCGCTAGGGTGGCGGGCGGCATTCATGTTAAGGGCGACGCTGCTACGTTGACACGATAAGGTGTTTCTGTTATTAAGCTCCAGCTCTGGATGCGTTTCGTTACGCAGAATTTTTCAGGTGGTTATGCAAGGAGGTTTTTTGGGTAAAAAAAGAATTGTCAGCGGTATGCGGCCCACAGGACAACTTCATCTCGGCAATCTTCATGGTGCCCTGACCAACTGGATAGCGTTGCAAAATCATGGTGAGTATGACTGTTTTTATTTTGTTGCCGACTGGCATGCTCTCACCAGCGACTATGCAGCCACAGAAAAGATTAAATCCAGCACGGTGGACATCTTTGTTGATTGGCTATCGGCTGGACTTGATCCGCAGATGAGCACATTGTTCATCCAGTCTTCCGTAAAGGAACATGCGGAACTCTTCCTTTTGCTGTCGATGATCACGCCTCTGGCATGGTTGGAAAGAAACCCAACCTATAAGGAATTGAAGGAAGAGCTTGCACAGAAGGATCTATCCACATTCGGTTTTTTGGGCTATCCGGTGCTGATGGCAGCCGATATCATTCTGTACAAGGCTTATGGGGTCCCCGTCGGTGTTGATCAGCTTCCTCACGTAGAGTTGACCCGCGAAATCGCTCGCCGTTTTAATTATCTATACGCCGACATCTTTCCTGTTCCGGAAGCTCTTCTTACCGACGTTCCCAAAATCCTCGGAACTGATGGACGCAAGATGAGCAAGTCGTATAATAATTCCATATTCATTAGTGATAAGGGTAATGAGTTAAAAAACAAGGTTGCCTCGATGTTTACCGATCCTCAGCGTCAACGTAAGAGCGATCCCGGCCGGCCGGAACTCTGTAATGTTTATACGTTCCATCAGCTATACTCTGAACCTGAAACGGTGGCTGAAATTGCCACCGCCTGTCGGAGGGCGGCCATCGGCTGCACGGAATGTAAAAAACGTCTGGCTGAGGCAATCTCCGAAGGCATGAAACCCATCCATGAAAAACGGGAGTATTATCTGAATCATTTAAAGGATGTTGAAGAAATTATTGAGGACGGCAATATCCGGGCACGCCGTATCGCTTCGGAAACATTGCTTGAGGCCCGGGAGATGATGAAAATCAACCATGGCTTATGAAATCAAGCTGGATGTTTTTGAGGGTCCTCTTGACCTTTTACTTTATTTGATACGGAAAAACGAGATCGACATCTATGATATTCCCATATCTCTTGTAGCCCAGCAGTATATGGAATATCTTAATACGATGCGTTCGCTGAACCTTGATCTCGCGGGGGAGTATTTGGTCATGGCAGCGACGCTTGCACACATTAAGTCGCGCATGCTGCTGCCGACCGTGGATACTGTCGGTGAAGAAGACGAAGAGGAAGATCCCCGTGCCGAGCTGGTTCGGCAACTCTTGGAATACCAGCGCTACAAAGAGGCAGCCGGGTTTCTCGCCGCCAGGCCCCTGTTGGAGAGGGACGTATTTAACCTGGGAGTTCTTCCAGAAGGAACTTCTACCCCCGCCGATGATTTTTTGCTGGAGGTGGACCTTTTTGAGCTGGTGGAGGCCTTCCGCAGGATCTTAAGCCAGATCCACGATGACGAACCTCTTGAGTTTAGCACGGAAAAGCTTTCTCTTGCGGACCGGATGAACGAAATCATGGAAACCCTCTCTCAGGAAGGAAATACATCGTTTTCCGAGCTGCTCATTATCCGCTCGAGCAAAAGACTGGTTGTCTATACGTTCCTGGCGATTCTCGAACTTGTGAAACTGCGGATGGTAACGGCTCGGCAGGCAGTTCCGTTTGGGGAAATACGGTTGTTTTTATCTGTCGGTAAAAGAGATGAAATAACCGGGACGTCAGAAGGGGCGTGATGGAAGATACGATTGCTATCATTGAAGCGCTCATTTTTGCGTCTGAAACCCCATTGACAGTTGCGAAGATCGCCGAGATTTTCCCGGAACTGAAAACTGACCAGATCGCGGGGTTTGTTGAAGAACTGGTACGCGAATATGACAGGCGACAAGGAGGCATTTTTGTCCGGGAAGTTGCAGGCGGATTTCGTTTCCAGACGGCGAGTCGGACAGCTCCGTGGATTGGAAAACTGAGGGCCGCAAAACCCCTGTCTCTTTCGCCTTCCGCCATGGAAACTCTGGCTATTGTCGCGTACCGTCAACCTGTTGTAAAAGCCGACATTGACAGGATAAGAGGTGTTGATGCCGGCGGTGCGTTGAAAGGACTCTTGGAAAAGAAGCTCGTGAGGATTGTGGGCAGAAAGGACGTTCCCGGAAAACCGATCATTTATGGAACAACAAGAAAATTTCTTGAGGTTTTTAACCTAAAAAGCCTTGCCGACTTACCTACTTTGAGTGAAATGAAAGATCTACAGATGACCGATTTGGATGCTTCTTCTGAAACGAGCGTTTAAAAGGGAACCGGGCGTTTTGCTGTGGAAGAAAGATTGCAGAAGATCCTGGCTCGAATCGGGGTCGCCCCCCGCCGCAAGGCGGAAACCCTGATTGCTGCAGGTCGCGTATCCGTCAACGGCAAGATAGTCCAAACGCTGGGAACAAAGGCGGATGCGCGGCATGATCAGATACGCCTTGACGGCAAACTGATACCGGCAGATACGGAAAGGGTTTACATGGTTCTTCATAAACCGAGGGGATATGTTACAACACTTCACGATCCTCAGGGAAGGCCGATTGTCACCGATCTTATTGCCGGCATCGGTGTGCGTGTCTTTCCGGTAGGCCGGCTCGATTATGATTCCGAGGGACTACTTTTCCTTACAAACGACGGGGAATTTGCCCAGAGGGTTTTGCACCCCCGTTACGGGATTACAAAAACATACAACGTCAAGATACAGGGGCATTTGGATCGGGATGCCCTCCGATCGCTTCAGGCAGGTCTCGATTTGTCCGATGGAAGGTTTGAACCGTTGCAAGTTGTCGTCAACAAGGTCAATCCAAAAAGCACGTGGGTCACGATAAGCATTCACGAGGGTAGGAACCGGCTGATACGCCACGCATTTGCGTCGATGGGCCATTTGGTCCGCCGGTTGATCAGAGTGTCAGTCGGCGATGTTTTTCTTGGTTCCCTTCGCGTGGGTACCTGGCGCAATATGACCCCCCAGGAGGTGGAGCGGCTGATGGTGCGATCACAGATGCCGCAAATCAGGAAAAAATTGTCTTGACATTCGTTTTAAAATCAATATAGTCACGAAAAAACAATGATATTCTGTTATGTTGTTCGAACCTGGCAGTCAGTGGGTATTTTATTTCATGGCGAAAAGCCGTCAGCAGCAATAAGGAGGAGAGTTTCATGAACAAGTCGGAGCTTATCGAGGCGCTGAGTCAAAAGGAAGATTTACTGACCGAGAAACTGGCAGCAGATGTGGTGAATCTCGTATTTGACGGTTTTGCCGATGAATTAGCAAAAGGCGGGAGGATTGAGATCAGGGGATTCGGCAGTTTTGTTGTGAGAAAGTATGACTCGTATAAGGGTAGAAACCCAAAGACCGGCAAAAGCATTGATGTTTCTACAAAGAAACTGCCTTTTTTTAAAGTCGGGAAAGAATTGAAGCAAAGGGTTGACGGCAAGTATTGACCTTTCTCATGGAACGCCCAAATTGCCAAACAAGCTCTCCGGCGTACTTTGATACATGTCTCTGTAGGATCAATTCATGATCCCTTCTTCGCGAAAGCTGAAAAAGGAGTCGGAGCCGACTATGATGTGGTCGTGAACGGCTATTTCCAGAATCTTCGCTTTCTCGCGTATCATCTGTGTTATGCGGATGTCCGCTTCGGACGGTCTTACGTTACCGGATGGGTGGTTGTGTACGAGGATGATGGCCGATGCCTTTTTCTTAAGTGCGTTTTCCAGGATTTGCCGCGGATAGACAATAGCCTGATCCACGGTGCCTTTTTGCAACCTTTCGACTTCTATGATTCTGTTTTGAACATTTAGATAGATAACCCAGAATTCTTCGTCCTTTTTCCCTCCCAAAACGGTCCGGCAGAAATTAATCAATTCGGATGTGCAGGAAATCTGGGTTTTTTCTTTGGCTTTTTCCATCAGGTAAAGAGAGGAGATTTCCCTTGTCAGCTTAAAAAGGATCGCTGTATGCTCAGTAATACCGCCGATTGTTTTTAGATCGGTTACCTCCGCGTCGATAATTCCTTTTATCGAACCGAATGTCTGAATCAGTTCTTTCGCAAGCGTTTTCGTATCTCTGCGCGGAATCGCATAAGAAAGAAGAAGTTCAATGATCTCGTAGTCTGAGAAGGCTTCCGCTCCGGCGGTCAAATATTTTTCTTTGAGCCGCATCCGATGTCCTTTTCTCCAATCTTGTTTGTTTATTGTATTATTCATAAAAGCCGCTCTTTTCGAAGAGGTTCTCGGGATTCATCCTGTGGAATTATGATCTGCCCTCTTGCCTTTATGATGTGTAGCTCTTTCTTGCTGAATTTTCCAACGCTCGTTTTTGGGATCTCATTGCGAAAGACAAAATGATCGGGAATCCACCAGGAGGCCTTGAGCTTATTCGGATAGTTAGATACCGCTTCTTTATTAGGGGAAAAGCTTGCTGCACGCAACAAAAACGTTCTCAAGCGCATCTGATACTGCATCATGGCTTTTCGCTCCATTTTAGAGGCAGGTTCTTCGGTAAGCCATCTATTGTTTTTCTTTGGTTCCCTTACAAGCCCGAAGCGGTGCTTTTGGAAGTCAATAAAAGCGACTTCAGTGCTAATGAATTTTCGTCGCGACCATAAAAAGGGCCAAGGTTACCCCTAAAAGAAAGGCCAGAGTCGAATGTTCTTTCTCCTGCTCTCTGGCTTCAGGCAAAAGATGGGACGCCGAGATATAGATCAAAACACCGACCACAAAACCAAGCGCGTGACCTAAAAGAGAATCGTTCAGGCCGCGTACAAATGGATATGCGACAAATGCGCCCAGAGGGGTTGTCAGTGCCGCTATAAGAAGCGCATAAAGCGCGGCTTTCCTCTCTGTTATGCCTCCCTTGATCAGGATGGAAAACGTAATGACCCCCTCAGCAAATTCATGAACCACGAGGCCTATCCCTGCCAGAAAACCTGTCAGCGCACTGACACTGAACGTTACAGAGTAGATAATCCCATCAACAAAGGAATGGATACCTATTCCTTCGGCGGCGGTTATGCCGAACGCGAGCTCTTTTTGTTTGGTCAAATATTTGATCACCCGGTTGCTGAAAAACATGAACAAGAAACCAAGCAACGCCGAAAAACCGGCATAGAAGTTTTTTTTCACCGCCTGGGGGAATGCAAACAGCAAAGGCGAGGAGATTAAAACCCCGGCAGCAAAACACATAAAGTACGTTTTAACCTGTTGCGCCCAGTCCCTTTTTTTGTAAATTGCCCAGATACCCGCACTGTTGACCAGGGCGGCTCCAAGGGCGAAAATCGCTATCCATGTAAAGGGGTGATACGTGGTCATTCGATCCTTCCTCCGTCCGGTAAAATATTTTCATGGGGAATCCCTTTTTCCTCGAGTTGATATCTTTTGCAATTCGCCCAATTTTCTTTTGAAAGGCAGTATTCGCTTCTCCATCTGTCCGTAATTTTTCCGTTTCTTTCCCAGTCTCTCAGCGGACAAGCCTCAAACCAGATGCACGCCATCAGACCTTTCCCCCCGAGGTTTTGATAAAACCTTCCGATGCAACACTGTTGCTATTTTCGTTGTTTCGACAATCCGCGCATAATCCGATCAATTGCACATTGATTCTTTCCACTGAAAAGTCAGATGGCTGGGATAGCCAATCCCATGCCTGGGAAAGGGTGAGTGGAGGCAGACATGTAATACGGCCGCAGCGGCGGCAATAGAAATGCGGGTGGACAGGGTTGTGAACACACGCCATTTCATAATGGCTTATCCCGTGTTCAAAGCTCATTTCCCGGACTATTTTGTGGTCGCACAACAACGAGAGTATGCGGTATACCGTAACCCGGTTGATCTTTATTTGACGTGATGCCCTTTGGAGAATGTCGCCTGCCTTGAGTGGACAATCCGCGTAAATAAGGGCATCCAATACGGCTACCCGCTGGTCTGTTTTTGTGAGACCCGCCTTTTTTAACGTTTCCGTTGCGTCGCAGTGTTTTTGTTCCATTCGCATTGCCTTCCGGGTGAATAATTGTGCTTATATGAATGCAACAAATTTGCAATCCATATAATTTTGTTTGTTTACAATGTCAAGAATCGGATTTATATGCCAAAAAGGTTTCATCCTTAGAACAGGGAATTTCGGAATATTCAGGCTTTAAGCGATGGCTGCCCTTTATAAAGCAGGCA
>DYLD01000017.1:0-10218 GCA_020722315.1 Syntrophus aciditrophicus
GTCGGGGCACCTCAGAAAAACCTTGCAGGCACCTAAAATATATGAGGCGGGTTGATCTCAGTCGGTTGTGTGTTCCATCGCATCTTATCGGTACGGCGGCAATCATTCTATTTATTGTCCTTTTGTTGGTTCGTCTTGATTTTTTCACGTCTTTTGAAACAAAACAAACGGTCGATCAGGCCAAAAGTGCATTTGTAGGAGAAAACTGGTTCGAGATAACCCAGAACGGTCAAAAAATAGGCTATGCCCATCGGAGATTATCACGCAAAGTCAACGAATTGCAATTCTCGGAAGATATTTTGATGCGCATCAACACGATGGGGGTAATTCAGCCAATTAAGATTCGTACCGTAGCCGGGCTGGAGCCGGACGGCGAGATTATCAATTTCCAGTTCGTGCTCCATTCAAACCTTTTTCAATTTAACGCGGAAGGCCATCGGGAGAACCGGGGAATGGTTATTCGCGTCGGTAACGAGAAAAACGTCAAGGTGTTGCCTCTATCCGAACAATTCTACATGGGCTCCGGCGTATTGGAAGCCGCCGCGGCGGGCAGTATGAAAGCGGGCGAGTCGCGGACCTTTCATATTTTCGACCCTGTCACGCTATCCCCAAAAGCGGTCACAATAACAGTTTTGGGCGAGGAAGCATTGAAAGTCATGGGGAAAGAGGTCCTTACAAAAAAAATCTCGGTTGAATTTCACAACATGAAGCAATTCGCCTGGGTTTCAACGGAAGGATTGGTCGTTCGTGAAGAGGGGATTTTGGGTATCGCTCTTGAGACCGTGACGCGAAAAAAGGCGTTGTCCGGGCTTGACAGTGCGGGCGGCTCTGATCTGACCATGATTGCCGCGATACCGTCGCCGACTTTGATAGAAAACCCGGCAGCACTAAAAACGCTTAAGATACGGCTTATCAATCTTCCTTCCGGCGATTATTTTCTGGCCGGAGGGAGGCAACAATTCGCGGACGGTATTCTGACGGTTACCGAGGAGACATGTCTCGATAGAACTTCCCTATCCCTCAAAGAAAAGGTAGATGTCTCGGAATTCCTGAAGTCGACACCCTTTATACAGGCCGGTCACCCTAAGATCGTACAGAAGGCTTCCGAAATCGTGTCTCGAGCAGAAGACGATCTTACAAAGGCGCAAAAACTTGTCGCCTGGGTCTATAAGAATATAAAGAAACGTCCAGTCTTCTCTGTTCCGGATGCGGTCGAAACGCTCGAGAACATGTCCGGAGACTGCAACGAACATGCCGTGCTGCTGGCGGCTCTTGCCAGAGCTGTCGGGCTGCCGGCCGAAATGGAAACAGGGCTCGTGTATATGCAGGGAAAATTCTTCTTTCATGCCTGGAATGTTTTCTATATAAGAAATTGCAACGGTTGGATAACAGCCGACGCCTCTTTGGGACAACTTCCCGCAGATGTGACACATCTGCGCTTCATCCGTGGGGCATTAGAGAAGCAGGCAAATCTCGCTGCGCTGATCGGGAACCTTAAACTGGATATTGTAGAGATGGAAAAGTGATAGAAATTAAAAATCTCACCAAAAAATACGGCAAAAAGCTTGCCGTTGATCACCTCAATCTCAGCATAGCAAAAGGGGAACTTTTCGGTTTTATAGGCCCGAACGGCGCCGGAAAAACAACCACATTACACATCATGGCCGGCATACTCGGCGCAACGGAAGGGTCGGCCACAATCGGGGGGATCGATGTCGCCGAAGAGCCGAAGAGGGCGAAAAAGTTGATTGGATTCATACCCGACAGGCCTTTTGTATATGAAAAACTAACTGGCAGCGAATTTATGCATTTTATCGGAGATCTCTACGGCGTGCCCGAGGCAACTCTTCCTGCAAAGGCAGAGGATTTGCTGATGAGGTTTTCGCTCTACGACTGGGCAAATCATCTCATTGAATCCTATTCGCACGGAATGAAACAGAGGCTTATCATCGCGTCGGCGCTGTTGCACGATCCCGAAGTTCTCATCGTTGACGAGCCGATGGTCGGGCTCGACCCTGCGGGCATCAGAATGGTCAAGACGATTTTCCGAAAACTTACCGATAACGGAAAGACGATCTTTATGTCGACGCACTCCCTTGAAATCGCCGAGGAGCTGTGCGACCGCATCGGAATCATTCACAACGGCCGATTGATTGCTCTGGGAACAACCGGTGATTTGCGCACAACAGCACGCTTAAAGGAAGGCGATCTGGAAGAGGCGTTTCTGCGTTTGACCGGAAAGGATGATTCGTGAACGAAATACTGTCATTAATCAGCCCTAGATGGTTTTCTTTTAAAAACGGCGGTATGGCCCAGAATGCCGGCAATCGACGGATACGTTTCTTTCTTTTTGCCGTAATCGGAGCGGCGTTCTGGTTGGGTGCATTTTTTATCTTTTACCGTGTCCTTACCTACTTTCGCGGCGTCGAAGAATTCGGCGACATCCTGTCAAGAAAGCTTCTTTCGATGGTCATCATGACCTTTTTTTCACTCCTTGTTTTCAGCGGCATTATTACCTCCCTCTCGAAGCTTTACCTGAGCCGGGACTTGATCCTTATTCATTCTTTACCGGTAGAGCGCTTTCGTATTTTCATCGCGCGCTGGATTGAAAGCACGATCGACAGTTCATGGATGGCCGTGCTTTTCAGTATCCCGGTTTTTCTCTCCTACGGTGTGGTTTATCAGGCCGGACCATTTTATTACGGGATTGCAGGTATGACTCTGATTCCTTTTTGTCTTATTTCTTCGTTGCTGAGCGTTCTTCTGGTGTTGATTGTTGCAGCCGTTCTTCCCGCAGGGCGAATCCGCACACTGTTTGTATTCATGGGTCTGGTTTTTGTTGTTGCGCTGATCCTCGCATTCAGACTGATGAGGCCGGAGAGACTGGTTAATCCGGAAAGCTTCGCAAGTCTCGTTTTATATTTGCAGGAAATGGAGATCTCCGGTTCGCCGTTTTTACCGACTACATGGGCTTTTGACGGTCTCTTTCATGCGCTTGCAAACCAACATGCCGCGGCGCTGTTCGACCTCGTACTTTCGTTGAGTGCTGCCGCGGCGCTTTTTTATATTGCGGTCTGGATTGCGGGGAGTCTTTATTTTAAAGGCTATACAAAGGCACAAACCTCAGCGGAAAAACTGCTGGTCCGCAAAAAGGCCCCTCGCCCGCATTGCGTGCGGCCGTTGACTATCATTCCCAGAACGACAAGAACACTGGCGGCAAAGGAAGTCAGAACACTGCTACGCGATCAGACGCAATGGACACAGCTTTTTTTGATTGCGGCGTTGATTGTCGTTTATCTTTACAATTTTTCCGTGTTACCGATGGAGCAGGCGAAAATAAGGCCAATCTATCTTCAAAATCTTTTTTCTTTTCTCAATATGGGGTTGGCAGCGTTCGTGCTCGTTGCGGTTGTTGCCCGGTTTGTCTATCCGGCTGTGAGTTGTGAGGGAGATGCGTTCTGGATAATCAGGGCTGCCCCGCTGGAGCTTCGCATGTTTCTCTGGGTGAAATTTTTTGTTTATTATCTTCCTCTGCTCGTTCTCGCTGAGGTTCTGATTGTCAGTTCAAATATCCTCTTGCAGGTCACTCCTTTCATGATGGTTCTGTCGATTGCGACCATTTTTCTCACAACTCCCGGCATAGTTGCGCTGGGAATAGGGTTCGGGGCGGCATATCCGGACTTCCATTCCGAAAACCCATCACAGTCGGTGACCAGTTTCGGCGGACTTTTGTTCATGCTTCTCGCCGCAGGGTTTATTCTGTTGGTGATTGTTCTGGAGGCGGGGCCTGTTTATCAGTTTTTCATCGCGGATATTCACGGAAGGACGCTTTCCGCTCCTCAGATGGTGCGCCTGATCATTTCTTTCGGGCTGGTTCTTGTTGCCTGCATCCTGAGCGTCGTTCTACCGATGCGCTTCGGCCAAAGACGTTTGAGCGAATAGGGATTCCGCCGGTTCTTTGTTAGTAGAGGTACTTTCGAGAACCGAAACCTCATCACCCGATTTCAAACGAACCGCGCTTTTGTAGTGGCGTTTGTAATAGGGCGAATCGAGGCTGTCCACTCTGACCCCCTTGTTATTGGAAGCTGAATGGATAAACTGGTTGTTGCCGATGTAGATGCCGACGTGGCTTATCCTGTTTTTTTTCTTGAAAAAAATAAGATCCCCCTCACTCAAGTCGCTCTTTGCGACCTGTATCCCGACGCCGGATTGCTCGGCAGCCGTTCGGGGAAGTTCTATATCGAACAACCCGTATATCTTTTTTACAAATCCGGAACAATCCATCCCTCTAACCGAGAATCCCCCCAGACGATAGGGTGCTCCGAGAAAAGCCATTGCAACCTTGACGAGCAGGTGTTTCTCTTCCGGGTATCTCCATTTGCCAAGAAGTTTTTCCTGATCGGAGGAAAATCCCTTGTTTTGTGGAAAATCGCCGGATGACATCGCAAGATCATTCGCCTCTTTTTCGGAGCGAATGTTGGGTTCTTCATTACTAACCGCTGCCGGCTCTTCCTTCTCAAAAACAGCATCCGCTTCTACTGTATTGGCTTCTTTTAGGAGGAGTCTCTGTCCTATTTTTAAACGATTGCTCGGCAGACGGTTTATTCTTCTGATTTCGTCAATCCGGACGCCTGTCTTTTTTGCTATGAGAAACAAACAATCTCCTTTTTTTACTTCGTAAACCAAGGATTTCGAATCCGTTTTCTCTTCTTTTTGCTTCTGGTTTGGGTCAGGAATGATCAAGGTCTGGTCGATTTGCAGAATATGGCCTGTGAGATCGTTGGCCTGCTTAAGGTCATTGATGGTCACTTTGGTTTTTTGGGCTATGAGCGAAAGCGTATCCCCACGCTGAACTCGGTATTTCTGTTCGGCTACGGCTGTTTGCACAAGAAGTATCAGGACAAACAAAAAAGAAAAGAGAATCCCTGGAAGAACCACTCCTGTCATATTGAAATGCCTTTTTGCTTGCATCCGGGCACCCCGCAATGTATTTTAGTATTAAGATTTTTAGGCTGGCGTCAGCCTGCGCACGAGATTTATGGGTGCTTTTACCGAAGTGGGTGCATTATGTCAAGCGTTTTTTGCTTGAAAAACCGCTTGACACAACCTGCGGCTCATCATAAAGCTCCCCGCGGAAAAGGAGGATGGTCGTGCGGAGATTTTATAGATTCTATAAGGGAGGCGCGATGTGACTCCTCAGGGAGGTATGACGCTTTTGTCGATGAGCGAAAATGAAAAAGCCGAGATAGTAGAGATCCAGGGCGGCCAGCAACTGGAAAACAAACTCAAGGCAATGGGTCTCTACAAAGGCAGAAAGATCGTCAAGCGTTCCCCTGCCAATTCGAAAGGGCCTTCTATTGTCGAAGTTATGGGGACAAACTTGGCTATAGGCCAGGGTATGGCGGCAAAAATCATTGTAAAAGTACAGCCGAGAAAAATCATGCTGGCCGGGAATCCCAATGTCGGCAAGAGTGTCGTTTTCGCACGTCTCACAGGGATTGAAGTCATTTCCTCCAATTACCCCGGAACGACGGTGGGCTATACTACCGGTCACACCGTGTTGGCCAAAGAGCGTTTCACGATTGTGGACGTGCCGGGCGCGTACAGCCTTCATGCCACAAACAAGGCGGAAGAGGTAGCGGCCGAGCTGCTTAAAGGAGAAGATAATGCGCTGATTTTGAATGTTGTTGACGCAACCAATTTGGAACGCAATCTCTTTTATACGCTCGAGCTTTCCTTGCTGGGCGTTCCTATGATCATTCTTTTGAACAAATGGGACAGCGCCCGTACCCATGGCGTGAATATCGACGCAGGCGTTCTTCAGAAGAATCTCGGCATACGGGTTATCCCGTTTGTCGCCACAACCGGAGAGGGCCTCGCTGAACTCCGGGCCGCTGTGGAGGACTTTAAACAGGGCCGCCTGCCTCCTCCGGCCAGATTTCCCGAAAGCGCTGATGAACGGTGGAAATTAATCGGACATATTACCGCGGAATGTCAGACGATAACGCACAGACATGCGACCTTCCTTGAAAAAATGCAGGATGCGACCTCCCGTCCCGCAACCGGTATTCCGTTTGCAATCGCAGTGATGTTTGCCGTTTTTTGGATCATACGCCTTGTCGGGGAGGGCCTTATAAGCTATCTGCTCGATCCGCTTTTTATGAGCGGATGGATGCCGTTTCTGAATATGATTTTCGGCGGCATGAAAGACGGCATTGTAAAAATGCTGCTCCTCGGTTCAACACCGGAACCGATGGAGTCCTTCGGCCTTTTGACAACAGGTCTTTACATACCTTTTGTAACCGTTCTCCCTTACATCCTCACCTTTTATCTGGTCCTGAGTTTTCTCGAGGATGTAGGTTATTTGCCGAGGTTGGCCGTGTTGCTGGACAATTACATGCACCATCTCGGTCTGCACGGCTACAGTACCATCCCGCTGATGCTCGGTTTCGGCTGCAAAGTGCCGGCAATCCTGGCAACCAGGGTACTCGAAACAGCCAGGGAGCGCGTCATTGCGACTGCGCTGGCCATTTCTCTCGCCCCCTGCATGCCGCAGACCGCAATGATTTTCAGCCTGCTTTCCCCTTATCCTATAAAGTACACCTTTGCGGCGTTTCTGTCCATCGCCTGCGCCGGGATTCTCAGCGCGTTTGGGCTCAGCCGGATGCTGAAGGGGGAAGGACCCGAGCTCTTCATTGAAATACCCCCATACCAGATTCCTTCGACAGCCATCCTGGGTAAGAAACTATACCTGCGATTGAAGGAATTCCTCGTCGAGGCCGTTCCATTGATCATCTTCGGGGTATTACTCGTGGGCCTGCTGGAAATAGGCGGCCTTTTGAACGCAATAGCGGAGCTTTTCCGGCCTGCCGTGACGTACCTGCTCGGTCTGCCTGCAGAAACGGTAACCGTCATGACGCTTGGTTTCCTCCGTAAAGATGTTTCGATCGCATTGCTGGTTCCGTTCAAGCTTGATCCCGCATCCATTGTCGTCGCGAGCGTTTTTCTTAGTCTCTATCTGCCGTGCATGGCGAGTTTCATGGTCACGTTAAAGGAGCTCGGGACGAAAAAGGCATCGCTGGTTTTTGCAATAAACTTCATCATGGCCGTTATTTTTGCATCCTTACTGAACGTACTTCTGGGGTTGATTGGCTGGTAGTTTTTTTTCGATACAACAGGGCGAATTGATTCAAGCTGCTATAATTTAGAAGTCCCTGCCGGATGGAGGGTTTTAAAAAGGATCACGCAGAGTTTTATAATGTTTTATTCCAAACGACGCTGCGTTTGCGCAAGGCTGTTGATGCGCCAGCCGTTTGGAACTCAGTCAGGACAATTAAAAAATATATATATAGAACAGGGAGGCGATGATGGAACGAATGTTTAAGAAAATAAGTCTTGGAAACCTGAATCTGTCAAACCGCTTTGTATTCCCACCGATAAAACTTGCCTACGGCAATCCGGACGGCACGGTGAGCGACCGGCAACTTGTTTTCTACAGACGGATTGCTCAGAACGGGCCAGGCCTTTTGATTGTCGAGCCGGTAGCGGTTAGCCAGAACGGCAAAGAGCATCCAAAACAACTCTGTGTGCATTTGGATCATTCGGTCGAGGAATTAAAGAAAATAACCGCTGTTATTCATGAAGGGGGCAGGCTTGCATGCCTGCATTTGAATCATGCGGGTGCGGCGGCAAATCCCGCTGCAACAAAGACAGACCCGCTTGCGCCGTCGGCCGTGACGTGTCCGGCAACGGGCGCCCAGGCAAAACCCCTTGCTGAAGCGGATATAGCAAACATTCTTGACGCCTATCGTTTGGCTGCCGGGCGGGCGGTCGCGGCAGGGTTCGACGCGATAGAGGTTCAGGCGGGGCACGGCTACTTAATCTCCCAGTTCCTCAACGTAAAAACCAATAAAAGAACCGACCGCTACGGCGAGAACCGTCTCCTTTTTGCAATCGAGGTTCTCGAAAAAGTCCAAGAGGGTGCACCAAAACTCCCTCTTATCGTCAGGATCTCCGGCAATGAAATGTCCCCGGAATTCGGCATTGCACAGGAAGACCTGCTCCCGCTGTTACACATCGTCGAGAGTAAAGGCGTCGTTGCAATCCACGTCGGTATGGGAAACTCATGCTTTAATCCACCGTGGTATTTCCATCATGGGAGCCTCCCCGAAAAGCCGCAGATGGATGCACTCGGCTGGGTACGTCGGCAGGTTTCGCTTCCTCTGATTGTCGCGGGTAGAATGGGAAGAGAGGATAAGATTAAAAATGTCCTGGACAGCAATCTTGCAGACATGATCGCACTGGGAAGACCGCTGATAGCCTGCCCCGATCTTATCGAGGCCTGGCGGAAAAAGGACGACACTAAAAAAATCTATTGCGGCTACTGCATCCAGGGATGCCTGCCGCGGGTAAGAACGGGCCAAGGAGTGGGCTGCAACATCAATCCAGCGGTGGGGCGACCCGGGCTGATACCGAGTCCGAACCCGATGAAAGTGCTTGTCGCTGGCGGAGGACCCGCCGGAATGAGCGCCGCTTATTATCTCGGTCTTCGCGGCCATCATGTTACTCTGGTTGAAAAGGAGAACCATCTTGGAGGTCAGTTCGCGCTTGCCTGGCAGGCCCCGGGAAAGGAAAGGATGGGCGATACATTGGCGTCTTTTGAGCATGTGTTGAGGTCGGGAAAGGCGATGATAATAACGGGCAGAATGGTGGATTTAGCAATGGTGGAAGAGATTGCCCCTGATCTGCTTGTCTGGGCCGTAGGCGCCTTTCAGAATATTCCCAAAACCCCCGGCCTCGAAAAGACATATTCAATGACGTCGATCGAGTATTTTAGAGGAGTAAAAGAGGTCAGAGGCCCGCGTGTTCTTGTCATCGGCGCCGGGCGGATCGGTGTGGAAATAGCGGAAAGACTGGGACAAGACGGTTTCGAAGTTGTTGCGACGAAAAGAACCGATCCGATAGGCAGCGCGATGGAACCTATCACAAAGCTGTTGGCGATGAAACGCATCGAAGGCATGAAAAAGGTTTCGTTTATGCCTCATACCACCGTCAAGAATTTCAACGAGAATGGTGTTGATATTGAGAAAGATGGAGAAAACATTTCCCTCCCGCCGTTTCAAACCGTAATCCTTGCCTCGGGCATGCTTCCTGTTGCCGCTCCTGACGAAGACATCCAAAAAGCGGTGAACAGGATAGAGACGATAGGGGACGCCAGGCAGGTGAGGGATATCATCAGCGCCGTTGAGGAGGGATATCAACTTGCAGTTTCCTGTTGATCCTTAGGTGTTTTTATAAAACCTGACTGTTCGGGTTTATTTTATACTGCGAAGGAGGTTGATCGATGGCTGCTGTATCTTTTTCTGATATTGCGATTGTAGCTTGTGGAACAATGTCTCTCGAATTGAATCATCTGAAGAATGAGGGCTTTCTTGACACCGAGCATATTTACTATACCACGCCCGGACTGCACGACAACGCCCAGAAGCTGGAAGAACAACTGATAGACCGTGTCAAAAAGGCAAGGGAGAAGGTTAAAAAGATTATTGTCGTTTATGGGGGAAAATTCTGTTATGTCAATATGGTGAACCCCTACAGGCGGATGAGGGATGTGATCAACGATCTTGGCGAAGGTGTAACAAGGATTAATGCAACCCACTGCATGGATATGATTGCAAGTGAGGCGGAGCGTGAACGGATTGCGCAGGAGGTGGCCGGCGGCGAAAAGGTCTGGTGGATGACCCCGGGATGGGTGAAATTTCGCGACCAGGTTTTCAGGGGTTATTACAAAGATGTGGGTTTTGCTACGGAAAACTTCCCCAAACACACCGGAGGCGCGATTGTTCTGGATGGGATCGGCTATGTGGATCAGTTCATGGCAGAAAGGCCGGAGGAATTTCTTGAGTACTCGGACTGGATGGGCATCCCGCTGCAGGGATATAATCTGACGCTCGATCGATTCAAGTCTCTGCTGATCGAGCAGGCGGAAAAATTAAACGGCATTTAATCGCCTAACGCAATAAGGAGCTCTTGTTTTGAAGATTTTCGCAGCATTCGGCACGGACGACGGGAAATGCTTCATCGACAGACATTTCGGGGATTCGCTCTATTTTGACATCTATGAAATCACGGAAAAGGATACATCCTTTGTCAAAAGAATAAACAATTCCACCGATAAGGACACGGATGAAACCGCTCATGGAGACCCCCTCAAGGCGG
>DYLD01000017.1:10318-28261 GCA_020722315.1 Syntrophus aciditrophicus
AATTCCACCGATAAGGACACGGATGAAACCGCTCATGGAGACCCCCTCAAGGCGGGCGGAGTCATGGGACTGCTTTTGAAAGACGGCGTTAATGTTGCCGTATCCAGGAACTTTGGTCCGAACATAAAACGAATACAGAAAAAGTTCGTCTGCGTGCGAATCGTCGGTCTCGACATTGCCGAAGGTATCAAGGTGATACAGAAAAATATCGACAGTGTCCGAAAGGAATGGGAAAGGGGAGAGGAAAGAAAACATTTGACCCTGTCTTGTGCTTAAAAACAGGATCCGCTTGTCCAGACGGGTTTTATCGTGCGAGAGCTTTGCAGAACCCATCAGGGACGGTTCCGCAAAGCTTTCAGCGGAATAACAAGGATGCGGCCGGCCGTTTTGTTCAGAGTGCAAGCGCGAGGCTGTCAGCAACGGCAAGCCCCTTGCGCGTGGGCCGAAGAGCTCCATCCTGGATCGTCAGAAATCCGTTCGCGGCAAGAAAATCGATGATCCCCCTTTTTTCTTTCAACAAATCTGAACCAAAACGGGATCTGAAATCACCTAAAGGAATCCCGTTTGTTGTCCGTAATCCTAAAAACAGCGTTTCCGTGCGGATCTCTTCTAAATCGAGCATTTCTCGTCCTTCGAGAGGGAGAATTCCGCATTCCAGTTGTTCGATATAGGAATGGACCGAACGGACATTCCAGCGCCGCTCGTAGCCTGAAAAGGAGTGCGCCGACGGACCCAAGCCCAGATACGGCACATGTTCCCAGTATTTTTGGTTATGCCTTGACTCTCTGCCGGGACGGGCAAAATTGGAAACCTCGTACTGCCGATACCCGTGCTTTTCCAGGAATTCCGCGGTGCGGAAAAAGAGGGTTGTTTTTACCGTTTCATCGGGAAGGACAATATGTCCAGTTCGAACATCCCGACCGAAAGGCGTTGGGTTTTCGACGGTCAGTTCATAGCACGACAGATGGTCGGGCTTGAGTGCGACAGCCTGTTTGAGCGTCTCCAGCCAGCTTCTGGTGTCCTGTCCGGGTATGCCATAGATCAGATCGATCGAAAGATTGTCAAACCCGGCCTTTCTGCCGGCCTCTATCGCGGCGATTGCCTCTGCGGACCGGTGACGTCTGCCGAGGAAAGACAAAACCGCATCGTTGAAAGACTGAACACCGATGCTGAGGCGGTTTATCCCGCCCCGCCAAACAGCGCGGAGGAGATTGGATGTGGTATCGGCAGGGTTCATTTCGATCGTCGCTTCCGCATGCCCGGCAATTCTGAAAGAATCACGGATCGAATAAAGGACTTCCTCTATCTGACGGGGGGAAAGAACGGAAGGGGTGCCTCCTCCAATGTAAACAGTGTCGAACGCCTGCGTCTGGTTTTTGACAAGTCCCATTTCCAGGCGAAGTGCAGACAGATATTTCCGGATCAGTGAAAGGTCCGTTATCGAGTAGAAACCGCAATAAGGACATTTGCTGATACAAAAGGGAACATGAATGTAAAGGCCGGGAAATCCGGTATGTGCATCCAGGTTGGGTACAGCAGCCATTTTATTTTTAGAACAATTTTTATTCGGCATCAGACTTCAAAACCGCAAGAAAGGCGCTCTGGGGAATGATCACGTTACCGATCATTTTCATGCGTTTTTTGCCTTTTTTCTGTTTCTCGAGCAGCTTTCGCTTGCGTGTGATATCGCCGCCGTAGCACTTCGCGGTAACATCCTTTCTAAACGGCGATATCGTTGTCCGGGAAATGATCTCGCCGCCGATCGCCCCCTGGATCGCGATTTTGAACATCTGCCGCGGGATCTCCTCTTTCAGGCGCTCGCATGCCTGCATGGCTCGTGCACGCGCCCTCTCACGATGGACGATCTGCGAGAGTGCATCCACCTTTTCCCCGTTGACAAGGATATCAAGCAAAACTAGGTTGCTTTCACGATAATCAAGCACATCGTAATCGAACGATCCATACCCCTGCGTGATCGACTTGAAGCGGTCATAATAATCAAAAATCACCTCGGCAAGCGGCATTTCGTAAACAATTTCGGCTCGCCCGGGGCTCGGGTAATTCAACGTCGAATTTACCCCTCTTTTCTCCATACAGAGTTTCATGACCGCCCCGAGGTAACGCTCCGGAAGCATCATGGAAGCCCGTATGTACGGTTCTTCCGATTTGATTACCGACAATGGATCGGGATAATGGGCCGGGTTATCGACATAAATGATTCTGCCGTCTTTGAGGGTAAATCTGTAGCGGACACTCGGAACAGAGATAATGATCGACAGACCAAACTCCCTTTCCAGTCGCTCCTGGACGACATCGAGATGCAAAAGGCCTAGGAAACCGCAGCGAAAACCCTGGCCCAGCGCGGCGGATGAATCCTTTTCGTAGATGAAAGAGGCGTCGTTGAGTTTGTATCGTGCCAGACAGTCCGACAGATTTTCGTAATCATCCGCGGCGATCGGATAAATCGACGCAAAGACAACCGGTTTGACCTCTTTGAATCCGTGCAGCGGCTTCTCGCACGGACGGTTTTCCAGTGTGATCGTATCCCCTGTGCGGACATCCGAGACCGTCTTTACGCCGGCGATGATGTAGCCGACCTCGCCGGCGGACAGGCTTTCCGTCCGTTCCCGGTGAAGGAGAAACCGGCCGACCTCCTCGACCCTGTACGTCGCATTGTTGTGAACAAAGCGTATCGTATCACCAGCCCTCACGACACCATCAAATACCCGGCAATGAATTACCGTCCCTCGGAACGGATCGTACTTGGCATCAAAAATCAACGCGGCCAGGGGTGAGCCGGGATCGCCTTTTGGAGGCGGGATCCGCTCGACGATCGCTTCAAGTATCTCCTGTATTCCAATTCCCATTTTTGCAGAACAGATGAGGCATCCCGCCGGGTCAAGGCCTAATTCTGCCTCCACCTGTGCGCGGACGCGATTCACATCGGCCGCAGGCAGATCTATCTTATTGATAACGGGAATAATTTCCAGGTTTTGCTCCATAGCGAGGTAGAGATTGGCCAGTGTCTGCGCCTGAACCCCCTGGGCCGCATCGATCAAAAGCAACACTCCTTCGCACGAGGCAAGCGAGCGCGACACCTCGTAGCTAAAATCAACGTGCCCCGGCGTATCAATCAGATTCAAAGTATAAGCTACGCCATCTTTTGCCCGATAGGGTAACGAAACGGCCTGACTTTTAATCGTGATCCCCCGTTCCCGTTCGATATCCATGTTGTCGAGGATCTGATCTTGAAAATTACGTTCTTCGACAATCCCGCAGTACTGTATGAACCGGTCAGCCAGCGTTGATTTTCCGTGATCTATGTGGGCAATGATACTGAAGTTTCTTATATTGGTCATCAAAGAACCGGCTAGTGCTAAGACAGCCTGGACGAAAGCTCGGCGGAAACCTCTTCCACGGAAGGAAGGCCGTCTACTGCGACTGTTTTTGCACGATTTTTGAAGTAGTTGACCGCCGCAAGCGTTCCCGTTTTTGTGTCATAATAGATGTCATGCCGTTTGTCGATTGCGGCCTCATCCTGATCGTCCGGTCTGACACTCAATTTGTCGGAACCGCAGACACGACAGTAAAGTTTTCCGTTCTTCTCAACAGGCTTGATCGCGTCAATATAGATGTTGTTTGGATGATTGTTATCGACCGCGCACAGACGACGTCCCATAATCCTTTTCTTTGCGATATCCCGGGGAAGAACGATCTCGATAACATAATCCAGTCGAATTCCGGCATGTTCCAGCGCTTCCGACAGCGCCTTCGCCTGAGCCAGGTTGCGCGGGAAACCGTCGAGGAGCCACCCATTTTTGCAATCACTTTCTGTAAGCCGGGCAAGTATCATCGGGATAGTGATTTCGTCCGGGACAAGCTCTCCACGATCGATGAAATCCTTTGCCTTTTTGCCCAGTTCTGTATGATTCTTAATGTTTTCTCTGAAGATAACCCCTGTTTCAATATGCGGAACATTAAATTTCTTTTTGATCATTGCTCCCTGAGTTCCCTTACCGCTGCCGTTTGGTCCAAAAATGAGAATATTCACGTCGCGTCACCCCTTTTCATGATTGGGTTTGCAGGACACATGTCATTCACCGACATTAAGAGACCGCTTAGACCTGCAAGAGACAGGGGCAAAATAAAGCAAGAAAATACAAATGTCAAGAAAGAACGGTTTTGTTTTTCTATACTTTCAGCTTGACAACGAATGAGCTTCGTGAGAAAAAAGTATCAAAGAAGGCATGAAACACCCCCCGAAAGTCGTTCCATAAGGCACGATTTGAAGTTTTTTGGAATGAAACCTTCCCGAGCATGCATAAAATCCTTGGGGACTGTTCCAGAAAAACCTTCGGGATATTCATCCGCGGGCATATTTTGAAACCTTCTTTTGTGAACATGAAAGAACTCATCAGCCATTGATTTGCCGAAAAGATGTTTGAAATCAATCATTCACAGTGAACAGGCGAACAAATGGATAACGAAAACGCAAAGATCACCTTTCTTGAATTCTATGGTTTAACACTGAAGAACCTTATCGACCATATTCCCGATCCCACATTCATGATCAACATCAACGGAGAGGTTGTTTTCTGGAATCGGGCGATGGAGGTGCTGACCGGTGTTCCTGCGGCGGATATGCTGGGGAAGCGAAACTATGAATATGCACTTCCGTTTTATGGAGAGAGAAGACCTCTATTGATTGATATCGTTCTGGATCCGAACAAATTTATGCCCGGTAAATACTATCTTTTTAAAAAAAACGAGGATATCATCTCCGGTGAAACAATTGTTCCCTCCCTTGCAGGGAAACGTCGCTATCTGTGGGGAAACGCAAAGGCCGTAAGAAATCCAGAAGGGGAGATTATCGGGGCCATTGAGACAATCCGGGATATTACGGATACCCGTTTTTCTGAAGAGCGTCTGCGCCTGCAAGAGGAAAAATACCGTTGGTTTTTTGAAAATATCCAGGATGTTTACTATGAAGTCGCCCTTGACGGTACCATTCTGGAATTATCCCCTTCTGTCGAAAATGTTCTCGGATGGAAAAGGGAGGAACTTCTCGGCACGAAGATTGAGAAACTTTACGTTGATCCCGAGGACAGGAAAACCTTTCTTAAGAATATCATACACAACGGTCAGGTCCACGACTACGAGTTGTTGCTAAAGCATCGCAACGGCTCACCGCTCAATGTCGCCCTGAGCTCCAAACACATCCATGCTAGCGATATTCAATCTGCCCGGAATGTCGGTTCCATAAGGGACATCACACGGCGTAAAAGGATTGAGGCAGCCCTCCGAACAAGCGAAGAACGCTACCGGAGTCTTGTTGAAAACATACCGATTGCCGTCATCCGCATTTCCCCCTTCCCGAACAGCCGTTACCTGATGGTAAATTCCGCCTTTTTGCGGATGTTCGGGTATTTATCCGTGGATGAGGTGCTTGCGACGGATCCGGCGGACATATTCTTTGATCCCGCAGATCGAGACGGGCTCGTCCGCAGGATTCTTAAAGAGGCAGACGTAGCCGTGCAGGAGATCCGCCTTCGCAGAAAAAACGGCAAGCCGATATGGGGAGCACTAACACTGAAAGCGGTTCACGACAAAGAAAGCGGCCAAGTTGTTTATTTTGACTGCCTTATCGAGGATATTACCGAGAGAAAAAAAACGGAGGAGGAGATCCGCCGTCTCGCCTACTACGATTCTTTGACGGGGCTGCCGAACAGAACCCTCTTCATCGACCGTCTGCAGATGGCTCTCGCCCGCGCCGGCAGGGCAAAGGAAATGGTCGTTTTGATGATGTTCGATCTTGATTTGTTTAAAGATGTAAACGACAAGATGGGTCATCCGGCCGGCGATCAGCTTTTAAAAGAGGTTGCGAAGCGCCTTCTCCGGAGCCTCCGGAAGAGCGATACAATCGCCCGTTTGGGCGGCGATGAGTTTATGGTGATTTACACGGGTGTGCATCATATCAAGCAGGCCGAATTTCTTGCCGACAAGCTTCTTCATGTGTTCCAGAAACCATTCCGGATTGAAAAATTTTCCATCCGGATAACATCCAGCATCGGGGTTTCCGTGTACCCGGACGATGCGACCGATTTGAACATGATGCTTCATAATGTCGACATCGCCCTGTATAAAGCCAAGGAAGACGGTGGCAATTCGGTCAGGCGCTATATAGGCACCAGTGAAGACCAAAAGGCCGTTCGCATAAGCAGAGGAAGGTTTTCAAGCTATCTGTACTTTTCGGACGAATAAACGGGGTTTCTCCCCCGTTTCCACTTTTTAAGGTCGCCAATAAACATACCAGCAAAGATTAACTTTCAGGAAAAGGTGAAGGAAATGGTTGTGGCACGCAAGATCAATCGGTTTGTTAAACAGGGTTCGTTTATTCGGAAGATGTTTGACGAAGGCGTTGAGCTCAAGATGAAATACGGGACTCAAAACGTCTTTGATTTCAGTCTCGGCAATCCGAATCTTGAACCGCCGGAGGCCCTCAAGAAAAGGCTGAAGTCCCTCGTCGAAGAGGATATCCCCGGCATGCACATGTACATGCCCAACGCCGGTTATCCGGAAACGCGTGCATTTGTCGCGCAAGAGCTCAACCAATCCCAGGGATTAGAGCTGACGCAGCAGGAGATAGTAATGACCTGCGGCGCCGGGGGGGCGCTGAATGTCATTTTCAGGACGGTTCTCAATCCCGGCGACGAGGTTGTGATCCCGGCGCCTCTTTTTGTAGAATATATTTATTATGTTGACAATGCTGGGGGGGTGGCCAAAATTATCAAAAGTCACGAAGATTTCTCACTTGATCTTGAGGCCCTGGACAGGGCGATCAACAAAAAAACAAGGGTTGTCCTGATCAATTCTCCGAACAACCCGACGGGAAAAATCTACGACGAAGAATCCATCCGGCAACTCTCGTCGATTCTTCTCAAAAAGGGAAAGAAATACGGCCGGGAAATATTTCTCGTTTCCGACGAGCCCTACAGAGACATTGTCTATGATGAAAGGTCAGTTCCGAGCGTAATCAGCCTGTATCCATTCAGTCTTATTGCGACCTCTTATTCGAAGAGCTTATCCGTTCCCGGAGAGCGGATCGGTTATATCGCCGTCAATCCGGAAATGAAAGATCGTAAAAAAATCATCGAGGGGCTTGTCTTCTGCAACAGGATTCTTGGTTTTGTAAACGCGCCGGCGCTGATGCAGCGTGTCGTCTCGGGCCTTTCCGGGGTACATGTCGATGTGGAGGCCTACAGGCGCAAAAGGGACCTCCTCTGTGATGGTCTTTTGTCGGCCGGATACTCCCTGACCAGGCCCGAGGGGGCCTTTTATCTATTTCTGAAAACTCCGATTTCCGACGATGTTCTCTTTACGGATATGCTACGCCAAAAGAGGATACTCGTTGTTCCGGGAAGCGGTTTTCGCTGCCCGGGATATGTCCGCATCGCGTACTGCGTTGACGATGCTACGATCACCGGCGCGATGGAGGGGTTTAAAGCGGCATTGAGCCAAAGCCGTCAGTCATAGAAAACGACCTTAAAATCTTTCAGGTCTTCGCCCGTCTTCTCCTCGGTATATTCGATACGATCGACTCTGGCGGGAGGTGTTCCTGTTCTGCACCATGCCAGCATCGCCTCGACGTTTTCGCTTTCTCCCTCGAAAACCGTTTCGACACCGCCATCGGGACGGTTTTTCACCCAGCCGGAAAGTCCCAGACTCAGGGCCTGTTTTTGTGTATTGGCGCGGAAAAAGACGCCCTGCACCCGTCCCCAGATATAAACGTGGACTCTTCTTTTCATGGTCTGATCCAGTTTTATCGCCTCTTGTCAGCCTTACTGCGAGTATTTCCTGCTTACAGTTTTGATTTCATTTTTTCTACAAGTGAAAAAAATGCCTCCTCATCGAGAATCGGAATCCCCGCCTGACGTGCCTTTTCCATCTTTGAGCCGGTCGCCTGGCCGGCTACGACGTAATCGGTCTGTTTCGTGACAGAGCTTTCAAATGTTCCCCCGAGCGACTCAACGAGGGACTTCGCGTCGTTTCTTGTCATCCGGTTCAACGTTCCGGTGAAGACGAAATGTTTTCCGAGAAGCGGCGCAGCTCTTTCTTTGGTGTTCTGAACGGGTGATACACCCGCACGAAAGAGCTTTTCGATGACGCTGATATTGGCCGGTTCCCGGAAAAATTTGTAGATGCTCGACGCAACTTCCGGCCCGACATCCCTGATTTCTAGCAGGGAAGTCATATCGGCTTTCATAAGTCGGTCCATGCTCCCGTATTCATCGGCGAGAAGTCTGGCCGTGCTTTCCCCGACGTGACGGATGCCGAGCGCAAAAATCAAACGGGAAAGGGAAGGGGTTTTGCTCTTTTGAATTGCCTCCAGCAGATTCGCAGACGATTTTTCCGCCATTCTTTCAAGACCGATCAGCTTGTCCTTTGTGAGATAAAACAAATCCGCGGGATCATGAATTAAACCGGTTGAGACAAGCTGCGAAACAAGTTTGTCTCCCAACCCCTCGATATCGAGAGCTTCCCTGGACGCAAAATGACAGATGTGCCCGCGAAGCTGAGCCGGACAGGAAAGATTAACGCATCTCGACGCCACCTCTCCTTCAAGGCGGACGATCCGTGCTCCGCATTCCGGGCATGTTTCGGGCATTCGGAACACCGTTTCAGTGCCGTTCCTCAATTCCTTGACGACGGAAACCACCTCCGGGATCACATCGCCTGCCCTTTGCACAACAACGGTGTCACCTATCCGGATATCCTTCCTTATGATCTCGTCTTCATTATGGAGCGTCGCGCGACTGACCCTCGCCCCGGCGACATGAACCGGTCTCAAAACGGCAACGGGGGTTAAAACGCCCGTTCTGCCGATCTGCACGACGATGTCTTCAATCACGGTCTGCTCCTGGATGGGTGCAAACTTGCAGGCAATTGCCCAGCGGGGACTTCTCGATACGTTTCCGAGCCGTTGCTGGTAAGCGAGATCGTCTATTTTGACGACAATTCCGTCGATCTCATAAGGTAAATCCTCTCTGATGCCGTTTATATGATGGTAGTAATCGAGGCATTCGGCTATCGTGACGCGCTGTCGGATCAACGGATTGACCTGAAATCCCCACTCCGACAGTGTTTGCAGGATTTCGCTGTGGGTTTGAAAGACCGCCCCTTCGACCACTCCAACCGCATAGGCAAAAAACGTGAGCGGTCTTTTCGCGGTTATGCGGGAATCCAGCTGCCTGAGAGAACCCGCGGCGGCGTTCCTCGGATTGGCGAAGAGCGCCTCCCCCCGTTCGGAGCGTCGCCGGTTGAGTTTTTCAAACGCGGCGCGTTCCATACAAACTTCCCCGCGGATCTCTATCCTATCCGGGATATGGAAAGAACCGGATGCGATAGCGCCTGGAGGAAAGTTTTTCCGTTGCGGAAGAGAAAGCAAGACCGAAGGTATTGTCTTAATATTGAGCGTCACGTCTTCGCCGACAAGGCCATCTCCTCGTGTCGAACCTGTCCGGAGCCGCCCGTTTTCGTAGAGAAGACTGACGGCAAGGCCGTCGAGCTTTGGTTCGACGGTATAGATGATCTTTTCGGTTTCGAGCGCTCGCCGGCAGCGGGCGTCAAACTGGAGCAGTTCGTCGTCGGAAAACGCATTGGCGAGGCTCAACATCGGAATCAGATGTGTGACCGGGCTGAATTTTTCCAGCGGCGGGGCGCCGACACGCTGGGTCGGCGAATCCGGCGTTGCCAGTTCGGGAAACTGTGCTTCAAGATCGGATAGTTCCCGGAAGAATTGATCGTATTGGGCATCGGTAATCTCCGGGGCGTCCTGCTGGTAATAAAGGGCATTATGATAAGAAATAATCCGGCGTAGCTGGTTTATCCTTTTTTCGGCATCGTCATGATTCATTGCAGTTTCCTCGGTCTTTCCGCTCGGTCAGGTTTTGATCAAGCGCAGATCCGGTCTGTTTTTCCGCGGGGTTTTCGCGGGTTTTAAAGATTGTTGCATGATCTGTTCGTTGAATATCTGGTTCTTGGCACGGACTGCATTAATGATAAAAAAAACGATGACGGCCTTTTCCCATTCCTTCGAGGGCTCGAAATGTTCCATACGTGTTTTGTATTTGTCCCATAACGACACCAGCGAAGCCTCATCAAGGGACAGGATCTGTTGCGCGATTTTCTCAAGGGATGATTCGAGCATGACCCAATCTCCTTTTGTTCACTGAGACCTTTGAAAAACGGTGCCTGGAGCGCGATTTTAAAGATTTTTCGGGGTACCCCGCCGTCGCAGCAAGGCTTTAAAGGCGTTAAAAACGCAAAACGTTAGAGAGCGTTTAGCCTTTGAAGCCGCCGCGAGACGTCGCGGGGTCGAAAAAGATTTATGAGCGCGAAGGCGGCGTTTTGCAAAAGTCTCTCATTCTCGAATAAATACTAATTCGGCGATTCTTTAAAGTCAACTGTTAAAAGGTCGAGACTGTCCGGATAAATAATGCTTGTAATTATCTTCATCTCATTATAATCAAAGAAAAAGCACAGGGGTGCTTAAACAAATCGGATAGATACGGAATATGGAAAAGATTTTTGCTCCGTGGCGCATAGAATATATCAAAGGAACGAAACCAAAAGGTTGTGTTTTGTGCCGGGGTGAGTTGCGTGATGATAAACTTGTGGTTTACGAGGGAAAGACATGCTATGTGACGGTGAACCGTTATCCATACACAGGAGGGCATCTGATGATCGTCCCTTTTCGCCATTTACAGAGCCCTGCGGATCTTGTTCCCTCAGAACGAAAAGAGATGTTTGATCTTGTCGCGATTTCCCTAGAGGTCTTAAGCGAAGCGATGAAGCCCGAAGGTTTCAACATCGGGATGAACATCGGAAGAATCGCCGGTGCCGGCATTGACGACCATATCCATATCCATGTTGTTCCCCGCTGGACGGGAGACACGAATTTCACGACCGTCATAGGCGACGTGCGCGTTATACCTTCGGATGTGTTCGCGACTGCGACGGAACTGAGAATCTATTTTAACCAACACAAACGGGGGAGGCGCCGATGAATGTCATCTATACAATCATCGTTGCAATCTTTGTTTTGTTTATTATAACCTTTTCACTCGACAACAGCGATCCCGTCAAATTGAGTTACTATGGTTATTTCCATAGAGAGATGCCACTTTATTTGATCGTTTTTGTTTCTTTTTTGATCGGCGTCGTATTTACAGGCTTTCTGGGAATGGTTGAAAGGTTCCGTCAAAACAGAACGATCAAGCATCTGAACAAGACGATTCGCGATCTGCATCGGGAGATCAGGGCGAGGGAAAATCCTTTGGCGGCCTCCTCCCTAAATCCTGGCGATAAAACTGTTTCGCAGGACAACAGCGAAAAAAAGTAAAAAGCGGAAATTTAACGTTCTCCTGCCCCTTGGGTTTGGTCGCAGAGCACTATGAATTTCGGTGGAATCAGAGATTCTTCAACAGATTATACGAACGCGGCCTTTGTCGTTGTCCCGGTTCCGTACGATCTTACCTCCACCTATCAGCCCGGATCGAGAAGAGGCCCGGCGGCGATTCTGGAAGCATCCGCGAACATGGAGCTTTACGATGAAGAGCTGCACAAAGAAACCTACAGGGTCGGCATAAGCACGCTGACCCCTCTCGACGTTGATGCGAGGGGCCCTGCGGAGATGGTCGAGGCGGTGCGCGGGTCAATCGCCCAGATAATAAACGACGAAAAGACCCCCGTTATGCTCGGCGGCGAGCACAGCATCTCATTCGGCGCGGTAGCGGCAATGAAGGAAAAGCACCCTCGTATCAGCGTGCTTCAGTTGGATGCACACGCGGATCTCCGTGATACCTATCAAAATTCCCCGTACAGCCACGCCTCGGTCGCACGTCGCATCTCTGAAATATGCCCTCTTGTTCAGGCAGGGATCCGAAGCATGAGCGCTGAAGAGGCCGAGTTCATCAAAACTGCCGGAATCCGGACGTATTCTTCGGATTTTATACTATCCACGCGAAACTTCTGCGAGCAGATTTGCGCGGATCTGTCAGGTGATCTCTATATCACCGTTGATTTAGATGTCCTGGACCCTTCGGTGATGCCTTCCACAGGGACTCCCGAACCGGGAGGACTTTCATGGCATCATGTTCTTGAGCTCGTACGTGAAGCTGCACAAAAATGTCGTGTCCGCGGTTTCGATATCGTCGAGCTTGCACCCATTCCCGGGATTATCGCCCCCGATTTCCTTGCCGCCAAACTTGTTTACCGCATGATCGGTTATCTTTCAAAGGACGCGGGGACAAGACAGAACGCTTGATACAGCTCCAGAAGCTCAATAAGAACGGCAAAATCGTAATGGTGTTTGTCCGGATTATCTGATTCGCAAAGCGGGGGAACGTGGCGATGCAACCACTGGTTTTTACATCCTCTCTCTACGTCGTTTCATCTTTTCTCGGCTTTATCATCCTCTTTGGTATAGCGGTTGTTTCAGTCCTAAAACGCGGAAGAAAAAGAACGAATCTCCTCTTTGCCGGAATATGCGTTCTAGGAGCCCTCCTGAATATAGATGTTGCGATCGTTTTCCTTTTGCCGAATGAACGGCTCGCTCTTCGAATAGACCGTTTCATCCATTTTTTCTTTGTATTCAGTATCCCCGTCTATATTTGCTTTGTCCATGCGTTTTTAGAGATACGTCATCGCGGCTGGTTGGAAAAAGCCGCGTGGATCTTGGGTGGAGTCTTTGCGCTTTTTGTTCCCACGGATCTGTACATCAACGGTTTTCACCATTATTCCTTCGGAAAAATAGCCCGCGGCGGGCCGGTTGTCTACGTTTTTTCCGGCTTTGCGGCAGCTATGATCATCTATTGCCTCACCGTTCTGTACAACGCGATGAAACACGCGTTGGACAACCACAAACGAAACCGAATAAAGTACATATTCGGGGGCCTCGGAATTACGTCGGTCTTTATGTTCTTTACGGTACTGCCGGTTGTTGGCGTCCCTGTTTATCCGCTTGGCAATCTGAGTTTTATTCCCGCGCTGTTTCTTGCCTACGGTGTATTCAGGTATGACCTGTTGGACATCGGGGCCCTTCTGCGACAGGGGACGGTTTACTTTGTCCTCACCGGTATTCTGACCATTCTGTACGTTCTAATAATATTTCTGTTCAATTCCTTTGTTGTTTCGTCGTTCGGCAAGAATTCGCTCGCTTTATCCCTTGCGCTGGCAGTTGTGATCGTTTTCTTCTTCGGCCCGTTGCAGAAATGGGTGCAGAATCTGATCGATCATTTCTTCTTTCGGGGGAAATACGATTACCATATCCTGTTGAAGCAAATCAGCGGAAAACTGGTATCGCTTCTCAATCTGCAACAGATAAAAGAACTGCTGATCAAAGAGATAACCGGCGCGATGCAGGTTGAGAAGGTATTGCTCGTTATCCCGGAAAAAGGGCTGTACCAAGCCTTCGGTTATGATCAAGGGTTGCTATTCGGCGAAAATTTTACCGATGGATTCAATCTGCTGGCAAAGATCCTCGCCGGCGAGAAAAGTCCTTTAACCAGGGATCTCGCGTTGAAAAAGGTCCCTGATTCCGAAACAGGCCTACTGATCGAAAATCTCTTCGCTCGTCTCGCCGTAACGCTTGTCATACCGATCCCTGTCAGTGATGAAGAAGTGGGGATGATGTTTCTGGGGCAGAAAAAATCAGGAGAGCTTTTTGTCGACGAAGACCTCGAAATACTAATGACAATAGCAAATCAAACAGCCACTGCGATCAAAAACGCACGAAGCTACGAAGAGCTCGCGGTTTTGAATCAAGCTCTGGAAAAAAAGGTGGCTGAACGCACAGAGGCCCTGAAAAATGCGTTACTGGAAAGAGAGAGAACCGAAGAACAGTTGATCCGTTCAGAGAGCCTATCGGCAATAGGGCAGCTTGTCGCGGGTGTCGCGCACGAACTCAACAACCCTATCGCCAGTGCGATGAGTCTTGTAGAAACAAGCATCGAGACAGTCTCAGAAGAGGAAATCCCGCAAAATAAACGCGAGGAAGTGATTGAAGACTTAAGCTTTTCGGTAAAAGAGCTCAAGCGATCCGCGACGATTATCCGGAGTCTGCTTGACCTTTCCAGACAGACTCAAACCTATGTCGAATCTGTCGAGATAAATCTGGTGATCGATGATGCACTACGAATACTCTACAATCAGTACAAGAATCTTTCTGTCACTATCAATAAGAACTACGCGGATGATCTTCCGGTTGTTGAGGGAAATTTTGCCAATCTGGGGCAGGTAATGATCAATATCATACAGAACGCCATTCAGTCGCTGCCAGAAGAGAATGGCACTATCAGATTGAAGACAGGATATAAACCAGAGTCTGACACCATTTTTGTCGAATGCGCGGATAATGGTGCAGGGATCCCGAAAGAAATACTCCACGATATCTTCAAGCCTTTTTTCACTACAAAAGAGGTTGGGCGCGGCACAGGCCTCGGGCTTTATATTTCTCACGAAATCATCAGGCGTCATGGAGGCATCATCGATGTCAAAAGTGAAGAAGGAAAAGGCACCGTGGTTTATCTGGAAATTCCTTGTCGAAGGAAAACACCTTAACTAAGAGTTCTTCTCAGAATAAACGATGAAATAAGTCTTGACAATCCATGCGTGAGGGTTTAGAAAGTTAGCGTTTGAGTAAGGGCAAAATCAACTGTGATGCGGGGTGGAGCAGTCCGGTAGCTCGTTGGGCTCATAACCCAAAGGTCAGGGGTTCAAATCCTCTCCCCGCTACCAAATAAAATCAAGGGGCTTAGGCCCCTTTTCTTTTTATTGTTGAGGCCCTTGAAGTAATAGTGCAGTAATTTTTCCCGTCTGGTGCCGGCTGCTTGAGGAATTCATCGAGTCTCCGGCAGGCCTCTATCGCGTCATTTTCGTCCACCGTGTTGTACCTCTCGAACATACTCATCGTTTTGTGACCCGTGATCTTCATGATCACGCTGCGGTCTACACCGGCCTTGCGCATGTTCTTGTTGAAGGTGTGGCGGAGGTCGTGTAACCTGAAATTATCGATCCCCACCGCCTGGCACGCACTACGAAAGGAGCGCCTGATGTCCATGATCGGGAGGCCTTCGGGTTAGACCCCAACATCATCGCGATCCTGAACCGGAAATCCGGTGAGAAGCTCTTTCCCATCCAGGAGAAGGCCGTCTGGAGCCGGAAGATAACCGACTTTGCCATTGATTTCAGAGGACGAGGCGCCATCTGCGGGCGCCGATACCCCCATGATGCAAAAAGGTGCCGAGATCCCAGGACCGCCGCTTTTCCAGATGACCTATTGCTATCTCTGCGACTGCGGGAGATGGGTTCAGGATCAGATCATCCTGGTAAGAAACAGCATCCTTGCCAATAATTTGCGCCCCTGCGGGCGCATCGCCAAAAAAAGTAAGCAGTTGCCTGGCATGCATCCAGCGCCCAAAGTTTGAGAGATTCGTCAGTTGTTAGAGGCCCCCATGCCCCTCAGAAAAAATAATCAAGTGCGGACGGTTTACCGCCTCCTCGACGAGGGTGATCTGAAGCCGATACGGATCAGGGGCGGCGTGAGGGTTCCCGCCGAAGATATCGGCAGGTTCGAGGAAAGGTTGCATGAGGAAGCATTGGGTGAGGATTTTTGACGTGCTGCCGGCGGAGGCCCTGGTGACTATGCGGATCCCCGGGGAAATAGCTCTTGCAGGGCCGAAATGAATTCATCAAGCTGAAATGTGTGTCGATAGTAAGCGCTTTCCTTCAATCGGATCATGCCTGGCCGATCCGGAGCGGAAAAATATTCGGAAACCAGAGTCCCGGCCTCAATGACGTAAGGTTGGGCGGCATATTGAGCTTTCAACACAAGGGCGTATCGCCACTCTTCTTCCAGGGTTGTTGCAAGAATTGAGTATAGGTCCAGGGCATGATAACGGCCGAAATCCTTATTGGGATCGTTTAGGCGATCTTTGAAGGCAAAGAGTTTCATCATCAAAAAGGTATAAGGGTGCGGGACAAAAACCTCAGATTCCCAGGGATCGCCTGAACTGAGTTTCCCTTTCAAAGGTACGGACAAAAGGCCGTCCTCAAGTGAGACAGCCTCATCGACAGGGTGGGCGTGAATGCCGACGGAGGGATAGGGGCGCACGCGGCGCGCGTCAACCTTTACCGATGTCGAGCGAAAAAGTTTTTGCGGCCCGGTAAGAATGTCGAGTTTAACGCTGCCGGGACTATCCCCTCCGGGGCCGGCTTTGACAAATTGGTATTTCTCGGCGCCGGGAACAAACCGGTAGCCTAAAGCGGCAATAGCTTTAGCCAGAGGTTTGAGGTTCGCCGATTTTATCAGGAGTTCCGCTCTGAGAAACAAGTCAAGATCGTTCGTCGACCGCGGCTCCGGCCATTCTTTCAACAACGTTCGGACACCGAGCCTTCGGATGTGTTCCGTCTTAAGGTAGATGCCGAAGCCCCCACCGATGATGGGTTTGATGTTCGAGTCTTTTATCTCGTACGTCAAATCCAGCAAGGATGTTTGGAGGTCGGCAATGGCGATCATCGGCGCGCCGCCTCGATGTTGCTGATGATGTATGATTTCAACTGTTCGGCGGTTTCCTGGTCGCGCTTGTCCCCGGACATCAACTCCAGGTAAACCTGCAAAGGAGATGCCCACCGGAAGTCTCCTTCATATCGTCCATCGAAAAAAACCGTCTCGTCCTCGGTTTCTATGAGTTCAAGGTTTGGGAAACGGTCTGTTTGATTTCCCGGAATCCTTTTCAGCAGCGCGTCAACGCTGGGGCAATAGACAGTCAAAAGAAATCCTCTTTGCATAACGGCATAACGTCCCACCGACGATATTCCCGCAGCTATCAAAGGCAGTTTCAACTCTCGTGACGCTCTCAACAGCAATTCCGTTACCGTGCCGTTATCCTCAGAAACCTTGAGGCGGATACGCCCCTTGATATTGGGGGAAACATAGTTTTCTGTCATTTTTTGCAAAAGCTTGTCCGGCTGCAACAGTCGGATTACATTCCCGCGTGCGATGATAAGGTCCTCTTCCAGCGTCTTCAACGCCTTTGAAACCGTGGAGAGACGCATGGGTTTCTTTTCCCATTGTTCCACCAGTAGATTTCGCCGGTTGATCTCCGCACAGACATCCTGCACGGTTTTGTAGAAGGGCCGGGCCAGAAAGACCCTTCCCACCATGGAACTATTTTTCCGATAGATATTCTTGATCGGCGCGGAGGACGTAAAACGGTTTTTCCCGCCGCTGCGAAAGACGGCCAAGCTGTTTTGCACCATCACGACACCGTTACCGCAGAGATCGATTCCGCTGATCCGTTCCTTTTCCAGCTCCATTAATTGCTGTTCGTTCAGGAATGGCACAAAAAGCATCGGGTTGTACCCCCGCGGGAACGACGCTGTTTTCAGCCGGTTTATTCCCTCCTGAAACGCCTTGGGCGTCGAAAGAGGTCTGCACTCGATTGCAAACTTGGCGCGGTTTTTGTCCCAGGACGTCTCAATAAGCGCATCGAAACGTTTATCTTTCCCGACTTCCAGATCGCTTTTTAAAAAACGGAAAGAAAGCGGCGCAAGCGATAATTCACCCTTCCGGAGTTTTTCGAGCATTTCTTTTTCTGTCGGCATTTTTCCTGATTTCTCCTGTTTTCCTGATCAGGAAAATACCAGATTTCAGGAAAACTCACAACCTTTATTTCAGAACAGGTCAATCTCCCTTTATTCAACCTGTTTTGCCCCTTGAATTAAAGAGCAAATCGAATCCCAAAACCGACGATGTAGTTCACAGATTCGAGCAGGAAGTTCATTGTAGACAATTTAAAAGACACATATGTTTCCGAGCCATCTGGAGGCGCTTGTTGTCCTGAAGGATCAGCTTACATCCAAGGTTAAGGAGCCAATATGCTT
>DYLD01000165.1 GCA_020722315.1 Syntrophus aciditrophicus
GTTATGGAAAATTGGAAAGTCCGATGTTGCGCCAAAATTCAACATGATATGCGAACCGAACAACTGGACACGAGCAGTTATTGAAGGCGCGTCAAGAGCAGTAAATGAAGGATTGTCAGATGCAAAAAAGTTGCAACTGGAGTTTTGGAGCGAATTTAGAAAATTCTTAAGTGAACAAGATAATTCTCCAGTAAAACCAGTCAAGCCACAGCCTCAACATTGGATGGAATTTGGCATTGGACGTTCAGGCTTCAGCCTATCAGCCATTGCTTCTCTATATGATAACGAAGCTGAAAGCTATGACAGTCATGAAATTCGCGTTGAATTTGTCTTAAAGAGTGCGGAATCAAAAACACAGTTTAATAAGTTGATGGAATCAAAAAATGAAATTGAAAAAGCTGTTGGCAGCGAGTTGGCTTGGCATAATCCAGAAAAAGCCAGAATGTGCAGAATCTATATTCGCAAATCGGTAAATCTTCATAATCGAGACGACTGGGGTAATCAGCATGAATGGCTCTTTAAACAACTTGGTATCTTCAAAAAAGTTTTTGGAGCGAGGGTGAACAACCTGTAAACATAGTGATGACGCAAATCTCCTGTCCACGACGGGAGATTTTTGTTTGTGAGGTTGGTTGAATAAAACCTGACATGTCTCCGCGAAAGTCTTGCGCTCGGTGATCCGCGTCCACGCGAGGGTCACGGTCAACGGCGGCGCGGATGAGACACGTCAGGTTTGTGCGAAAGTCTTGCGCTCGGCGATCCGTGTCCACGCGAGGGTCACGGTCAACAGCGGTGCGGAGGAGACACCTTCGGCAGGTTTCCGCGATGTTTACAAAAAGCCCCCGTCTACTGACGAGGGCTTTGTCTCATTTTATTTTGGCCTGGCGTTGCTTCATGATCTCCCTGCCAATTTCGCGGACAGATTTCTTCGGCAGGAGTTTTTTACGATCACGCGTGTAATCGCCGCGGCCTGTTTCGTATTGCTGGATAAAACGAATTGCGCCTGCGGGGCCAAGTTCACGAAGCAGGGCTTCAAAGCCAATGGTACGGATTTCATAAAGGGAAAGGGTTTCAGTTGTCATTTCAACACCTCTTCCAGCCATTTCACTGGGTTGATCACAACGAACGGGAATAATTGTTTGTTTCGATTTGCAACCTTTAGCAGATTATCGTCAGTGGTCAGAAAAGTATCCACTTTTGCCTGCTCGGCAGACGCAAGATGAATTGCGTCGTAACTCTCAAAACCTGATGATTCTATTCTTTCTGCTCGATCTAAAATTTTTTCAGTCGTTTCAACTACATGGTTTGATTGTCCTGCCAAAAGCATTAATCGTCCTTTGCGCTCGGCATCTTGGGTTTGACCAAGTTCATAGACGAGGACATCACTGCCAATCCATTCCAATTCGCGCTTGTGGATTTTCTCCAATATCAGCGTTACGGCCTCAGACTCCAAACGGACACGAGGCTGGCGCTGATCATCAAACGGACGATTCAGACAGCAGGTATCAAGGTAAATCTTCATCGTGAGGCGAGTATAGCATGAATTTTCGGAAGTCATGGCGACGATTGGTAGCCGCGAGTCACCTTCCGAAGGTGTTTCCGCGAAAGTCTTTCGTTCAGAGTCCCGCGTCCACGCGAGGGGTACGGTCAACGGCGGCGCGGATGAGATACCTTCGGTTTGTGCGAAAGTCTTGCGTTCGGCGATCCGTGTCCATGCGAGGGTTATGATTGTCAACGGCTCGGGTGAGACACCTTCGGCAGGTGTTTGGGAAAATCTTCCAAAAATCGTGTATGATTGGGGCAGGAGATTAACTATGACTGATCTGGAACTCCTTGCTCGGATTACCGTCAACCCCAAAGTGATGGTGGGTAAACCCGTCATTCACGGCACACGCTTAACGGTTGAGTTCATCTTGAACCTGCTGGCTCACGGAGCGGCAGTGGAAGAAATCATCAAGGAATATCAGGGGCTTAAAGTCGAAGATATTCGCGCCTGCATATTGTTTGCCACAAAATCGCTCGAAAATACAGTCTTCATGCCGTTGGCAGTTGAGGCATAATGCGCTTCCTCGTGGACGAGTCTACGGGTCCGTGGGTGGCGCAATGGCTTCGCGAACGCGGGGATGAAGTGTTTTCTGTTTTCGAGCAAGCAAGGGGCATGGAAGACGACGACATCATCCAGAAAGCCTTTGCGGAAAATTGGGTTTTGATCACAAACGATAAAGACTTTGGCGACAAAATTTTCCGTGACCGAAAGCCCCACAAGGGAATTATCCTGCTTCGATTGGATGACGAACGCGCGATAATGAAAATTGATGTGCTTGGGAAATTACTTGAACAATACGCGGGCGAAGTGGAAAGCCGATTTGTGACTGTTACGGAAAACTCAGTCCGATTTGCGAAAATGAAGTAAAAGATAAACTCCCGAACCCAATCGGGAGTTTTTTCAACAAAAGGATTTCACCCATGCCCGAAATCATAGACCTATCCCAGGAAATCTATACTGGCAAGCCCGTCTTCCCCGGCCTGCCCGAAGTGAACATCGCCGTCCATGCGACGCATGAAGAGTGGGACAAGATTCCCAATGACGGCGTCCCCTCCCCTGCTGTGAACCGTCTCGAGATGGACGAGCATACCGCGACGCACGTGGACGCCTTCAATCACATGGCGCGTCAGTTTCGCGGACAATCCATTGAGACGATGCCGCTTGCGATGTTTTACACCGAAGGTATCTGTTTGGATTTGTCTCACAAGGGAGTGCGCGAATTGATCGAAGTGGAGGATTTGGAGCGCGCCCTCGCCGCGAGGAAGTGTTTCTGCACGATTGCGTGAAGGCGGTTGGGAGACTTGAAGAAAACGTTGAACGTTAAACGTCTGAAAACCGATTAGAATCCGCACCATGTCCGAGACCGAAACCGCAGAAACCGAGAAGAACAAACGCCCCTCCTTCGTCGCGCTGTGCGGACGCGTCTTTCACGCCGATTCCGATTACTTTCCGCAAGCCGAGTATCGCGGCCGCACCATTTTCCTCTGCACCGAGACCTGCCTCGGCGCGTTCCTCTCCGATCCCGACCGTTTCGTCGCCGCGCACAAGAAAAGTTACAAGAAGAAAGACGAGTAGTTGTTCGTCATTGCAATGACGGGATGCAACAAATAGTCAGAATCGAATTCGTAAATTACTGGTAACTGGAGTTCCCATGCTTGAACCACGCAAACCCATTCAATACTTTCAGATCGACTCCACCGAAAGCAAACCCATTGACACCAGCACCATCGTCGAGACGCCCGTCTCGCTCACCGTCAACGGCGAAGCGTGGGTCTCATTCATGTGCACGCCCGTCCTGCTCGAAGCGATGGCGGTCGGCTTCCTCTTTAATGAAGGCGTTATCGATTCAATGGAAGAAGTTGTCGAAGCGCGATTATGCGAGCACGGCGACAATGTGGATATCTGGCTGACCCACGCCGCGGAGAAACCATCCAAGTGGACACGCACTTCGGGCTGTTCAGGCGGGATAACTGCCGTCGATTCTATCGCGGACCCGCGTCCGATCGCGGCCCAGAACGGGTTTACCCTCCCCGCCAGTCAGATCGGCCATCTTATCGGGATGTTGTTCGAGGCGCAGGATCTCTACCGCGAGACGGGCGGAGTCCACACCTCCGCGTTGACCAACGGTGAGCGCATCCTGCTCTCCGCCGAGGATATCGGACGCCACAATACCCTCGACAAGATCGCGGGCATGTGCCTGATGCAAAACATCTGGCCGAGCCGCCGCATCCTGATGACGACGGGACGCATCAGTTCCGAGATGTTGCAAAAAGCCGTGCGGCTGGGCGCGGGCATCCTGCTCTCGCGCACCTCGCCCTCATCCCTTTCGATTGAACTGGCCGAGAAATGGGGAATTACGCTGATCGGCTACGCGCGGCGGAATCGATTCAATTTGTATGCACATCCTGAAAGAATATTGACTACGATTGAGCAGCCTGCAAAGTGACAGTCACTTCGGAAGTGACTGTCACTTTGCGGCTTGATTAATCGTGCAAACAGGTGTATCTTTGTTGTAGATACAGACAGGAGACAGCCTTATGCTCACCAAAGTTCAAAAATGGGGCAACAGCCTCGCCCTGCGAATCCCCAAAGCGTTCGCGCTTAACGCCCAATTGGAAAACGATTCCTTCGTTGAAATCAACATGGTCAAAGGGAAGATCATTATTACGCCCGTCCCCGCGCCGAGTTGGACGCTCGAAGAATTGCTGGCGGGCGTCAACAAAAACAATCTCCATCACGAAATTGACACTGGATTTGCCGTGGGCAATGAAGCGTGGTAAACCATGGCCTATATCCCCGATAGCGGCGACATCGTTTGGATTGCGTTCAATCCCCAAGCGGGACATGAACAGGCAGGCCGCCGACCCGCGTTGGTTTTATCGCCAGCGGCGTATAACGGCAAAGTCGGTTTAGCCATCCTCTGTCCCATCACAAGTCAGGTCAAAGGGTATCCGTTTGAAGTCCAAATCCCCGATGGCTTGGAAGTCAGTGGGGCAATCTTATCCGACCAGGTAAAAAGCCTGGACTGGAAAGCAAGAAAGGCGGAATTCTGTTGCAAGTTGCCGCCTGCTCCATTTAACGAAGTCGCACAGAAATTGAACGCGTTAATACCGCGACAAATTCAAAGCGTGTGATTCGGTGGTCAACCGTCCACGAATGGATCACGAATATCTCAAGGAAATAAACGACCCATACGGGTCACTGCACTTTGAAAAACGAATAAAGC